>JANLWE010000004.1:0-8784 GCA_031364365.1 Gammaproteobacteria bacterium | reverse complement strand
ACCGCATTGCCATGGCGCTCGACCCCAATGAGCCGATGGTGCTGGCAGGTAGCGTGTCCTATGGCGAAGGCGACATCGACGAGGCAATCGCAATTCAACGCCGGATTGTCACCCGGGATCCCCTCAATCATGGGGCCCGGCAGAATCTCGCCGTGGTGCTTCTTGCCGGCGGCCGATTTGACGAAGCGATGTCGGAGTATCGAAGCGTACTGGAGCTGAATCCGGACGCCGGTCTGGACGTCGAGATCGAACTTGTTCGCATTCACGTGCTGCAGGGACGCGACGCCGAAGCCTATGCAGCCGTTACGCGAATGCCTGAAGGCAAGTATCGGGATCATGGACTGGCGCTGCTGTACCGGGCGCCAGACCACCGGGCGGAAGCGGATGCCGCGCTTGCGCGGCTGATCCGGCGGCGAAGTGAAGCCGCGGACAGCATCGCTGGCGGTGTCATGGACGATATCAGGCTGGCGGAAGTGCAGGCTTTTCTCGGGATGACCGAGGAGGCGTTTGCAACGCTGGCGGGGAAAAAAGACGCGCTTGAGCGCGGCCCGGATTCAGAGCTGCCTGTCGTGTCGTATTTTCAGATCGAGGCGAACTTATCGCCCTTCCTGAAAGCGCTTCATTCCGATCCCCGCTGGGCTGCGCTCATTTCCCAAGCGGAATGACTGGCGTCCACCGCGCGGACCGGCGCGTGGTGCGATCACCGCTCGCCTCACCCTCGTAAGACATCGGCTGCGCCGCCGGCAGGCCCTCCGGCCGCGGATCGAGCGAGCGCGTGTTGATCACCATGAGCGTCTGCCCACTCTCCTCGGTCATGGCGCCGAGATAGCCGCCGCAACGGCCACAGAACACAAAGTCCGCAGTCTTGTGCCCGAAGCGGTAACGCGAAAGCAGCGCGGGTTCTTCGTGGGCCCACCGCAGGGACCCGGCAGGATCGGATGTGTAAACCGCACCGTGCTTCTGGCAAAAACTGCACTGGCAGGCTCGCATCGGCCAGTCGGCGGGAGCCTTTGCGGTCTCGTACTCATATCCCACTGCCCCGCAGTGGCAGCGGCCGCTATATGCGCTCATTTCCGGATGCTCGAGGGCAGCTGCTCGAACTCTGCCGCGGGAGGCATCTTATTGAATGCCGCCAGCTTCCCCTCGGCATTCAATACCTCGTTGACCAACCGGAAGCGCGAGCCGTCCACCGCCATGCCGCCGAGCGCGAGCGTGACCGAGATCGGCTCGAGGAGCGCGATCTCGCGGAAGTATTCCAGCTCATCGCGGCGCACGACCGGCCCCAATCGGCGCTTCGCGAACTCGGTCACCGGGAAGCCGTTCTGGTTGAAGAAACTCATGCGCGAATCCACGCACTTGCTGACATAGGCGAAGTTCGCCAAGTGCGCGTTCGCGTCCATGTCGGCCCAGCCGGCGACGGTCGAAATCGAATATGGAGCGCGACTACTCATTTCATGTGAAAGAAGCTCAACTTGTTGCCGTCAGGATCGCGAAAATACCCGGCGTAGAAATCGTCGCCACGTGGCCCGGCCGGGCCTTCGTCTGTACCGCCGAGCTCGATCGCCTTGCGGTAAAGCGCATCGACTTTTGCGGGGCTGTCGACGGCCAGCGCAACCATGACACCATTGCCGACGGTTGCGGGCTTGCCGTCGAACGGTTTTGTCAGTGCGAGCCCCGGCGAGTTACGTCCGGCGCTCCACGCGATGAAAGTCTCGAATTCCATGAAGCGCTTCCCGCCAATTTCAGCGAGCAGCTTGTCGTAGTACGCCGCAGCGCGCTTCAGGTCGTTGGTGCCCAGACACACATATCCGATCATGCTCGTTCTCCGGTGGTTTCAATGAATCGCCTTGAAGAAATCCCCCAGCTTCCCTGCATCCAGCCTGCCGTCAGTGCGCAGGCCGCTACAAACGTCGAGTCCCGCTGGCCGCACGCACTCCATGGCGGCGCGCGCATTGCCGGGATGCAGTCCGCCTGCAAGCAGCACGGGAACTCCTGTAGTTTCGCGGATGCGCCGGCTGTGCGTCCAGTCGTGTACACGGCCGGTGCCGCCCAGTTCTTTTACGGCGAGTCGCGGATTACCCGAATCCAGCAGCAGCGTGTCGACGAATTCGGCCGCGACTTGCGCCTCGTCGACGGACTCGGGACCCACGATGTGAATCACCTGGACCAGCCGCGTCCTCGGCAGCAATTTGCGCAGGCGCCGCAACTCGGGCTCAGTCAGGTGGTCTACGAGTTGCACGGCCGTCGTTCCACAGCGACGGTGTTGCTCTGCGATTCCTTCCGCCTCGCAAAGTGCGGTCAGGAGAAAGGTCTCGATCGGAGCCGGCACGGCGGCCGCGATGCGGGCGATTTGCGCTTCGCCGATCGGACCAGGACCGCTGGGCATTTCCGAGACGAGCCCGATGGCGGAAGCGCCGGCCGAAATCGCAAGCCGCGCCTCGTCGAGATCCTGGATGCAGCACACTTTTACGAACAACGGGCTTTGCTCCGCGGCTACTCCCACGTCCTGGCCGTCTTCGTGAAGCCCTCGCTCTTGCCAAGCACGACGCAGAATCGCTGACCGGTTGGCGCTTCCATGACGACCCAGTCGCGAACCTTTGCGACCCGCCTGGCACCGAGCTTCTCGAGCCTCTTCACTTCGGCCTCGACGTCGTCGGCCGCGATGTCGAGATGCACGCGACTGTCGTGCTTGACGGCCTGCACCTCGATGTGAAGCCGGTCCTCCTCATCGAGCAGGCGGATGTAGTTTTCGCCTTCCACTCCCGGCAATGAGCGTGTCTTCATGCCGAGTGCCGCCGACCAGAAGGCCGCCGCGCCTTCCAGATCGTCCGTCTTGCAGTCAATGATGAATCCCGCGAGCTTGCTCTTGTGCATGAGTCACCTAATCTCCACTCTGATCGATTGGCATTTCCATGTAGACATCCGAGCGCGCGTAATCCGACGGATGCGGGTCGACCGCGTGGCGAAAACCCAGGCGTTCATAGAGGCGGATCGCATTGGCGAGGCGGCTGTTGGTCTCCAGAAAAACGGTCTGCATGCCTTTCCCCGTCGCCCAGTCCTTGCAGGCCTGGCCCAGCAATTCGCCGATGCCGCGGCGCTGGTGTGTGCCTGCGACCGCCATCTTGGCGAGCTCGAAGCGAACATCGCTGAAGCGAATGATCGCTGCGGTGCCGACGACTGCCTCGCCGTCGAGCGCGAAAAATATCATGCCGCCCTTTGCGACGATCGCCGCTTCCGGGTCGTCAAGCACTTTGCGGTCCGCCGCTTCGACCGCGAACAGCCGCTCGATCCAGTCGAGATTGAGCCTGCGGAAATCACCCGCCAGCTCGCGACGAAACGGCACGACCGTAATGCCGCTCATCTGCCGTTACCGCCGCCCCATTCCTTCGCCAGCAGACCGAGGAAGAAGGAGTCCTGGATTTCGCCGTCCACATTCCAGCGTTCGCGCAACAACCCCTCGCGCTTGAATCCAAGCTTGTCGAGAATGCGCATCGAGTTCCCGTTGCGCGGATCGACGTCGGCTTCGAGCCGGCGCAGCCTGAGCGTTCCGAACGAAAAATCGAGGAGCGCGGTCAGCGCCTCTCGCATGTAGCCCTGGCTCCAGTAGGCGCTGGCGAGGCAGTAACCGAGTTCCGCGCGCATGTTTGCGGCATCGATGTGGAACAGCGTGCAGGTGCCCATCACCTGTCCATCGTCCTTGCGCTCGACGCCCCATGGGAAGGCCGACTTGCTGGTGAATCCTTCGTGGATTCTCAACAGATACGCGTGTGCCTCCGCACGCTCCTTGATCGCCGGCGTCGACCAGTAGCGCATCATCCGCGGATCGGAAAATACCGCGAACAGCGCATCGATGTCCCGTTCCGTCAGCCACCGCAGCCGCACACGGGGCGCGTCGATCGTGGGAAGCGAGTCGCCGTCGATCATGAGTGCAGAAGCTCCCGGTAAATCGTCAGGTCCGCCGCCGAGAAGCAGCAGAATACGACTTCGCGCAACTTCGATGCACGTGGACCGAACTCGCCCGCGGTGGCGATCGCGATCCGGGCCGCAGGCTGTGCCGGATAGCCGTAGACGCCGGTGCTGATCGACGGAAACGCGATAGTCTCGAGTCCGTTGGCATCGGCAATCTCGAGCGAACGCCGGTAGCATGAGGCAAGAAGCGCCGATTCATTCGCATCGCCGCCGCGCCAGACCGGCCCGACCGCATGGATCACATGCCGTGACGGCAGGCAATAGCCGGTCGTAATCTTCGCATCGCCCGTCGCGCAGCCGCCGAGCCGCCGGCATTCCGCCAGCAGTCCGGGTCCCGCCGCCCGATGAATCGCGCCATCGACGCCGCCGCCACCCAAAAGCGTCTCATTCGCCGCGTTTACGATCGCATCCACGGCAAGCGTCGTGATGTCGGCACGCAAGGCGCGCAGGCGGAAGAATTCCGGATTCATTCACGCAAGCCGGGCTTCAAGGTCGTACTCGGACGCCGCGCTGATCTGTACGTCCGCGAATTCGCCGACCGGCAACGCGGCGGTACCCCTGCCCTTGATTCGCACGACGCCATCGATCTCGGGTGCATCGGCTTCACTGCGTGCAATCGCGACGTCACCCTCGATCGAATCCACCAGCACACGCATGCGGCGCCCGACGCGCGCAGCGAGCCGGCGCGCGCTGATCTTCTGCTGCGCCTGCATGAAGCGGTGCCAACGCTCCTCCTTGACCGCATCCGGCACCGGATCCGGCAACGCATTCGCCGCGGCGCCCTCGACCGGCGAGTACCTGAAACAGCCGACCCGGTCGAGTTCCGCTTGTTCGAGCCAATCGAGGAGGATCTGGAAATCCTCCTCGGTCTCGCCGGGGAATCCGACGATGAAGGTGCTGCGGATCGTCATCTGCGGCAACTGTTCGCGCCAGCTCTTGATACGCGCGAGCGTGTTCACCGCATGCGCCGGCCGGCGCATCAGCTTCAGTACGCGCGGGCTGCCGTGCTGGAACGGCACGTCGAGATATGGCAGCACCTTCCCCTCCGCCATCAGCGGGATCACGTCGTCCACGTGTGGATACGGATAGACATAGTGCAGCCGCACCCAGGGTCCGATCTCGCCGAGCTCGCGTACCAGATCGATGAAGCGGGTCGGGATCTCGCGGCTGCCCCAGGTCGCAGGGCGGAATTTGAGATCCACGCCGTAAGCGCTCGTGTCCTGCGAGATCACCAGCAGTTCACGTACGCCGGCATTGCGGAGCCGGATCGCCTCATTCAAGACCTGGTCGATCGGGCGGCTGGCAAGGTCGCCGCGCATCGACGGGATGATGCAGAAGCGGCAGCGGTGATTGCAGCCTTCCGAGATCTTGAGGTAGGCGTAATGCCGCGGCGTCAGGCGCACACCCTGCGGCGGCACGAGATCCATGAACGGGTCGTGCTTCGGCGGCAGGAACTCGTGCACGGCGTTGACCACCTCTTCGTAGGCCTGCGGGCCAGTCACGCGCAGCACCGAGGGATGCCGCTCGGTGATCTTCGCGGGCTTCGCGCCAAGACAACCCGTGACGATCACGCGCCCGTTCTTCGCAAGCGCCTCGCCGATCGCATCGAGCGATTCGTGCACGGCCTCGTCGATGAAGCCGCAGGTATTGACGACGACCAGGTCGGCCGACTCGTAGGTCGGCGCGACCTCGTAGCCCTCGGCACGCAGCTGCGTGAGGATCCGCTCGGAATCCACGAGCGCCTTGGGGCAGCCGAGGCTGACGAAACCGACACGGGGAGAGCGGGTGGCCACGCGGCATTTTAGCGGCTGCCGCGCTAGAATCCCCAGATGCGCTTTACGAAGATGCATGGGCTCGGCAACGACTTCATTCTCTTCGACGCGCCCGCCGCCGGCGCCCCCGACGCGGACACCATTCGCCGCCTTGCCGACCGCTTTACCGGCATCGGCTTCGACCAGGCCCTGATGCTCGAGCCGCCCCGCCGGCCCGGGACTGCCGTCTATTACCGCATTTTCAATGCCGATGGCCGCGAGGTCGAACAATGCGGCAACGGTGCGCGTTGCATCGCGCGTTTCCTGCGCGAGCGCGGCGGCGACCAGGCGGGTCTCGTGCTCGACAGCCCGGGCGGCCTGGTGCAGACGCGAATGAACGGCAAGCAGGTGTCGGTAACCATGGGCGTGCCCGATTTCGAGCCGGCTTCGCTGCCATTCGAGGCGAGCGGCGAGGCTTATGTTTATCCGCTCAGCGTCGGCGCGAGCGAGGTCGAGGTCGGCGCCGTCTCGGTCGGCAATCCGCATGCCGTGATGCGGGTGCCCGCGGTCGCCGACGCGCCTGTCGCCCGGCTCGGCCCCGCGATCGAGAATCACCCGCGCTTTCCGAAGCGCACCAATGTCGGCTTCATGGAAGTCGTCGACCGGGGGCACATTCGCCTGCGTGTGCATGAGCGCGGCACGGGTGAGACCCGCGCCTGCGGCACTGGCGCCTGCGCCGCGGTCGCGGTCGGGCGCCGCCATGGCCTGCTGGACGAAAATGTGCGGGTCGACCTACCCGGGGGCCGTCTCGACATACAATGGAAAGGACCCGGGGAACTGATCTGGATGACCGGGCCGGCGGAACGGGCATTCGAGGGAGAAGTCACGCTATGACGACACGACCGGTTCGCGGCGTCGAAATCGTTGAGGTCGACGAGGCCGCCCTCGCCTCCTATCTCACGGCAACACCCGAGTTCTTCGATCGTCACGCGCAGCTCCTCGCGAAGATCCGCCTGCCGGATTCGCGCGGCGGAGGTTCCACCGTCTCCCTGCTCGAACGCCAGGTCGAAGTGCTCCGCGAGCGCAACCGTCAGCTCGAGCGCAAGGTCAAGGATTTCGTCGATGTCGCGCGCGAAAACGACGCACTCGGCACGCGCGTGCTCGCGATGGCGCGACGCCTCATCGCAGCGGGTGACCGTACAGCGGTGATCACCGCAATCGAAGCGGCACTGCGCGAGGATTTCGGCGCCGGCCAGTCGGTGCTGGTGCTGATGGCCGCCCGCGCTCCTGCCGGCATCGCGGAGAGCCGTTTCCTCCGGATCGTTCCTGCCGATGCGGCGGAGTTGCGCTCGTTCGAGACGCTCTTCAGCGCCGGCAAACCCCGCTGCGGTCAGCTGCGCGACACACAGCGCGAATTCCTGTTCGGCGCCGATGCCGTGGCGGAAGTCGGGTCGGTGGCGCTCGTGCCGCTCGGCGCCAAAGGGAGCCTTGGCCTCCTGGCCTGCGGCTCGAACGACAGTCAGCGCTTCAATCCCACCATGAGCACGGACTTCCTCGCGCACATCGGGGAGCTGATCGCCGCCGCACTCGCCGGCGACTGATGCACGGCAAGGCCGTCGCGTGGATCGGGCGCTACCTGGCCCACCTGCGGACCGAGCGCAGGCTCTCGCCGCATACGGAATCCGCTTATCGCCGCGATCTCGACGCGCTCGTCGCCTATTGCGATTCCGAGCGGATCGCGGGCTGGAAACAGATCGACAATTTCCATGTGCGCACGTTTGCCGCGCGCGAGCACCGAGACGGCCTGGGACCGCGAAGCGTCCAGCGCCGGCTGTCCGCAGTGCGCGGTTTCTTCAATTACCTGATCCGCGAGAAAGTGGTCGAGGCGAATCCCGCCGCCGATATCCGCGCGCCCAAGGCCGCGAAACGATTGCCGAAAACGCTCGATGTCGACCAGGTCGCGAGCCTGCTCGGGCGCAAGCCGACCGATGCGCTGACGCGTCGCGATCACGCGATGCTCGAATTGCTGTATTCGTCCGGGCTGCGCCTTGCGGAGCTCGCCGGCCTCGATGTTGCCGATCTCGATCTCGCCGATCGCACCGTGCGCGTGCTCGGCAAGGGCTCGAAGACGCGGATACTCCCCGTCGGCAAGCAGGCCGTCGCCGCGCTTCGCGCCTGGCTCGGAGACCGTGCGGGCCTCGTCAAGGGCGGTGGCAGCGCACTTTTCGTCGGGCAGAACGGCCGGCGTCTCGGCGCGCGCGCGATCCAGCGGCGCATCGGACGCTGGGCCGTGAAGGTCGGCCTCAACGTGCCGGTGTATCCGCATCTGCTCCGCCATTCCTTCGCGACGCACCTGCTCGAGTCGAGTCGCGATCTGCGCGGCGTGCAGGAACTCCTCGGTCATGCCGACATCAGTACGACACAGGTGTACACACACCTCGATTTCCAGCACCTGGCCCGCGTCTACGACGAAGCCCACCCACGCGCGAGGCGTCGCAAGTAGATGCAGGCGCCCACCGGAATCACGGTCAAGAAGAAGACCCGGGTCGTCGAGGTCGCCTGGGAAGACGGCACGCAATACTCGCTGCCGTTCGAATACCTGCGTGTCTATTCGCCCTCCGCCGAGGTGCGTGGCCACGGCGGCGGCGAAGGCAAGCTCGAGCTTGCCAAGGAAGCGGTCCAGGTCACGCAGGTCGAGCAGGTCGGGGTCTACGCCGTGCGGCTGCATTTCGACGACGGTCACAACACCGGCCTTTACAGCTGGACCTATCTTCGCGAACTCGGCGAGCAGTACGACAGGAAGTGGGCTCGCTACCTCGAGCGCTGTGAAAAGCTCGGCTACGAGCGCAAGCCACCGATCTGATGGCCTCCAGCCTGTTCTTGCTGCTCGACGACATCGCCACGATCCTCGACGACGTGTCGGTGATGTCCAAGGTCGCCGCGAAGAAGACGTCGGGAATTCTCGGCGACGACCTCGCTCTCAATGCAGAACAGGTCAGCGGCGTGCGCGCCGACCGCGAGCTGCCCGTGGTATGGGCGGTGGCGAAGGGATCGGCGCGCAACA
>JANLWE010000002.1:0-3452 GCA_031364365.1 Gammaproteobacteria bacterium | reverse complement strand
AACAAACCGTTGCCGACGATGATGGTGGCGAGTCCGAACTTGAACAGCATCGGGTCCGGCATTGTGATCATGAACAGGCCGGCGGCCATGAACACGGCGCCGAGCAGGATCGAACGTTGACAGCCGATGATCTTGTCGGCGATATAGCCGCCGAAAATCGCGCCGGCGTATACCAGCGCGAGGTAGGAACCATAGGTCAGGTTGGCGTCGGCCTGGCCCGACTGATCACCGCCGTGGAATTGCGCCACGATGTAGAGCACCAGTGCCCAGCGAATGCCGTAGAACGCGAAGCGTTCCCAGAACTCCGACATGAACAGCATCCAGAGCGGGCCGGGGTGACCCATGATCTGCTTGAATTCGGGGATCGAGCCCTGGTCAAGCGCATTCGTGGGTCCGCTCATGCAGTCTCTCCTGGTGAGGATGAAAAGTGCCCGCTTGGTGTAACTGCTGAGAGTGCTTCTGTCAAAGCCAATCGCGCGTCTGTATCAAATGTGAGTTTCAGGTGCAGGTCGGCTCCCGAGATCTTTTCGACACCATGACGACATACACCGGCAGCCCCAACATCAAGAGCAGGAACACCCAGTAGACCGTCTCCATGCCGGATGCCGCGATCACCCAGAAGCAGACGCCGAACGCGATCATGGCGACCAACGCCTCGCGCCAGCGCTGTGCGCGGCTGGCCACCGGGTCGCGCAGTTGCAGGATCAGGCTGGCCACGGCTGAAAAGGCATACGGGATGATGAGCGTGAGCGTTGCGATCAGCACGATAAAGGTGTAGGCCGCGACCAGTCCGCGCGAAAAGTTGAGCACGAATAGCAGGCTCGCAAAAGCGCCCATCAGCACATACGAGACCCAGGGTGTGCGCCTGCCCGAAAGCCGTGAAAAGAAAGCCGGAAACAACCGGTCCCGTCCCGCGGCCATGGCGATCTGTCCGCCTTCCAGGATCGACACGTGCAGCGCCCCCGCCGTCGACACCAGCGCTCCGGCAACCACGAGGTCGCTACCGAACCCCCCGAACAAAACGGTGCCGACATCGGCCAGCGGCGAGCTCGAAACCGCGAGCGCGCCCGAGGGCATCACACCCAGCGCCACCAAGCTCACCAACAGGTAGACAGCGCCCACCGTCAGCGTACCGGCCAGCAGGGCCCTGGGAATGGTCCGCGCCGGATCCACGGTGTCCTCGGCCGGCACTGTCGCGGTCTCAATGCCACTGAAATTCCAGAAGCTGAGCGCAAAGACCGAGGCGAACACCACGAGCGCGCTGCCTTCGCCGGGATGCATCGCGGGCAGGTTTTCGCTTTCAATGAACCACAGGCCTGCGATGCCGATCAACACGAGCGGGGTTAACTTGAGGATCGTGGTCACCAGGCCGACGACGCCGGACTCGCGCACGCCCAGGATGTTGATGCCGACCAGGATCCAGATCAGCGCCAGGCCGGACAGCGCACCCAGCACAGGACGAGTGCCGATCGCCGGCACGACGGCCCCGAGGTAGGCGACGAAGCCAATGGCGATGGCCGCGCAGGCCACCCAGACACTGATCCAACTGCTCCACGCCACCAGGAAGGCCGCGAAATCGCCGAATCCTGCGCGGGTGTAGGCATACATTCCACCGGTGAGTGTCACGCGGCGCGCCAGTGCGCCGAACATCAGCGCAACACAGAGCGCCCCCAGTGTCGCGAAGACGAGGCTCAACAGGCCGAGTCCGCCGTAAGGCGCCATCACCGCCGGCATCATGAACACCGCGGAACCGATGGTCCCGCCCACGACCAGTCCCCAACAGCGCCAGAAGCCCAGCGATCGTGGCATGTTCACGCTCATGCCCGGCCTCGCGCCAAGTTCAAGATCAATTCGCTCCACACTCATTTTTCGGCCCTGCACACCGACGACATTGTCATCCGGCTCAACCAGCGGTTCAGCTGCCAGTCGCAAACGCCGAGAAGGTCATTCGGTACTCCTGCCTGGTCGCATCATATTCCGCGCGAAACTTCGTCGGGTGCGCGCCCGCGAGCCCGGGTATCTGCGGGATCACAAGGTCGAATGATTTGCTCTCCAGCAGCATCGTCTTGGCCACCATCGGCTCAATGAAAATTGGCTTGCCGCGTGTGTACCCGACAACCATGCTGGCGTGGAACGGCTCCGTGCTCTCGACGTCCGGCGCAGGAATCGCATGCATTCCCATTTGCGGCACGCACAATCCGGTCAAGACAGGCACGCCCATCATCTCGGCCATGTGCGGTGGCAACTGGATGTCCGGCAGTGCGTACGTGGCTGGCAACTCTGCCGGCTTGCTGAGATCGACGCAGTCGATCGCACTGCGCTCTGCGGCGGTGATCGTGTAGAAATGAAAGTCGAAATGCGGCGTCAGGAATGCAGCGGGCGGATGTCCGCCGGCTTCCCAGTACATCGTGAAGTGTGTAAGGCCGCTCTTCTGTTGAGCCACTTCCGGGATGTCGAGCACTGCGACCGCAACAGGCGGCCACACCATCGGCTGTTCCGCAGGCGAGTTCTCAATACTGCCGATGGGGACCACGGCACCGACTTCGAGCAGGTCACTGCCCTGCGTCTTTGCCCATGTGCATACCTGCGAAGCGTAGACATCGGCACAAGAGCCCGTGACTTCAACCACTGGTGTCTCGGTCGAGCACGCTGCAACGATGCTGGCCAGCAGTACGGTCGTAATGGTTCGGGATTTCATTGACATGCCCATCCGTTGTTGGGGTCGATTCTCGGGGGATTGATAATCTAATCCTCTATGTATGTAGTCTCAACAGCCAGAGAGGAGGACCGGTCATGCGATTCGCGAGCGTCTCACTGTTGATCGGGTTGATCGTCGCGGCCCCACCCGCCGCGCTGGCCGACCACCCGCTCACGCAGAGCTACCTCGAAGGCCTGTTTCGAGCCAAGCCACACCTGGCCACGTTCATGGGCGACCATCGCTACGACGGTCAGCTCCCGGATCTGTCTGATGCGGCGCGTCAAGAACGCGAGAAGGAACTCGTCGCGCTCTCCGCTCGAATCCAGGGCTATCAGCCCAAGACCCTCGACGAACGGGTCGACCAGGCGATCCTCGCAGACGGTGTGGCTCTGGAGCTGCTCTACCTGCGCGAGATCCGGGAATGGGAGTGGGACCCGCGGCTCTACGACTCGTTCCCGTACTACGACCCGCGCGAGGTCATCGCCGGCCGCCTCTCGGACGTGATCCACGGCACGTTCGCGCCTGAACAAGACAGGCTGCAGAGCGTCGCCAGTCAACTCGCGGCCCTGCCGGGCTACCTGGATCAGGCTACCGCGGCGCTCAGAGCGTCAAAGCGCCATCAGGCCACCGAGTACGTGGATCAGGCGATCAAGGTGAACAAGGGTCGTATCGAGTTCTTCGACACCGAGCTCAAGGCGTTCACCGCGAAATCGCCGAAAGCCGAGGTGGCTCGCGGGAAGGCCGTCGCGGCCCT
>JANLWE010000173.1:0-17650 GCA_031364365.1 Gammaproteobacteria bacterium | reverse complement strand
TTCACTTTATCTTGGTACGCTTTGTTTACTTTCCCCTTCGACGTCCCCTCCGAAGGGCTCGCCGATGAGATCTACGACTACGCCATGGAGCGCCTGCGCGTCTGGTATCTCGAGGGCGCGGGCGGCATCACGACCGAGATGTTCGATGCCGTCCTCGACACGCGGCCCGCGTCGCCGCTCGACTTCGACGATCGCCTGCGGGCACTCGCGAGTTTTCTCCAGTTACCCGATGCCGCGGGCCTCACCGCGGCCAACAAGCGCATTGCCAACATCTTGCGGAAGGCGGGCGAGCAACCGAGCCCGCGCGTCGATCCGGGGTTGCTCACCGACCCGAACGAAAGGCTGCTCGCGACCGCGGTCGAGGAGTTGCGGCAGGACGTCGAACGACTCGTGACCGCGCGTCGTTATGCCGAGGCGCTGACGCGACTCGCGTCGCTACGCCCGGCGCTCGATGCGTTCTTCGATCAGGTGCTCGTGATGGCGGACGACGTGCGCGTTCGCGCGAACCGTCTCGCGCTACTCGCCGCGCTGCAGAAATTGTTCCTGCACATGGCAAATCTCTCGCGCTTGCCCGGCTGAAAAGCGGCATTTCGCGGATGTTTATAAGCATCCTAAAAACATCCAACCGATGAGCGACAAAGAAAATCTCTCCGGGACGCCTCACGAAGTCCCGCGCTGGCGGCGGATTGCGCCACTGCAGTGGCTCGGTTCCGTCACTTTTACCGCGCTGTTGTTTCTGCTTTCGCCCGTCTGTGGCGCGCTGATTACGCTCTTCGGCTGGTTGCCATTTCGCGGGCTCTACCCTTTCGCGCGCGGCTGGGCGGGCTCCAACCTGTGGCTCGCGAAAATACTTTGCGGGCTCGACTGGGTCGTCGAGGGACGCGAAAACATTCCGCAGGAGGGCGCCCACATCTCGATGTGGAAGCACACCTCCGCCTGGGAAACGATGGCGCAGATGGTCGTGATGCCGCCGCAGGCCTGGGTGCTCAAACGCGAGATCCTCTGGATCCCGCTGGTCGGCTGGGCGACCTGGATGCTGAAGTGCATCGCCATCGATCGCGGCGCCGGTCACCGCGCCGTCAACCAGGTGCTTGATCAGGGACGCGACCGCCTCGCCGCCGGCATCTGGGTTCTGATCTTTCCCGAAGGCACGCGGATGGCGCCGGGCGAGACGCGCAAGTACGGAATGTCGGGCGCGCTCCTCGCGTCGCAAAGCGGCGCGAAGATCGTGCCGGTGGCGCACAACGCCGGAGACTTCTGGCCGCGCCGCGGGCTGCTCAAGAAGCCGGGACTGATCCGCGTCGTGATCGGTCCGGCGATAGAGGCGGCCGGCCGTGATCCGCGGGAGCTCAACTCTGAAGTCCAGAATTGGATCGAGGGGACCATGCAGGGATTGGGTACGACATGTAAACCATTATAGATATCACCACACAGTATCGTCTATAATGGTTGACATGCCGAGCAGGCCACCTATCAACTTCCCGACCGAGCAGCGCCGCTTAGAAGCGCTCGGCGAACGACTTCGTCTCGCACGAAAGCGCCGTCGATTTGCGGTAAACACACTGGCCGCCCGCGCTGGCATCTCCCGCCAGACCCTCTACAACGTAGAAAACGGCGACCCGTCGGTCACCTTGGGCACATATCTGCGCGTGCTTGCGGTCCTCGGACTGGATCGCGACGTAGACAAGTTGGCGGCCGACGATCCGTTGGGCCGTCAGCTTCAGGATCGACAACTCGAGCCGAAGATGCGCCCGTGATCCGCGCCGTTGAAGTCTGGCTCGATGCTGATGTTTCGCCGCTCTCGCGAGTGGGAACGCTGCACGATGATCGCGGGCAAGTGCGCTTCCACTACGACCGCGATTGGATCGGCGGTCCGCACGCTTTTGCGCTAGATCCCGACCTGTCGCTTGACGCACAGCCGTTCTTCCCGCGACCCGAAACGGGCAACTTCGGCGTATTCCTGGACTCCTCGCCCGATCGCTGGGGTCAGGCGCTCATGACTCGCAGAGAGGCACTCGCGGCCCATGATGGGGGGCGCCCACCACGCACCCTTTACGCATGGGATTTTCTGCTCGGCGTGCAGGATCTGACGCGTCAAGGCGCGCTGCGTTTTCGCGATCCGGCAAGTGGCGAATTCCTGGCCAACGAGCGATTGGCCGCCCCGCCGGTTACAAGCCTGGCGGAGCTCGAAGCGGTGGCACGTGATTTAACAAGTCGGCGCGTTGACAACCTGGAATTGTTGCGGCGCTGGCTGGCGGTGCTTCTGGCACCTGGCGCATCGCTTGGCGGCGCCCGCCCGAAAGCCAACTTCACGGATCGGGACGGCACCATCTGGATCGGCAAGTTCCCTTCACGTGACGATACGTACGACCAGGGCGCTTGCGAATTCCTTCTGCATACTTTGGGTGCCCGCGCGGAAATCGACGTGCCGGCAGCCCGCTTACAGTGCTTCAGCGACTACCACACTTTTTGCGTGCAACGCTTCGATCGGGTCGGCACCGTGCGCCGTTTCTATGTGTCTGCGCTGACGCTCCTTCGACGCTCCGACAGCGAAGGCGCCAGCTATCTCGACATAGCCCAGCTTCTGCAGAATGCGGGTGATCCTGCGAACATCGCCGGCGATCTGGAGCAGCTCTTTCGACGTGTTGTCTTCAACGTCATGGTAGGACACCGCGACGACCATCTGCGCAACCATGGGTTCCTGCTGAGTCGGGGCGGGTGGCGCCTGGCACCCGCCTTCGACATCAACCCGCAGCCGGAAAAGGATTCACACGTCTTGAACTTCGATGACCGTGATCCACACCCGGGTATCGCCACTGTTCTTGAAACACACGGGTTTTACCGGCTCGGCCGTGGGCGCGCCGAGAACATCATCGAAGAAGTCGCTCGTGTCGTGGATGAGTGGCCAACTGAAGCCCAGAAAATCGGCCTGGCACGAGCCGAACAACTCATGTTGAGACCCGCGTTTTCCGCGCATGCCAGTCATCGCGCCGGCACGGATGCTGCCCCGGCGCCCAGGCCGCCGCGCGGGCGTCGACGTCGCCGGTAATGTCGCAACTTTGAATTAAGACACGATTCGGTCCGGCGATCGAAGCGGCCGGACGTGATCCGCGCGCGCTGAATGCGGAGGTGCAAAACTGGATCGAGGCGACGATGAAAACACTGAGCCCGGGATGCTTATGAGCATCCGTTCGTCGCTCAGCCCTTTGAATCGGATCGTCTAGACGTCGAGATTGGTCACGTACAGCGCGTTCTTCTCGATGAACTCGCGGCGCGGCTCGACCGCGTCGCCCATCAGCGTCGTGAAAATGTCGTCCGCGGCGACCGCGTCCTCGACCCGCACCTGCAGCAGTCGCCGGACTTCGGGATTGATCGTCGTTTCCCAAAGCTGCGAGGGGTTCATCTCGCCGAGGCCCTTGTAGCGCTGGATCGTCTGCCCCTTGCGCGCCTGCTCGAGGAGCCAGCTCATGGCCTCGGGGAAACCGGGGATGTCCTGGCGCTCGTCGCCGCGAGACACGAAGGCGCCCGCGCCGATGAAATCGTTGAGGGTCGTGCCGAGTTCGGCGATTCGGCCGTACTCGGCCGACTCGAAGAATTCGGGCTGGAGGTGCTTCTCGGTCGTGACGCCGTGCTCGGTGCGCGCGACGTCCACGCGGTCGGGCTCGCCCTCCTCGTTCCGGCGCACTGACAGCGTGTAGCTGTGCACGAGGCTGCCGTCGGTGTTGAGACGCGCCTCGAGCTCCTTTGCCCAGCCCTCGAGCCAGGCCACATCCGAGAACTGCTGTGGGCCGACGGGCCGCATCGCGAGCAGCTGCTCGAGCAGCCGGCGGTCGTAACGGCGCGACCAGCGCCCGATGATCGCCCTCACTTCCATGTACTGCCGCGCGAGCATCTCGAGCGCGGAGCCTGAAATCGGCGGGGCTTCCGGATTCACGTAGAGCGCGGCATTGTCGAGCGCACTCGTGAGCAGAAGCTGGTCGAGCTCCGCCTCGTCCTTCACGTACATCTCCTGCTTGCCGCGCTTGATCTTGAACAGCGGCGGCTGGGCGATGTAGATGTGCCCGCGCTCGATCAGCTCGGGCATCTGGCGGTAGAAGAATGTCAGTAAGAGCGTGCGGATATGGCTGCCGTCGACGTCGGCGTCGGTGTTGTGACAGCAGATGCCGCCCATTCCCGCCACGAAATTCTCGTCCGTATCCACCGAAAAGTCGTAGACGAAGCCGTTGCTCGCCTCGACTTCCTCGATGGAGACGATGGGTATGGCCATCAGGTCGCCGCCCAACCCCTTGAATCGGCGATTGATCCCTCGTCCCGGATTGTTAAGGCGGCTGGCCAGTGCGGCAGCGTTCTTATGGTCGGACCAGACACTCACAAGTCTGCTCAACTCTTCGGCAGCACAGACCGAAATGATCCAATGACGATTCTTCGTGACGCAGGGCGCTCCGCGGATTTCGCGGATGACGCCATCCGGCTCCATTTCAGTCAACGAACCGATGACGCTCAGTGAAGACAGCAAGTACATGAGCCCACTGGCCAGGTCGTACGATGATGTCGCGAACGCAATTCGCGCACTGCAAACCGTGCCATCACCGAGCAGGTAGCCGCGCAGAAACGCCAGCCGCAGTGCTTCCGGGACATTGAAGACCAGATCCGGAATGCGCTTGCTCACCGACTCCGCGCCGCGGAATCCAAACACCCGCTGCCACGCCAGCGATGCGACTCGATTGACGAGCTTGAGATCGGCTGCGCCAGTTCGGTTCGAATAAATCGCGGAGCTTCGGCCGAAGACGCGCGCCAATCGCCCCTGCATTTCTGGCACCAGGCCCGCATTCCCGGATCCGATCGCAAATCGAATGCCGCCTCGGTCGGAGGCGGAACCTTCGGCCAGATAGAATCCCAGCAGGCAAAGGAGGTCCTCATTCACGTTGAGGTAGCGTGAAATCCCGTGACCACGATAGTGCTCCGGAGTCAGCTCAAGATCGTCACGATCGCCAAACCACTCCAAGTCATCCGGCGTGAGATCCGACAGGCGCACCAGGTCGCGAACCTGGTTGCGGCCCGAAGCCCTGTATTGCGTTTCCCAAATGCGTTCGAGGCGGCTGGGTCCGACCGCAACTTGCGCCATCACGGTCGACACATCCGCGCCGACCGCATTCAGGTATGCCTCAAAATGGTCCGCGCTCGGCCGCAGCGTGCCTCGCTCCCAGGCGTAGAACGTCACGGGCTGGCGGATTCCGACAGCGCCGCAAAGCGCCCGGTTGGAAATGCCGCTGGCGCGACGCTGTGCGCCCAGTGCTGCGCGCACCCGTTCGGGAATCTCGACACGCGGTGATGTCAGGTTGCGATTACCGGCGTGCCTGCGCAACACACGCTGCCTGCCCCAGGCTTCCACCGCAGGGCCGCGTACCCAGACTTGCCTGGCCGCAGGTTCGTCGGCCCGGAGTTCGCGCAGCAAGTCGATTCGGCTGGGCGCGTTGTCCGGCAAGCGCAGGTGCCGCGGCGCCACCAGTTTATCGCCCTCCCGCAGTTCGTCGCCTCTCTTGAGCCGAATCGCATCGTTCTCATGCACAAACACACTGTGACTCGACGTCACGCGGACGGAGCGGCCATAGGCCGACCGGACCTTGAAAAGCTTTTCGTGCAACGGATGGCGGATGACTGCCTTTATCGGGCGGAAACGGACATCGCACCCTTCGAGACCGAAACAGAGCACATCGCCGAGATCCCGGTTTCGCACTTTCTCGACCTGGCCGTCTGATTCGACCCCGCCGTTTTCACGATGTATGTCGAGCGTTGCGTCGATGAATTCTCCGATTCGCACCATGTGCGCCATCCCGGCACTCTTTCGCACGAATACGTGGTCGTCACCGTCCACGCTCATGATGATCACGCGGTGATAACGCAGGTTTGCGACGTCGAAATCGTCGCGGCCGATGCCGGTGCCGAGCGCGCTGATGAGCGTCACGACCTCCTGCGACGACAGCATCTTGTCGAAACGGGCCTTTTCGACGTTCAGGATCTTGCCCTTGAGCGGCAGCACGGCCTGCGTGCGCCGGTCGCGGCCCTGCTTGGCGGAGCCGCCGGCGGACTCGCCCTCGACCAGGAAGATCTCGGACTTGCCCGGATCCTTCTCCTGGCAGTCGGCGAGCTTGCCCGGGAGTCCCGAGGAGTCGAGTGCGCCCTTCCGGCGCGTCATTTCGCGGGCTTTGCGCGCTGCTTCGCGCGCGCGCGCCGCGTCGATGATCTTGCCGCAGATCGCCTTGGCGTCCGCCGGGCGCTCGAGCAGGAATTCCCCGAGCTTCTGTGCGACCACCGACTCGACCGCGCCCTTGACCTCGGACGAGACCAGCTTGTCCTTGGTCTGCGAGGAGAATTTCGGATCCGGCATCTTGATCGAGAGGATCGCGGTCATGCCCTCGCGCGCGTCATCGCCCGTGAGCTGGACGTTTTCGCGCTTCGCGCGGCCTTCTTTCTCGATGAAATCGTTGATCTTGCGGGTGAGCGCTGCGCGGAAGCCGGCCAGGTGCGTGCCGCCGTCTTTCTGCGGGATGTTGTTCGTATAGCAGTACATTGACTCCTGGTAGGAATCGTTCCACTGCGCCGCAACCTCGACCGAGATCGGGCCTTCCTGGCCGTTGAAATAGAAAATATTCGGGTGGATCGCCGTGCGGCTGCGGTTCAGGTACTGCACGAAGGCGCTGACGCCGCCCTGGTGCTCGAACACATCCCTCTTGTCCTCGCGCTCGTCGATCAGCTCGATGCGCACGCCGGAATTCAGGAAGGAGAGCTCCCGCAGCCGTTTCGCCAGCCAGTCGTACGAGAACGTCGTATTCGTGAAGATCGTGTTGCTGGGCTTGAAGCGGATGGTTGTGCCCCGCTCGGTCGATGTACCGACCACCGTGAGTGGGCCCTGGGGCTCGCCCAGCTTGTATTGCTGCCGGTGCAGCTTGCCATCGCGCGCGATCGTCAGCGTCAGTGCGCCTGAGAGTGCGTTGACGACCGAGACGCCGACGCCGTGCAGGCCACCCGCGACTTTGTAGGAGTTGTCGTCGAATTTTCCGCCCGCGTGCAGCACGGTCATGATGACCTCGGCCGCCGAACGCTGTTCTTCCTGGTGGATGTCGGTCGGAATGCCGCGCCCGTTGTCGGTCACGGTGACGGATTCGTCGGCGTGGATCGTCACCACGATCTGGTCGCAATGACCGCCGAGTGCTTCGTCGATCGAGTTGTCGACGACTTCGAAAACCATGTGGTGGAGGCCGGTGCCGTCATCGGTGTCGCCGATGTACATGCCGGGCCGTTTGCGGACGGCCTCGAGCCCCTTTAACACCTTGATTTTAGTGGAATCGTAGGTGTCGTTTCGGGGGGTCTCTGGGCCGTCCTGCATGATCCGGAAATTCTAGCAGAATTATCCGGTTTTTACTTTGTTTTTCAGTTGCTTGCCGCTAGCCGGGACCCCCCGATCAGAAACTGTAACCGTAGGCGATAACCGGGCCTGACATGGTCACCGTCAGGTCCACTCCATTGCCCGATTCCAGGTCCATTTCAAAGTGCTTGTAGCCACCGATGAAGTGGTGCTGGCCCATCCGGTAGCCGGCGTATGCGCCGATGCTGAAAGTTCCTTCAGTGTCGCCGCCGGAAATGTCTCCGCTGAACGTGAGCCGCCAATGCTCCGAGAGCGGTGCGATGTAACGCGCACCCAGCAGCAGATCGTAGTAGGTCGAATCGCTGCCGATCCTGGACTCCGGCGGTGAAGGTGGAATGGGGTCGACGACGAGACTGAAATCGTTGCTGACGTAACGCAGGCCGCCGTACAGCTCGATTCCCGTCATGCGCTCCGCACCCGGGCTCCAGACCGCGGCCAAGTCCATGGCGGTCGTGTCGTTGTCGACATTGAGGTCGACATTCGTGCGCGATTCATTCTTGCCCACGCCCACAAAGACGACATCGACGAAACCGCCGAGGTCGTCGCCCTGGGTTTCCACGTGGCCCATGAAACTCATTTCCAGGTCATCGATGAGATCGCTGAAACTGACATCAGCGCTCGCGTTCTTGGCGTCGATCGAAATTCCTGAACCCCAGAGGTAGGCGATGCCGAGCCAGTCGGTGTCCTGGCTGTCGGCGTGGGCGTTCGTGCTGCCGAGCAGCAGGGCCGCGGCGGAAACTGCCCCGGTCAGGATCCTGTGGCCGCAAAAGTGATTCATGGTTGCAGCTTTTGACCTGGTTTCAGATCCTGGGGTACGGGCGACATCGCGCGCAGGTCTTCGAAGCCCTTCACGCAGATATCCGCCCACTGTTTGAAGAGCGCCTTGAAGTCGGCGCGATTCGTCACGCTGTTGGTGATCGACGCGCGGCCAGAGTTTCGCGTCGCACGCCTGTCGAGCGCGCGGCCGAGCAGCGCTCCCGTGGTTGAGTCGAGCGCTTCGAGAAAGAGCGTCGCTTCACCCGCCTCGACCGTGTAGGTCCGCGAGAATCCGCTCGACATCTTGTCGGGGGCCGCGATGTAGAGATCGATCACGCCGGGCCGCAAGCGCAGCACGTCCGGGCCGGGCGCCGTGACGATTTCCAGGCCTTTGGCCTTGAATGCCTCGCTGAAAACTTCGTCAAACCCCTCGCGTGCCGCCGCCGCAATCTTTTCCGCATCTGCCTGCGTGATGCGCTGCCCCGCGCTGGCCGAGTTGTTGACGTCCCTCATCCAGTTCTTGCGGAAAGCGACTTCGACCGGATCGATCATCAGTTTCGTGTACGGCCGGAAATCTGCGCCCGGCATCAGGTAGGCCGCGTCCAGGCGCTTCGGCTTGACCTCGACCAGGCCGTCCCAGGCTCCGCCGGATTCATCTTTTGCGCTTGCCGGAATCGCAAACCCGCACAGGAGGAGTGCGCAGGCGCCGGCTGTCATCAGTCTATTCATGGGGTGTCCCTTCTGTTTCCCGTCTGTTTGCTGGCGGCGCAAATCAGCGCCGCTGCGTTTGGCATTGCTGGTGGCTCTGAGTTCCGGCGTCGTCGGTCCACGAATTTGAACAAGCCGCCGACGCGCCGGTCGCTTCAGACTCTGCGTTCCGATTTGGGAATCTTGAATATGGGCGTGAAACCGCAAATTTGCGCATGCTTGCTCGCGTGCGTTTCAGTTTTCCTCGCGCCCCGCGCGCTCGCCGAGAAGACCGACGTGGTCACGCTCACCAATGGCGATCGCCTGACGGGTGAGGTCAAGTCACTCGATCGCGGGCTTCTCAACTTCAAGACCGACACCATGGGCACGGTGCAAATCGAATGGAACAAGATTGCGCGCGTCGAGAGCCGCTTGCTGTTTGAGGTCGAGCTCTCCTCCGGTGAAAGACATTTCGGCAGTCTGGGGCCGGCTCCGGGAGCCGGTCGGCTGATGATCGGCGATGCCGGGGGTGATGTGACCGTGCTCGGCATCGCTGACACGGTCCGCATCGCGCAGATGGACACGGCCGGCCCGCTCCGCGACCGCGTCGATGGTTACCTGGATTTCGGCTACGGCTACAGCGATTCGACCCAGATTGCCCAGCTTTCCCTGGGTGCCGGAATCTCGCGCCGCAATCGCAAGCGGCTGTGGGATTTCGATCTTGCGGTGGCAGAAAGCGACGCGCCGGGGACGCGAGCCGAAGGCACGGCCTCACTGTCCGGCGAGTCCCGGCGCTTCTTCGGCAATCGCTTGTTCTGGTCGGGTCTCGGGCGGCTTGAGCGAAACGACCAGCCCGGTCTCGACCGGCGGGCTCTCGTCGGTGGCGGGCTGGGCCACTATCTGGTTCAGGCTTCCAACCGCGAGATTGCCGGCCTCGCCGTATTTCCCAGCTTGACGATCAGCGGCCGCGTTCGCACCGCCGCCAACATCAAATTTCGCTACGAGTTCGTCAAAGACCTCTTTGCCCAGATCGCCATCACGCACGCATACGACAGCAAGCCGCAGTCCGTCGGCGCGGAGACGACAGACTACACACTCACGACCTCGATCGGCTACACGTTCTAAAGTTCGTCGCCGATCGAGTCGCGATCATGATGCCATTTGTATCGATCGTGCTGCTATCTTCTTAAAAGATACTGCTAGTCTGTCTGGCTGATCAGGCGCGCCTGATGTTTCCGTGTTCCACGTGGAACACGCGCGCGCCGCCCGGCAGGCCCTCGATGTCTGCGCGCAGTGATGTCACCCAGAGCTGCCCAGGCATCCGCTGAACGATCTGCATCAAGCGCGCGAGATTCGCACGATCCAGTTCCGCCGCCGGGTCGTCGAGCATCAAGGCGGAACGCCCGGGCCTCTCCTGCTCCTGGACCTCGAGCTGGGCGAGCATCAGCCCGGCCGCAACCAGCTTTTGCTGTCCGCGAGAAACGTGGTCCTTGGCCGCGCGCCCTTCAACCTGGACGGTGACATCGCCCCGATGCGGACCGGCCTGGGTGGCGCGATATCGGCGGTCGCGGCGTCGATCCGCGCGCAATACATCCAGCAGTGGCCGGTCCGAATCCCAGCCGGGCTGGTGGGTCAGCGTGATCGGGCGATCGAGCAGGAATTTTCCGATTTCGGCCAGCGGCCCCGCAATTCGGGCCAAGTAAGCCTCGCGCTGGCGCACGAGCGCCTCACCGTGGGCCGCCAGCTCCTGTTCCCAGGCCGCGAGGTCGTCGTCACTGCCATCCTGCTTCAGCGCCGCATTTCGTTGGCGGAGGGCCTGGTGGTAGCGCCGCCAGGTCGGCAGAAACGAAGGTTCCACGTGGAACACGCCCCAATCGAGGAAGCGCCGGCGGCGGCCGGGGCCTTCTTCCAGCAGCTTGTGAACTTCGGGATCGATGACCTGGGCAGCGAACTGTTCCGCCAAATCCGCGATGCCGGAGGCGACCGCGCCCCCCGCGTGCCATTCCGTGCCGGACCGGCTCGCGCGCACGCCCAGCACCGACGGGGCGGGTGCCACCAGGCTTTGTCCCGTCAGTACGAATGCGTCCTGGCCGTGGCGGATAAGCGCATCGCGCCGGCGGCTGCGGAAGGACCGGCCGCGGCTCAGGAAGAACGCGGCCTCAAGAAGGCTGGTTTTGCCCGAGGCGTTCGGGCCAACGAAGAGATTAACGGCTGGATCGAGTTCCAGCTCGACACCTGACAGGCAGCGAAAATTCTCGGCGCGAAACCAGCCGAGCGGCATGAAGCCCCTAGAGCCGCATCGGCATCACGACATACCGGGCGCTCGTCGCCCCGGGGGCGCGCACCAGGCAGCTCGAGTTGCCGTCGGTCACGCCGATTTCGACTTCATTGCCGTCGATTGCGGCCAGTGCATCCAGCAAATAACTGACGTTGAAGCCTACTTCCAGCTCATCGCCCCCGTAGCTGACCTCAACCTGCTCTTCGGCTTCTTCCTGTTCCGGGTTGTGTGCCTGCAGAGTCAACGAGTTTTTCTTTAGTGCCAGCCGGATCCCGCGGTACTTTTCGTTGGCGAGAATCGCTGTCCGCTGTAACGCGGAGCGAAGAACCTCGCGATTAGCAACGATCGCCTTGGGAGACGCGGCGGGGATGACGCGGCTGTACTCCGGGAATCTGCCATCGATCAGCTTCGAAGTGAAGCGAACGTCGCCGATCTGCGCCCGAATGTGGTTGCTTCCGATGGTGATCGCGACATCGCCCTCTGTGCCCAGGAGGCGCTGCAGTTCCAGGACGCCTTTGCGCGGAATAATGACCTGTTGGTTGCCGGCCTTGGACGGCAGATCCATTTCGCACAATGCCAGACGATGGCCGTCGGTCGCGACCGTTCGCAGCATTTTCCCGTCCGTTTCCAGCAACATTCCATTCAGGTAATAGCGAACGTCCTGCTGGGCCATCGAGAAGTGCGTCTTGTCCAGGAGGCGCCGAAGATCCGCTTGCGCCAGGTTCAGTACCTGTTGCTGTGCAAGCTCATCGATGACCGGGAAATCAGCGGCGGGTAGGGTGGCGAGCACAAAGCGGCTTTTTCCTGCTTTGAGCGTCACTTTGTCGCCATCCTGGGTCGCTGTCAGTGTCACGCCGTCGGGGAGCGAGCGACAGATGTCGAGAAGTTTTCGGCCGGGCAGGGTGAGCCGCCCGTCAGCGCTGGATTTGATCGAAGCGCCAGCCACCAACTCCACCTCCAGGTCCGTTGCCGTCACCGAAAGCCTGCCTTGCTCGGCGGACAGCAGGAGGTTCGCCAGGATTGGCATCGTCTGCCGGCGTTCCACCACACCAATAACCGATTGCAGGGCTGTGAGCAGGCTTTCGCGTTCGGCGCTGAATTTCATCGGTACACCCCAGGCAAACGGTCGTTCTTCAGATCCAACAGGAATTATTTCTTATGGCTGTAGTAGTAACAGAGCGGCGTATTTTCAGTGGAAAAGCGCGGAAAAGCGACCGGGGAGAACAACTTGCGCGAAGCACAACCCCACGTCTTAACCACCCCGTTCCTATGCTACCCCTGTGGAGTCGCTGTGGAGCGAAAAACCCCGCACAACACCCCACACATTATCCACATCAGTTGGTCAGGATTCTCAACAGGTTGAGGTAATCCTCGCCGGCGCGGCGCTCCGTTTCACGGAGGTCTTTGATGCGATCGCAGGCGTGCATCACGGTGGTGTGATCGCGGCCGCCAAAGGCGTCGCCAATTTCAGGGAGGCTGTGGTTGGTCAGTTCGCGCGCGAGCGCCATTGCAACCTGGCGCGGGCGGGCGATGGAGCGGCTGCGGCGCTTCGAGAGAAGGTCCGCAACGCGGAGCTTGTAATACTCCGCAACCGTCTTCTGAATGTTCTCGATAGTCACCAATCGCTCTTGCGCGGCGAGCAGGTCCCTGAGCGCCTCACGCGCGAGCTCAAGTGTCACCGCCCGGCCCGTGAAACGCGAAGTGGCCAGCACGCGGCGCAACGCACCCTCGAGTTCGCGGACATTGGAACGGATGCGTTTTGCGATGAAAAAGGCCACTTCTTCGGGTAAATCACCACCCGCGGCCTGGGACTTCGCCATCAGGATCGCCACGCAAGTCTCGAGCTCCGGCGGCTCGATCGCGACCGTCAAGCCCCAGCCAAAGCGCGATTTCAGCCGCTCTTCAAGACCCGCAACTTCCTTGGGATAGCGGTCGCAGGACAGGATGATTTGCTGCTGGCCCTCGAAAAGTGCGTTGAACGTGTGGAAAAACTCTTCCTGCGAGCGGTCTTTGCCGGCAAAGAACTGGATGTCGTCGATCAGGAGCGCATCGAGCGTGCGGTAGGTCTGTTTGAACTCCGCCATCGTGTTGTGCTGGAGCGCCCGCACCATCTCGCTGACGAATCGCTCGCTGTGGATGTAAGCGATACGGGCGGCAGGATTGCGCTGGCGCATCAGGTTGCCGACGGCCTGCATCAGGTGGGTCTTGCCGAGACCGACGCCGCCGTAGATGAAAAGCGGGTTGTAGGCGCGGCCCGGGTTTTCGCCGACCTGCACGGCGGCTGCGCGCGCGAGCTGGTTGCTCTTGCCTTCGACGAAGCTTGCAAAGGTAAAATCCGGGTTGAAGCGCCCGCCGACCTGCTGCGGTTCGCGCGGTTTTGCCGCGGAAACGGGGCTATTTGTCGCTTCGGGCGCCGGCGCATCATCTCGCCGCGAGCCAACCTCAAGCCTCACCCGCGGGCGTTCGCCGTTGCCGGCGCCACCAACCAGCTCCGCGATACGCCCGTAGAGATTGTTCTCGATCCAGCTGACGACGAAGCGGTTCGGGGCGAGCAGATGCAGCTCGCCATCACGCTCGACAGCCTGCAGGGGCCGGACCCAGGTGTTGAACTGCTGCTCCGGCACTTCTTTCTCGAGATGCTGGAGACACTGATGCCAAAGCGAGCCCTGCACGAGCGGATCCCCGTTTTATAAATCCGACGCCGGAACGGGCTTGAGTCTAAGGCCGCAATCGTCATCGCGCCAGAGTTATCCACAGCCCAAATGGTTGACAGAAATGGACCGGCTCCGTAACCTTGCCGCCCTTTGTCGACATCTGTAGTCCCTTTAATTTCAAAGGTTTGGGATCATGGCCACGAAGCGCACCTACCAACCGAGCAAGATCAAGCGCAAGCGCACGCATGGGTTCCGAGCCCGCATGGCCACGAAGAAAGGCCGCCAGGTTCTGAAGCGCCGCCGCGCCAAGGGCCGCAAGCGCCTCGCTGTGACCGAGAAACGCTGACGAGTGAAATTACGCCCCGGCGCTACGGACTGCGGGCCGGTCAAAAACTCCACTCCGCCGCCGAGTTCGATCGCGCGCGGAAAGGGCGCGAGCGGCACACCGATGCACTTTTTGTTATCCAATGTGTCGACAATGACGCGAAACAGGCGCGACTCGGCATGGCCGTCGGTGTCCGGGCAGCCGGCAATTCCGTCAACCGTAATCGCCTGCGCCGCGTGATTCGCGAATCGTTCCGGATGCACCGACAGGAGATGCCGGCGGTGGACGTGCTCGTGACCGCGCGCGCGGCCGCCGCCGCCGCACCAAACCGCGAACTCTTTGCAAACCTTGCCGGCCTCTGGCTGAAAATCAGGAGCCGCGGGTGAAAACCCTGTTGAAAGCGCCGATCCACCTCTACCGGTGGTTCCTGAGTCCTTTTCTCGGCGGCCAATGCCGGTACCACCCGACCTGCTCGGCTTATGCGCTCGAAGCAATCGACGAGCACGGCGCCTGGCGCGGCAGCGGACTCGCGGTAAGAAGAATCTGCCGCTGCCATCCCTGGGGCGACGCCGGTCCTGACCCGGTCCCGCGGGGGCGGCACACATGATTCAGCCGCGCATGCTTCTGTGGGTCGGACTCGCTCTTCTGGTTTGGCTCAACGCCAATGCCTGGATGAAGGACTACGTTCCGTCGAAGTCGGCGGAGCCGACGCCGGTGGTGGAATCCGCCGCGACACCAGGCGCGGGAACCGCGGCCGGTGGGCTCGCGAATGAAATGCCTTCGGTTGCGGGCGAGGCCAAGCCCGCCCCCGGCGCACCAACGCAACCCACCGAGCCCGCAGACACCGCGGCTGCAGGACCCGGCAAGGTCCATATCGTCACCGACGTCCTCGACATTGACCTGAATCTCACGGGCGGGGAAGTGATTCGCGCGGACCTGAGCAAGTATCCGCGCCACAAGGACGACCCCGGCACGCCGGTCCGGCTCTTCAACACCGACTCGAAGGACACGCAGTTCCTGTTCCAGTCCGGCCTCACAAGCGGCGAGGAGAGCCGGAATGAGCCGAATCACAAGGCGCCATTCACGAGCGCTGCGTCCGAATATCGCCTGGCCCCGGGCGCGGACACGCTCGAAGTGCCGCTCAGCTGGTCGGATGGCGCGGGTTTGTCGGTCACCAAGACTTTTGTATTCCACCGCGGCGGCTACAGGGTAGACCTGCGATATGACGTCGTGAACGCAGGCGCCGCGGTCGTGAAACTCGCGTCCTACGCCCAGCTCCTGCGTCATTCGCAGGGCAACAAGCGCTCGATGTGGGATCCTGAGACGTACTCGTTCCGCGGGCCGGCGTATTACGACGGCGGCAAGTACCAAAAACTCAAAATCGAGGACGAAGACGACCAGGCGCTCTCGCGCGCGATCACGGGGGGCTGGGTGGCGTCGCTGCAGCACCACTTCGTCGCCGCGATCGTGCCGCCGGCCGGCGAGGCCTGGCAGTACGAGCTGCGCGTGCAGGACGACGATTATCTGCTGCGCGTCGTGGGTCCCGCGCACGCCGTTCCGGCGGGCGGCAATCTCGTGCTCGATGAAACGCTGTTCGTCGGCCCGAAGTTGCAGGACCAGCTCGAGGCCGCCGGCCCGGAGCTGCGCCGCACCGCGGACTACGGCCTGCTCACGATCCTCGCGCAGCCGCTCTTCTGGATCCTGTCGAAGATCTACGAGTTCGTGGGCAACTGGGGCCTCACGATCATTTTCACGACCTTCCTGATCAAGCTCGTTTTCTACAAGCTGGCGGAGACGAGCGGCCGCTCGATGGCGAAGATGAAGACCGTCGCGCCGCGGCTCAAGGCGGTGCAGGAGCGCTACAAGGACGATCGCGAGGGCCAGGCGCGCGCGATGATGGAGCTCTACAAGCGCGAGAAGATCAATCCGGTCGCCGGCTGCCTGCCGGTGCTGGTGCAGATCCCGTTCTTCCTCGCGTTCTACTGGGTGCTGCTCGAGAGCGTCGAGATGCGCCAGGCGCCGTTCTTCGGCTGGATCCAGGACCTCTCCTCGCGCGATCCGTTTTTCATCCTGCCGATCCTGATGGGCGGGGCGATGTTCCTGCAGTTCAAGCTGAATCCGGCGCCGCCCGATCCGGTGCAGGCGAAGGTCTTCGCCTTCATGCCGGTGGTCATGACCTCCATGTTCCTGTGGTTCCCGGCCGGCCTCGTGTTGTACTGGCTGACGAACACGCTGCTTTCGATTGCCCAGCAATGGAAGATCAACCGACTCGTCGAGGCCGAGGCCAGGAAACTACGGACACAATAGTCGCAAATGCCACGCCGCCCGGCCGCGGCGGCATCGGCATTGTCCGCTTGTCCGGCCCTGCGACGCGCACCATCGCGACCGCACTGCTCGGATCCCTGCCCGAACCGAGGCACGCGACCGTCGCCGCCTTCTCGGATGCCGGCGGCGGCACAATCGATGCGGGTCTCGCGCTCTACTTCCCGGCGCCGAACTCCTATACCGGCGAGGACGTGCTCGAGCTTCACGGTCATGGCGGGCCGGTCGTGATGGATCTCCTGATCGCGCGCGCGATCGAACTCGGTGCACGCATTGCGCGACCCGGGGAATTCTCCGAGCGGGCTTTTCACAACGACAAGCTGGACCTGGTGCAGGCAGAGGCGATTGCCGATCTGATTTCGGCGGGCTCGGCCGAGGCCGCGCGAGCGGCGCTGCGCTCGCTTGCCGGAGAGTTTTCGCGCGCGGTTCTTGAACTCGCCGAGAGGGTTGCCGAACTTCGTGTTTACGTCGAAGCCGCGATCGACTTTCCGGACGAGGACGCGGAATTTCTTGGAAGTGAGGAAGTGCGCAGTCGGCTCGCCGACGTCAACGGACGCTTTGCGACGATTGCCGGGACCGTCCGCCAGGGCCGGGCGCTCCGCGATGGCCTGCACGTCGTCATCGCCGGCAAGCCGAATGCCGGCAAGTCGAGTCTCCTCAATGCGCTCGCCGGCCACGACGCCGCGATTGTCACGGAGATTCCGGGCACGACTCGCGATCTCCTGCGCGAGCGCATCCACGTCGACGGCCTGCCGATCCATGTCGTGGACACCGCGGGCCTTCGCGAATCGGACGACGTGATCGAGATCGAAGGGCTGCGCCGCGCGCGCATGGAAATCAGCCGCGCCGACCTCGTGCTGTACGTCGTGGACGCGACCCGTGGACTGCCGCCGACGGAAGCGGCGGCGCTGCCCGTGGGCACGGCGACGCTCGTCGTCTGGAACAAGATCGACCTGCCAGATGCGCTGCCAGTGCCCGCGCTTGAGGAGCGTCCGGCGCTGCCGGTGTCGGCACTGACGGGCCGCGGCCTGCCGGAGTTGCGCGAACAACTGAAGGCTGCGGCCGGCTATCAGTCGGACGCCGGCGCCTGGTCGGCGCGGCGCCGGCATCTCGACGCGCTCGCGCGGGCCCAGAGTCTATTCGAGCTCGCCGAAGGGCGGCTCGGCGAACGCGCGTCCTTTGAACTCGTGGCTGAGGAGCTC
>JANLWE010000168.1:0-8612 GCA_031364365.1 Gammaproteobacteria bacterium | reverse complement strand
CGACGCATCCGGCCAGGCCGATGCCAACCTGACCTACGGTTCCTACCTCGCGCTGGTGTACGCCGGCGCCATCTTCGGCGGCTACATCGCCGACAAGGTCATTGGTTACCAACGATCAATCCTGCTCGGCGCGGTGTTCATGGCCGCCGGGCTATTCATGGTCTCGATGCCGGATCCGAACATCTTCAAGCTCGGCCTGGCCACGATCATCGTCGGCAACGGCCTGTTCAAGCCGAACATCTCGACCATGGTCGGCAAGCTCTACTCGGCGGCCGACGAGCGCCGCGACTCCGGCTTCACGATCTTCTACATGGGCATCAACATGGGCGCGTTCATCGCGCCGGTCATCACCGGTTGGCTTGCGAGTTCAGTGTTCGGCACCGATGCGGCACCGGCCTACCAGTACGTGTTCGGCGCGGCCGGTGTCGGCATGTTGATCAGCATGGTGTGGTTCTACTTCGGTCGGCGTCAGCTGAAGGGGATCGGCACGCCGCCGGCGGAAGCGCCGGGCCGCGAACGCGTGGCCTACGTAGCAATCGGTGCGCTGTTCGCGATCCCGCTGGTCTATTGGCTGCTGGCGCTCGGCGGCGAGACGCTGCAGTACGTGCTGACCGCAATGTTCGTCGGTCTCGCCGCGATGCTGATGATCGAGGGCATTCGCGACGGCGCGGTGGCACGCGACAAGACCATCGCGATGCTGATCATCTTTGCCTTCAACATTCTGTTCTGGATGTTCTTCGAACAAGCCGGCAGCTCGTTCACTTTCCTCGCCGACCAGATCGTCAATCGCGACCTTGATGGCTTCATCTTCCCGAATGCCTGGTTCCAGTCGGTCAATTCGCTCGCGATCGTCACACTCGCGCCGGTCATCGCCTGGGTCTGGGTCTGGATGGCGAAGCGCAACGTCAACCCCTCGATCCCGCGCAAGTTCGGCCTCGGCTTGCTGATCAACGGCATCGCATTCCTGTTGCTGATGTTCGCGTTGTCGAATCTGGTGAGCGACGCCGGCAAGATTCCGTTCTGGACTTTGTTCACCGTTTATATCATCCAGTCAGTCGGCGAGTTGTGTCTGTCGCCGATCGGCCTGTCGATGGTGACCAAGCTGGCCCCGGTACGACTGGTTGGCCTCGGCATGGGCGGTTGGTTCCTCTCCACCGGCATCGGCAACAATCTCTCTGGCATCTTCGCCAGTGTCGTCAGCGGCGAGACCGGCATGACCACGACCTCGGCGCTGTCGGGCTACACCTTTGGCTTCTGGGCCCTGGTCGGCTCGGGCGCCGTGCTGTTCCTGATCGCGCCATTGATCCAGCGCTTGATGCACGGCGTAAAATGATCGGACCGCTCACAACTCCTGCTCCTCACGCAGGATCCACGGAATCAAAATCGGTTGCGAATCTCAGGCCTCGAGCCGGCGCTCGTGCACCACGCCGGTCAGTGTGTCCTCGCCGAGCGACAGGTAGATCGTCCGATCGGAGACGGCCAGATCGAAATCCATGCGTCGGTCGAGCCGCGCGACGAGTGCCGCGAGCAGCTCTCGGTCTACTGCACAGATCCGCAGCGCATTGGCACGGTGAATGCGCTCGCCGGAGAGGCGCGACAGTAGTTGATCCAGGTCGCGATGCACGTACAACGCCACGTTCGGTGCTGCCTTGGCGGCCTTGTGCAGCCGCGCCGCGTCTGGTGCGCCGACCTCGATCCAGGCCTGCAGTGCGCCCGTCAGGTCACGCACGCTGATCGCCGGTTCATCCGGATCGGAAAGCCCCTTGGAAAACGCGATGCCTTCGGTGTACTCGAGGCAGTAGGCGAGCAGGCGCGTGACCAGGTACTCGGCAGTCTCCGACGGATGCCGTGCCGCCCGGATTGTCAGCGTTTCGTAGACGCCTCGATCGGCATCGGCCAGGCGCACCTCGAACACGTACATCGTTGCACCCTGTGCCATTGGCCACTCAACATCTGCTGCTGGCGTGACGACCGCCCAGCATGCTGACACTGCAAAATACGAGCAGACTTGAGCCCAGTCCAAAAAAGATCGGAGAATTGGCATCGAGGCCGTCTTTGATGAGAAAGAAAATCGTGACCCCGGCACTGACAACCATGCTGGTAATGGCGGCCGTCGTGGTACCACGCTGCCAGTAGATGGCGCCGACGATTGGCACCAGCAGCGAGCCCACCAATAAATCATAGGCGATGGTCAGCGGCCTGAACACATCGTTGAGGGCCAGTGAACAGCCGAGAGCGAGCACGCCCATCGCCAGAGTACTGAGTCGATCCGTACGCAGCGTTGACCTACCGCCCATCCTGGGCAATACATCCTCGGCGAATGTCGTCGCGGCAGCCATCAGGGTTGCGCTGGCTGTTGACATCATCGCCGCAAGTGCCGCCGCGACAACCAAGCCGCGTATCCCGTTCGGTAGTGTCGCCTGGACGACGCTCGCAAAAGCAGTGTTCGGATCCGCAAGCGGCGGCAGCAGCACTTTCGCCGCCATTCCGATCAACGCACCGCAGACGCCATAGAGCACGCAATAAACGGCGGCGGCGGTGCCGGCGAAGCGCGCAACATTGACGCTTCTCGCGGTAAACACACGCTGCCAGATGTCCTGGCCGATCAAGATGCCGAGAAAATAGTTCAGCGTGAAGCCAAGCATCATTGGCAAGCCGAGAGCCGTCAGCGAAAAGTGCGATGCCGGCAGCAGATGCCGCATGGCGTCCCAGCCGCCCGCATGTTGGATCGACATGGGCGCGAGCAGAAACATCATTCCAACCGTCATGATGAAAAACTGCAGGATGTCGGTCAGCGTGATCGACCACATGCCGCCGATAACAGAATAGAGAACGACGATGCCTCCACCCAGTAGAACTCCGCCCCAAAATGGCAGCCCGAATAGACCATGGAGAATCGTGCCGCATGCCACGATCGAGGCCACGGCAACCATGAGCGCATAGGCGATCATGATGACGGCACCACTCAACCTCGCGGTCGGGTTGTAACGTCGCTGGAGCAACTCGATCACGGTGACAAGATTCAGGCGAACCAGGCGACGCGAAAGAAACAGGCTGATCACCAGGATGCCGAGCCCCAGCAGCGTGCAAAACCAGAGACCCGACAAGCCGTAGACATAACCCAGCCGAACCGTGCCGACGGTTGATGCGCCGCCGAGAACGACGGTGGATAAAGTGGCGGCGTACATGACGGGCCCGAGCCGGCGGCCCGCGACCAGGTAGTCTTCGCGACTGCGCGCGCGACGCAGGCTGTACCACCCAATCAGCACGAGGCCGAGTGCGTAGACGAGCACAATGACGAGATCAAGCGTCATGGCGTCTAGCGGCGATAGCCAACCTTTGGCAGTACACACAGCATTTCGAACAAAAGGTTTGCTGCCAATAGCGCTGTGTTACCCGTCGTGTCGTAGGGTGGACTGACTTCTACGAGGTCAGCGCCTACGAGATTGAGTCCGCGACTACCGCGAATGATCTCGAGCGCCTGCGGAACCGTGAGCCCGCCAATCTCCACCGTGCCGGTGCCAGGCGCAAATGCGGGGTCGAGACCGTCGATATCGAAACTGAGATAAACGGGCCCTGCGCCAACTTGCGCAACGACTTCGCGCATCAATGGCGCGAGGGACTTGTACCAGCAGTCTTCGGCCTGCACGACGCGAAATCCCTGAGCGCGCGGCCAATCGAAATCATCGGCCGCGTAACCGGTGCCGCGCAGCCCGATCTGCACGACTCTCCGAGTATCCAGCAGCCCTTCTTCCACGGCACGCCGAAATGGAGTGCCGTGGGCTATTTTCTCGCCGAACATTTCGTCGTTGATGTCCGCATGGGCGTCGATGTGAATGAGCCCGACCGGGCCATGTTTGCGCCGCATGGCGCGCAAGATCGGCAGCACGATGGTGTGGTCGCCACCCATCGTCAGCGGGATGGCGCCAGTCGCAAGCAAGGCATCGAAGTGCTGTTCGATGATGTCGATGCTCTTCAGTAGGTTGAAGGTATTGATGGCGACGTCGCCAACATCAGCGACCCGCAGCGAATCGAATGGCGCCGCACGGGTTGCCATGTTGTAGGGTCGAATCATCCTTGATTCGTCCCTGATCTGCCGCGGCGCAAGCCGCGCTCCCGGCCGATTCGAAGTTCCAATGTCGAATGGCACACCGATAAAGGCCGCATCGAGATCGTCGGCCAAGCCGCATGCCGGAAGCCGCATGAACGTGGCTGGACCGCCAAAGCGTGGCATCACGTTACCGGACAGTGGCTGAAACAAATCCTTTTTCACTCTTGTACGCTCCGGCGTTCAGCGTCTAGGCGATTTCCGTCGTTGCGGACAATACGACAAGCCTGACCGCTATGCTAACGTCGGCAACCGGAGCACGGTCAATGCGCAAATTCAATTCCGTCCTTATCCTGATCCTTGGCGGGCTTCTCGGTACGGGGCAGGTACAAGCCGTCGAATCGGAGTCGCCGGCGTGGAATCCGTCAACTTTGGTCTGGCGCGCACAGCCGGCCGAGAAGTGGGATGACGCCCTGCCGGTGGGCAACGGGCGACTCGGAGCGATGGTCTTCGGCAAGACGGACGAGGAGCGGATCCAGATCAACGAGGACACCTACTGGACGGGCGGCCCGTACTCGACGGTCGCTCGCGGTGGCCCGGCGGCGCTGCCCGAGATTCGGAAGCTGATTTTCGACGGCGACCTCATCCGGGCGCACCGCCTCTTTGGACGGTATCTGATGGGCCGCCCGATGGAGCAGCAGAAATACCAGTCGCTCGGGAACCTCGTCATCCGGTTTTCGGAGAGCGGAGCGGTGACCGATTACCGCCACGCGCTCGACCTCGACACGGCCATCGCGACCACCACCTACACGCAGGGCGGTGCGCGATTCACGCGCGAGGTGTTTATCACGCCGGTGGACCAGGTGATCGTCGTGCGCCTCACAAGCGACCGGCCGGGCCGCATCTCGCTGACAGCCCAACTGCGCGGCCAGCGCAACACCGCCCACTCGAACTACGCCACCGACTACTTTCAGATGGACGGCCACGGGCCCGACGGGTTGATCGTGCGCGGCAAGTCGGCCGATTACATGGGCGTCGAAGGCAGGATTCGCTATCAGGCGCGGCTCAAGGCCGTCGCTCAGGGCGGCACGACGACCGTAAACGATGCCGATCTCGTCATTGACAGCGCCGACTCGGTCACGTTGTTCGTGGGCGCTGCGACCAATTTCGTGGACTTTACCGATGTGAGCGCGGATCCCGAGGCCCGTGTCGACGCAGTGATGATGGCGGTGGCCCACCGGTCGCTCGAGGCCATCAGGCGCGATCATTTAGCGGCGCACCGTGCGCTGTTCCAGCGGGTCGCGATCGCGCTGGACCCGACACCAGACTCTTACCTGCCAACCGACGAGCGCCTGAAGAGGTACACCGGTGCCAACGACCCGAGTCTCGCCGGGCTCCTGTTCCAGTTCGGGCGTTACCTCCTGATCTCGTCGTCCCGGCCCGGGACCCAGCCCGCCAATCTCCAGGGCATCTGGAACGACGACATGAATCCGCCCTGGGATTCCAAGTACACGACCAACATCAATACGCAGATGAACTACTGGCCGGCTGAAGTCGCGAATCTCGGAGAGCTGACCGAGCCGCTGTTCCGGATGATCCGCGACCTGACGGTGCAGGGCGCCGACGTGGCGGACGCGCACTACGGAGCGCGTGGCTGGGTCCACCATCAGAACACCGACATCTGGCGCGTCGCCGCGCCCATGGACGGGCCGAGCTGGGGCGCCTTCACGACCGGCGGCGCTTGGCTTGTCACGCACCTCTGGGAGCATTACCTATTCACCGGAGACCGCGCGTTCCTGCGGGAGTACTACCCCGTGATGAAGGGGTCGGTCGAGTTCTTCCTCGACTACCTCGTGCCCCACCCGAAGTACGACTGGCTGGTCACCAATCCGTCAACTTCACCCGAGAACTTCCCGCTCGCTCCGGGCAACGATCCATTCTTCGACGAGATCACGATGTTTGAGAGCTCAGGCACCTCACTGGCTGCCGGATCGACGATTGACATGCAGATTTTGAACGACCTGTTCGGCGATGTCGCCGAAGCCGCCGCCGTTCTCGACCTGGACGAAGACTTCCGGAGCACGGTGCTCAGGGCACGCGCGCGGCTGGCGCCCATGCAGATCGGCAAGAACGGCGAATTGCAGGAATGGCTTGAAGATTGGGGACAACGGGAGCGGAGCCATCGTCACATCTCGCACCTCTATGGCCTGTTTCCAGGCCGCCAGATCTCGATGCGCCGGACGCCAATATTCGCAGAGGCGAGTCGCAAGGTCCTCGCGCAGCGGGGGCTCGAAGGCAATGGCTGGTCCTCGGCGTGGAAAGCGGCGGCATGGGCGCGGTTGAGCAACGGGGGCGAGGCGCTTCAGAACATCGTCTACGCCGTTAACCACTACACCACCGAGAGCCTTCTCTCCATTTGTTCGGGGAAGCCGCAAGTGGACGGCGCCTTCGGCCTCACGGCGGCCATTGCCGAAATGCTGCTGCAGTCGCACGAAGATGCGCTCGAGTTTCTCCCCGCGCTGCCCGCCGCCTGGCCGGCAGGCGAGGTCCACGGCCTGCGTGCCAGGGGCGGCTTCGAAGTGGACCTGCGGTGGCGTGACGGCCAGCTCGAGCAGGCAGAAATCGCATCGACGCTCGGCCGGACCCTCCGCCTGAGGACGACACGACCGCTGACCGTCGAGAGCGGCGGCGCGGCGGTCCGCGTCAGCCGACCGGCATCGGACATCGTGGAGTTCGCGACGGCGCCCGGGTCGCGCTATATTCTGTCGATTGGCGGCTGAAATCCTGGCGCATCAAGCAATCTGGTTCGCTGGCTTCTGCCGAGAAGCGAGTTTGCTATCCCCAACTTGCACATGGCCTGCCGTAAACTCCTGTCGGGATTATGAACAGAAACAAGAATAAGGACAGAAGCAAGTTCAGGAAAATCGTCACGCCGCTGGACCAGACCGGCGGCAGGGCGCTGACCGCTTGAACTGGGACCACGCCCACTTGAGCCGCTTCGAGCGGCTGCTGTCGGTCGTCACGCGCGTGGCGCCCGGCGAGGGCCGCACCGCGTTCCTGTTCTTTATGCACGGGTTCCTGCTGCTGGCGTCGTACCAGGTCGTGAAGGCGCTGCGCGAAGCCTTCATGCTCACCAAGTTTTCGGCCGAGACGCGCGCGTACGCGGTGGCGCTCATGGCGCTGGTGCTGATACTCATCGTGCCGCTCTATGGCCGCTTGCGGCACCACCTCGATGGCGCGCATCTGCTGCGCGTCGTCACCATCTTTTTCATGGTGACGTTGCCGCTGTTCGCCGTGCTCAGCCACTATCAAGTTCCCATCGCGTTTGCGTTCTTCATCTGGGTTGGCATCTACGGCGTCATGGTCGTGTCACAAATGTGGGCCTTCGCAGCAGACTCGTTCAACGTCAGGAGCGGCCAGCGCCTGTTTATCGTCATCATGCTGGGCGCCAATCTGGGCGCGCTTGCCGGCGCCAAGCTCACGCAGGTGGCGGTGGCGGCGCTCTCGCCTATGGGACTCATGATCCTCGCGACCGGCACACTCGGCGCCACGCTGTTTCTTGCCACGCCTGAACGGGCCGCAATCCCGGTGGGATCGCGCGCAATCGAGATCGACCGCTCCCGGCCCGTGCCCCGGCTGCTCGGCGGCATCGGCCTGGTGCTCCGCGATCGCTATCTGCTGCATATGGCACTGTTTGTGGTGCTGCTCAACTGGATCAACACCACCGGAGAATTCATTCTCGCCGACTACGCCAAGGCTGATGCCGTTGCGCGTGTCGCCGAGAGCGGCGGGGCGCTCGACCTTGGCTCCTTGATCACCGCGTTTTACGGCAATTTCAATTTCTGGGTGACGCTGATCAGTCTGGTAATCCAGCTGTTCCTGGTTTCACGCATCTACCACATCGCCGGCGTGCGCGGCGCGTTGTTAGTCCAGCCGCTCATCGTCGCGGTGGGATATGGCCTGCTGGTTTTTGGACCGGCGCTCGGTGGCTTTATTCCGTTCTTCTACCTGATTCGCCGGATCAAGTTTGCAGAGAACAGCGTCGATTACTCGCTCATGAACACCACGCGGCAGGCGCTATTCCTGCCGGTCGACCGCGACGCGAAATACGACGGCAAGACCGCCATCGACACGTTCTTCTGCCGCTTTGGCGATCTCATCCAGGCGGTCGGCGTGTTCATCGGGATCCACCTATTGAGCTGGCAAGCGCACAATTTTGCACTGGTGAACCTGGTGCTGGCGCTGGGGTGGATTGCACTCGCGCTGGTGATGGGGCGCGACTACAGCCGCAAGTCGCGCGAGAACGTGGTGAATGTGGCGCCCGAAGTAGTCGAGCCCATTCCTGACTTGCTCTATGCGCCCGGCGAGTCGTTCCTGCACCCGGTTGCGCCGACGGCGTTCTACGACGCGGAACCGGGCGATGTGTTGGTGCTGCGGGCCCGCTGCGATAATGGGCATCGATTGCCGCACTGGATACGGTTCAACGTCCGGCTGCAGGCCTTTGTCGGCAAGGCTCCATTGAATGTCGAAATCGCAGAGCTGCGCATCACGGTCATCGCCTCCA
>JANLWE010000166.1:0-7562 GCA_031364365.1 Gammaproteobacteria bacterium | reverse complement strand
GCAAACGCGGTCAACCCCGCCAGCAGCCCGGCGATGATGTACTTCAGCCAGGCCGGCGGCGCGCGGATGGCGCTGCCGGCGATCAGGGCTTCCGTGGCCTCTGCCATCACCTCCACGCCCGGCATGACCGGATCGACCGGCGTCGGCTTGGCGTCATTCAGGCCGGACGCCGAGTAACCGACGAGCGCTACGCGGCCCTTCAGGTCGGGTGCGCCCGAAGTCTCGCCCGTGCAGATTGATGCGTCTCCCGCCAGCAGGTTGGCGGCGCTGACATGCGGCAGGCGCGTTTCGTCCCGCCAGTTCGGGCGCACAGTTGCCGGAAAGCTCGTCGGCAGTCGCTGCGTCCCGAACATCGCGAGGCGCAGCGGCAATGCCGGCAAGGCCCAGTTGCCAACGGCTTCTCGCAATGGAATGTCACGGAGCACCCCGTCTTCATTGCGCGCGACATTGGAGATGGCGCTTGATCTCGCCAATGCATCGCCGTAGGGCAGCAGCAGTGCGACCGTCGGGTCCTCCTGTGGATCGGGCGTCAGCGCGAAAGCGCCGGGCGCCTGCGAGGCATGCAGCGACGATGCGGTGTCATAGTCCGGATGCAGGCGTGCCGAGGCGAACAGGAACCGTCCCTCGCCGCCCGCAGCCATGGCCTCCAGCGCGCGATCGCCGTCCGGATCCTCGCGCGAGGCATCGGTGAAGAGCACGTCATAGCCGACCGCACTCACGCCGGCGCGATCGAGCTGGTCGAGCAGATCGGCGTGACGCTGCCGGCTCCAGGGCCAGCCCCCTTCGCCCCGGGCGCGAAAATATTCGATCGAGCATTCGTCGATCTCGACCACGGCCACGCGGCCGGACGGCTTGGGCTCGAACGGGCGCCACTGCACGATGCGGTCGAAGATCGCGTCCTCGGCGGAATCGAGCGAGCGGGTGTGGCTCCAGTCCCAGCCGAGCCATGCAATCGCCGCAATGGCGAGCAGCGGGTAGAACGCGAACTTCAGCCGAAGTGCCAAGTGCGAAAACGGCCGTTTGTAACTGCGATCTACCCTCGTCCACGCGCGAATGAAGCCGTCGCCGAGCGCCGCGAGAGTAGCGTCGATCCAGGAGAGCATCCGGTCCACCAGCCCAGCAGGCATCGACCACCCCTCCGGCGGCAGATTCTTACGACTTCACCGTCGGCTTCCCGCGCCCGGCAATTATTCCGACCTCATCGGGGCTGGCGGTCACGAGTAGATCGGGTGTCTCGGCTCCCGACACGCCATACTGGAGCCACGTCATCTCGCCATCGCTGTAGCTCGCCTTGTCATTGAATGCGATGTCTTCGTTGATCTGGAACGACCCCGTCACCGTAACCTTCGCGCGCTCGCTGACGTAAGTGCGGCCGCTAATGATCGGAATGTTCGCGTCCGCGGATGTCGACAAGACCACGGCCAGTTCAACCGCGACCCAGCTCAGTCGGAACGGGGATGTCTGCATGGAATTTCCCCTCACGTCATTGATTGTCATGGAAGGCGCAGTCCAGACGAAATGCGGCTGATGGGCCGTTCGTGTCGCAAGGAGTATATTCCTCACGTCGCGGGGCGGCGCAGGGGACAAAACCCATGCCGCGAACGTTGCTGCTTTGCGTGTGGGTGGCACTTGGATGTGGCTCGGGGGAATTTTCCGCCGACAAGATTGACGCCTTGGGGCAGGTTCTCGAGGAGCCGGTGACCATAGTCTCGGATCAAACTACCACTCTCGCGATTGCGATTGAGGGGGACAAGTGCGTGGTCCAGCGTTGAAGCCCGGATGTTGCCTCGAATAGGAGGAAATCGCATGAGACGAGGACTCGCAATCGCCGGAAGCTTTGTTTTGCTGCTCGCTGCGGTCACGACGCTCGTTTCAGCGCAGCAGGGTCCCGGGGAGGGCGATCCGCTCGAGCTGTTCGCGGTAATGATGCCGGTCTTTTCTCACGCCCGTTGCGCGAACTGCCATGGTGGAGTTGATCCGCACGCGGAATCCGGGCCGCTCGAGGACACGCATGACGGTGGCATCATCCCGGTAGGTGGCACATGCGCCGACAGCGGCTGCCATACACAATCGAATGACGCGGATCCAAAGACCAAGTGGCAGACAGCAGCGCCGCATCACTCGTTCGGTGGCAAAAGCGCCAAAGAGCTGTGCGACATGCAGTCGCCGATCGCGCGAAGAATGCGGCCTCCGGAGGATTATTTTCACCACCTCGAGACGGACTTCCTGATCGACCTGGCATTCGTGGGTGAGAGCGGTGGGGCAAGTCCCACAGCACCGGCGCCGCCGCCCATGAAGAAGAAGGAATTTCTCAGCGCCGCTCGCGCCTGGCTCGACGCGGGAGCCGGATGTGGAGAGTGGAAGGGCAAGATCATCCAGACCGAAACCTTCGCAAGCAATTATGGATTCCCGATTGCGGGAGCAACCGCGTCGATCAGGGAATCGGCGAAGCGCGTCGTCACGCTCACGCGCGCAAATGGCCAGACGACGGCTGACATCGTGATGTCGGGTCACGGGATGCAGCAATTGGTGAAGCAGGATGGGACTTGCACGACCACCGTGACAAATGAGAAAGATTGGAACAACGCGGCTTCCGCCGGCCCAAAGCCGGCGACGATTCGTTTCGCGATTGCAGCCGACGGCACCTACCACATCCGTTTCAGGGGACCGCCGGAAAAAACCCGTATGTCCGGCACCGACACGGGTGTTTCGAATTGCGGCGCGCTCCCGCTATCGCTACCTACCGATGCGGACCTGGAATGGGACCCTTGGGTGTACACCATCCGATGCCCGCCAAAGCGCGCAATCGATCGCCAACTCGGCGAATCGGTCGATTGCAATCTCTTCGACCCAAAAAACTGGCCACGGCTGAAAGGAGAGCTAACGCGAGTGGTGTTCGATCGTAAATACGCGTTCGAAAATCAATCCTGGCTGATAGTCTCCCCTGCAGACGTCAGCAGGGGCGATACGGCCGAGCGGTTGCCGGTCACGGTCGTGACCGAATGGGATTTTGAGCTGGTCGAGCCATAACCGTCATTGGAGTTCTCAATGTTTCAACTACATCGCATCTACACAGTCCTAATGGCGGCTTCCCTCGTCTTGTTCGTGCCGGCCGTGTCCGTCGCCCAGGATTTCCCGGAACGCGACGCCCGCGAAATCTCGAGTTTCATGCTGACCGAGGCGGGACTTGCCAAGTACGCTCGGGCGTCCGGCAACCTGAAGGCCGCTGCGCCGGGGATGTCACATGACTGCGATTCGGAGACTGCACAGTCGCTCGATGAAATGGCCGCTCGAATAGATGCCCAACCGGGAGCGCAGGCCGCCATCCAGTCGGCGGGCATGACGACCCGTGAGTACCTCGTTTTCAGCTTGTCACTGTTCCAGAACGCGATGGCGGCGTGGGCAGTCGGCCAGCCGGGCGGCACGCTGCCACCGGGAGTATCCAAGGCCAATGTCGATTTCTATCGCGCGCATGAGCAGGCGCTGCAGAAGCTTGGGCCCCAGCAAGGCTCGGACGCTTGCAACGACAGAGACGAAGCCGAAGAGGACGCAGAAGAAGCGGAATCGGAAGAACCCACCGAATAACTGAACCGAGAGTCAGCCCCGGGAGCGAATCATGCCCTCAAGAATTTTCTGCCTGTTGTGGCTCGCCGCCACGTTGAACGTGACCGAGGCTGTGGCGCAGGACGATGTCGTGTCCATCGGTGTTACGGTCGCCCCGACCACCGGCCTGGTGACCACCGAGTCGGGTGGCACCGCGACGTTTACAGTGGTGCTAGACAGCAAGCCGACTGCCGATGTGACCATCGCGCTGGCCAGCAGCGACAACAGCGAAGGGACCGTCGATCCGGCCGCGCTGACCTTCACCACCAGCAACTGGAACACCCCGCAGGCCGTCACCGCGATCGGGGTCGATGACCTGCTCGTCGATGGCGCCATCGCCTACACCATCCTCACCGCCGCCGCCCACAGCGCCGATCGCGGTTACGACAACCTCGATCCTGCCAACGTCGCCGTCATCAACACCGACAACGACAGCGCTGGCACGACTACGGGCAAGACCACGGGCAAGACCACGCCCGCGCCAGGCGGAATCCGGATTTCGATCAGGAACGAATACGACGTGAAGCTCAATTTCGGCCCGCTGGGCGGGGGCTCGCGCGACGGTACCGACAGGGCCGAAGGAGTGCTCAAACGCCAGGGGAGCAAATACGTTGGAATCGTCGACGCAGTCGTTGCCTCGACCCAGGCAGTGGCCGGATTGGGAATGGGCTGTGGACCAGCCAGATATGAGGACTCGCAGAAATTGAAGGTCATCGGGCACCCGGTGAATGGCTTCAATCAGCTTGTGCAGTCCGTCGATCCGACCACGATGACGGGGCAAGCGTCTAACGAGTATCTCAGCCTGGAGTTTGCCCCTGAAACCATGACGAGCCAGCAGACAAATCCAAGACTTCCTGAGGACATGCTCCCGGACCTGGTTGTTTCCTGCCATACCTTGATTGATACGCTGTCCGGCATTGCGTTCCTTCCGCTCAATGACTCGCGCTGGACGATGGATGGCGGGGGCTACATCATCCGTCTCCCGTCATCGGGAGTCCTCGACTACACGGACAGAACCGTACCGGCTGGCGCCGGCACGATCCTGGGGCCATTCGAAGCCAAGAAATCGTTATGGACGATTCAGGTTGAGCGGTCGCCTTAGTAATCCGCCAAGGAGCGGCCGCGCTGTCTTCAGGTGATGTGCGCGAGTATCCCGTCGAGTTCATCGAGGCTGTGATAGCTGATCACGAGCTTGCCCTTGCCCGTGGTTGCGTGGTGCAGCTCGACCGTGGCGCCGAGCTTGTCGGCGAGGTCGTTCTCGAGCCGCTGGATGTCGGGATCCTTGGAACGCGCCCTGCCACCCTTCCCGTTCTTGCCTTCGCCGGCGTGCGCGATCAGGCGCCGCACGAGCGCCTCGGTCTCGCGGACGGACAAGCCTTTCTTGGCAACGAGCGCGCCGACCTCAGCGATCTGGCGCGGGTTGGTCAGGCCGAGCAGTGCACGCGCGTGGCCCATCTCCAGTTCGCGCTTCTCGATGAGCGGCCGGATCGCCTGTGGCAGGTCGAGCAGGCGCAGGAGGTTTGACACCGCCGCGCGCGAACGGCCAACGGCCTCCGCCGCCTGCTGGTGGGTCAGCTGGAATTCATTGATCAGGCGCGAGAGCGCGAGCGCTTCCTCGAGCGGGTTCAGGTTCTCGCGCTGGATGTTCTCGATGAGGGCAAGTGCGACCGCGTGCTCGTCGTCCACGTGGCGGACGACCGCGGGGATGTCGGCAATGCCCGCGATCTGGGCGGCGCGCCAGCGGCGCTCGCCGGCGATGATCTCGTAGCGCTGATGCTCGCCCGCGCCGGGCGTGCCGACCGGCCGTACGACGATCGGCTGGATGACGCCCTGGGCCTTTATTGAATCCGCGAGCTCGGTCAGCGATTCCTCGCGCATGTCGACGCGCGGCTGATATTTGCCGCGTGAAAGCAGGTCGAGGGGCAGGTGCATCAGCTGTTCGCGCGCCGCCGGCATGCCCGGCGCGAGCCGCGGCCGGGTCTCGCCGAGCAGCGCCTCAAGTCCGCGTCCCAAGCCGCGCTTTTTGTCCGTCATCGCGCTCATCCTAACTCCTGTTTGAAGGGGACGTTCACCTTCAAGAAAGTGGCGCGCCCCGAAAGGAAGCAATCTTCGGTTTGAAGGTGAACGTCCCCTTCAGGTTGCGGGAACGTCTTCCTCGGGCGCCGCGGGACTCTCGGCTGCCGGCGCTTCGCCGACGTAGGGAACCGGGCCGCTCACGATCTCGGCCGCGTACGCTTCCGGCTCCTCAGAGCGTCGGATCATTTCGCTCGCGAGCGCGAGGTAGGCGAGCGCGCCGCGCGAATCCTTGTCGTGCAGCATTGCCGGCACGCCGAAAGAAGGCGCCTCGGCGAGCCGGACATTGCGCGGAATGATCGTGCGAAACACCTGGTCGCCGAAATGCTCAATGAGCTGCGCGGCAACGTCATTCGAGAGATTGTTCCGTGGGTCGAACATCGTGCGCAGGATTCCCTCGATCGCGAGCCGCGGATTTACCGATTCGCGGATCTGCTCGATCGTGCTGACGAGGCCCGAGAGCCCCTCGAGCGCGTAGTACTCGCACTGCATCGGGAACAGCACGGAATCCGCGGCGGTCAGCGCATTGACCGTCAGGATGATGAGCGCCGGCGGGCAGTCGATGATCACGATATCGTGGCGGTCGCGCACGGCTTCGAGCGCGCGCGCGAGCCGGTGCTCGCGGCCCGCGAGCATCGTGAGAAGCCGCACTTCCGCCGCGGTCAGGTCCTGGTTCGACGGCAGCAGATCGAGGTTTGCCCCTTCGATCCGGACGATCGCGTCGACGATATTGCAGTCGCCGAGCAACACGTCGGTCACCGAGCGCTCGAGCGCACGCTTGTCCACGCCGCAGCCCATCGTCGCATTGCCCTGGGGGTCGAGATCGATGAGCAGGACGCGCCGCTGCATCGCAGCCAGCGAGGCGGCGAGATTTACGGCCGTCGTCGTCTTGCCGACGCCGCCTTTCTGGTTCGTGACCGCGATGATGCGTCTCATCAGGTCAAACCCTAGCAAGTTCGACGAGACAGCGCTCGGCATCGAGGCCTGGCACCCGGATCGGGTGCAGGCCGAGCGCCTTCCAGCCTGCCGGCAGCGCCTCGAGCTCTTCCATGGGCGGGCGACCCTTCATCGCTAGCAGCCGGCCATGCCGCCCCGCGAGATGCCCCGCCACGCGCAGGAAATCCGCGAGCGAACCCAGCGCGCGGGCGATGACACTGTCGAACGGCCTGGGGGGGTGCATCGCCTCCGACCGGCCCTGCACGACCTCGACATTGGTGAGCTTCAGTTTGTCGATGACATGACGCAGGAAGGCTGCCTTCTTGCCGGTCGATTCCACCAGCGTGAATCGCCGGTTGGGGTTCACGATCGCGAGCGGCAGGCCCGGAAAGCCGGCGCCGGTGCCGATGTCGGCGACTCGCAGGCCGTGCAGGTAGGGTTGCACCGCGAGCGAGTCGAGCAGGTGCTTGTCCACGATGTCCGCCGGCACCGTGATCGCTGTCAGGTTGAAACGTGTATTCCATTCCGTAAGTTCGGCAACGAGCGTCATGAACGCGGCGATCTGCCGTGGCTCGAGTGCGATGCCGAGCGCTTTCGCTCCCGCGACCAGCCGGGGTTCGAGCACCTCAGCCACTTGAATTGATCTTCACAACCGTGCGCCCCATGACGCGGCCCTTGAGGAAGTCGTCGAAGGCGCCGGGCAGCTCGTCGAAACTGATCGTGCGCGCGGCGATGCGATCGAGATGACGCGGGCGCAGGTCCGTGGACAGCCGCTTCCAGACCGTGAGCCGCAGGTCGCGCGGCGTATTGGATGAGGTGATACCCAGCAGGTTGATGCCGCGCAGGATGAAGGGCATCACGGTCGTTTCGAGCTTGTGGCTGCCGGCAAGCCCGATGCTCGCGATGTTGCCCCAGAAATCCACGGTGCGCGTGAGCCAGGTCAGGAGCTC
>JANLWE010000146.1:0-27638 GCA_031364365.1 Gammaproteobacteria bacterium | reverse complement strand
TCGGGAATGCTGCGAAGTCCCAGCCAGGTGATCGAGAGTGTCTGCTTCAGCATTCCGGCGATTCCCTCAACGACCCGCGAGTGCATCGATGATCGTGAGCCGCCCGGCACGGAGCGCCGGCAGCAGACCGACGGCAAGGCTCAGGACCACGATCGCGGCCAGGCCCGTGACCCAGACGCGGCTATCGACCGCGATCGGAAGATTCCCGCCGGTCGCGTCGGCAATTACGATGCCAAGTGGCGTCGCCAGACCGAGGCCCAGCAGCCCTCCGATCACGCACAAAACGGCCGCTTCTGCCAGCACGAATCCCAGCACGCTGCCATTGCTGAAGCCGAGCGTCTTGAGGATCGCGAACTCGGGTATTCGCTCACGCACGCTCTGTGCGATGGTGTTGCCGACCACGAGGAGCAGCGTGAAGAACACGGCAAACAGGATCCAGCGCACGATCAGGCCGATGTCGCCGATCTGCTTGAAGAAACCGATGTTGAAGTCCTTTTCGGTCTGGGTCTTGGTTTCATCCGGCGAGTTCTCGAACATCGCATCGATCGTCTGCGCGACCTGGCGAGCCTGATCCGGATCGGCAAGCTTGACCGTGAAAGTACCGGCCGCGCCACGACCGAACAGGTTCGCCTCGTCGAAATAGTCGTAGTTGATCCAGCCGACGTTGGTGTTGCGCTGCCACTCCGCATCCTTGCCGTCATAGATGCCGACCAGATCGAAAGTCCAGTTCTTGCTTCCGTCCTTCTGCGGGAAGATGTTCGATGAGATGGGGACTTTCTCCCCGATCTTCCAGCCGTACTGGTCGGCCAGCTTGCGTCCGACGATCATGCTGGTGCGCGTCTCCGCAAAGGCCTTCCATTGCGCGTCGGGCATCACGTACTCGGGGTATACGGCGTGGAGCCGTGCCGAGTCGGTAGCCAGAAAAATGAGCTGTGTATTTTCCTGCCAGACGGCTCCGAACCACTGTTGCCACATCACCTTGTCGACACCCGGGACGGATTCGATCTGCGGCAACAGCCGCATTGGCAGCGACTGCGTGAACGAAACGCGCGCCTGGGTCACGAGCCGCGTCGCACCGACGAAGTCGGCACCCGCGGAAAACAGCACGTTGACCGCCTGCAGCAGCCCGAACAGCAGGAAAGCCGTCACGATCGACAGCAGCGTCAATACGGTGCGCGTTTTCCTGCGCGTGAGGTTCGCCAGCACGAATCCGGTGCGAGTCATGGCCCGACTACGCCGCCGCCTGCTCGAGCAGCTGGCCTTTTTCGAGATGCAGGGTGCGGCTCGCGAATTCGGCCGCCTTCGGGTCGTGCGTCACCATCACGATCGTCTTGCCGTGGTCGCGATTCAGGACCTGGAGCAATCCGAGTACCTCGTCGGCGGTCTTGCGGTCGAGATCGCCGGTCGGCTCGTCGCAGATCAGGAGCGCCGGATCCGACACCAGCGCGCGCGCGATCGCGACACGCTGTTCCTGGCCGCCGGAGAGTTCCTTGGGCTTGTGCCGCGCGCGATCCGACAAGCCGACGACCTCGAGCGCCACGGCCACCGACTTCCGCCGTTGCGCGGCTGAAAGCGGGGTCAGCAGGAGCGGCAGTTCGACATTGCGCTCGGCCGTGAGCACAGGCATCAGGTTGTAGAACTGGAACACGAACCCGACATTGCGCGCGCGCCATTTGGCGAGCTGGCCCCCCGAGAGTTGGTCGATGCGTTCGCCCCCGACCAAAATCTCACCCGCGGTTGGGCCGTCGAGACCGCCAATCAGGTTGAGCAGCGTCGTCTTGCCGGAGCCCGACGGTCCCATCAGGGCAACGAAGTCGCCCTTGGGAATATCCAGCGTCAGGCCGTGCAGGACTTCAACTGTCTGCTTGCCGCGGATATAGGACTTGTGGACATTCCGGATCTGCACCATCGCTTCGCTCATCGTTCCTCCCGCACCACCACCGCCGCGCCGTCCACAAGATCCACCGGCGCTTCCACGATCACCGAATCGCCCGCCGAGACACCGGCCAATACCTGCCGGCTGTCGCCCAGGGTGCCGCCCAGGGTCACCGCGCGCCGCTCGGCCTGGCCGTCGCGCAGCAGATAGAGGACGTCCTTGCCCGCATCCTGCCGGATGGCCTGCAGGGGTACCAGAACACCCCGCGGGGGCGGGGGCGCATCGCCTTGCGCCGCCTGCGACTCGAGGAAAGCCACGCGCACGCCCATCTCAGGCACGATTCGCGGGTCTTTGGTTCCGAGCGCAATGCGGACCTTGACGGTCGCCTTCGAGCGGTCCGCCGTTGGCACGATCGCGATCACCTCGGCCGGTATCCGCCATTCCGGATAGGCGTTCAAAACAGCCTCGACCTTCTGTCCGGGCTGTACGCGATTGATGTAAGCCTCACTGACATCGACCTGGATCTCGAGCGAGTCCATATCGACGACCGTGCCGATCCCGGTCCGGATCGAGCCGCCGCCGGCGGAAACCGGCGAGATCATTTCACCGGGCTGGGCGGCCTTCACCGTAATGACGCCCGCGAACGGCGCGCGCACGATCGTGTTGTCGAGCTGGACCTGCGCAGCCTTCAGCGATTCGCTCGCCACCCTCACTGCACTCGTCTGGCTCGATGTCCGTGCGCGCAGGGCCTCGGTCTGGGTGCGGGCGGCGTCGAGTGCGGACGCGCTCGTCAGCTTCAGGGCGGCGAGTTCCTGCTGCCGGACGTATTCGCGCTCGGCATTGGCGCTTTCCGCTTCAGCCTGCGTCTGTTGCGCGCGTGCCGAGGCGACCTGCGCCCGGCGGAGTTCGACCTCGACGAGCGCCTCGGCATCGTCGAGTGTCGCCAGGATGTCGCCGGCGGCGACACGCTGGCCTTCTTCGATGCGCACGTCGCGCACCTTCCCCGTAATCTTGGCCGAGACGGTCGCCTGCCGCCGTGCCGTGACGTAGCCGGTGGCGTCGAGCACCGAAGTGCCCGCGCTCGTTGCCGGCATTGCTCGCGCAACGGCGACCGTCACTTCGATCGCCTCTTCCCGGGTGAAGTACCAGGTGGGCGCCGCGGCGATCAGGACGAGGGCAGCCCCGAGCCCGATCCAGAGCTTGAGTCGCGGCGACGATCCTTCAGCGGGCGCATCGCGATCGATGTGCAATTGTTTGAGAAGTTCGGATTTATCCAAGCGAGTTATTCGATCAGGTGCCCCGGGTGGCAGAGTCTGCCATAGACCCGGGGTCGGCCGCCGCCTTGACAGGGATCACTCGGGACGCCAGCGAAATCCAGTCGCCGCGATGGCCAGGAACAGGATCGTCATGGCCACGAGCCAGCCGATCCGGGGAAGCACTTGCACCAGCCCCGCGCCGTCCAGCATCACGGCCCTCGCAGCTTCGAGCATCTGGGTGAGGGGCAGCACCCGCGCCGCCTGCTGGAGCCACTCGGGCGCGCCTTCGAGCGAGAACCAGACGCCCGAGAGCAGCATCATCGGCCATGACGCCAGGTTGATGACGCCGTTCGCGAGTTCCTCGCTCGCGATGCGCGCCGCCATCATGAAACCGAAAGCGATCATCGACATCGCGCCGGCGACGGCAATCAGGAGCAGCACCAGCACGTGGCCCTCGTTCCGGAACGGCACCAGGAGCGCCAGCGCGCCATAGAGGAGCGAGCTCACGCTGATCGTCAGCATGAGCCGCGAGAGTATCTGGGCGGCACCGAATTCGGCGGCCGTCAGGGGTGTCGCCGACAGGCGGCGCAGAAAGCCGGACTTCCGGTAGCGGACGACGACATAGCCGACGCCGAACAGGCAGCTGAACATCATGTTCATGCCGAGGATGCCCGGCAGGAGCCAGTCAACGTAGCGGACCGCCGCTCCGGTCACGGGCTGGCGCACCGCCTCCTGACTCGCCGTTTCGAGCAGCAGCTTTTCCGCAAGATAACCCTTCGGCGAATCCTCGTTGATCCAGTAACGCGGAGCGCCGCGAAGATCGAGCAACAGGTCGGCCTGGTGACGCTCGACCTTGCGCACGGTGCCGTCGATGTCGGCGGGTTCGACACGGTAGAAATCGACATGGCGCGTTCCAAGAAACGGGTGCAGGCGAACGTCAAGGCTGGATCCCGGCGGCGCAACGACGCCGATCTTGAAAAGGTCCTGCGGACCACGGCCGAAGATGACTGCGAATGCGACCACGAGCACGAGCGGAAACAGGAGATTGAACACGAGCGTCGACCGGTCGCGCAGGAACTCGAGATTCCGGGCAACCCAGACGGCGAACAGGCGCCGGAGATTCACGTGCGAAGTTCCCGGCCGGTCAGTTCGAGGAAAAGATCCTCGAGGTTACGCGGGCGGATCTGCAGGTGCTTGAGCGGCACGCCGCGGTCGAGGAGCGCCCGCAACGCGCGCTCGACGTCAGAGGTCGAGATCTCAACACGCTCGTTTGCGACCAGAACCGGCAGCGGAAAATCCGCTGTCTCGCCCCGGAAGTCCTCGCGCGGAAGCTCGAGCACCACATCCTCGAAATGATCCTTCAGAAGCCGCGACGGCTGGCCCTCGGCGATGATGCGCCCTTGATCCATGATCGCGATCGTGTCGCACAGGAAGTAAGCCTCTTCCATGTAGTGCGTCGTCAGCAGGACGGTGCGGCGCTCGGCCTTGATGGAGCGGATCAGGTCCCAGAAATTGTGCCGTGCCTGTGGATCGAGGCCGGTCGTCGGCTCGTCGAGGAACAATACCTGCGGATCGTTCGCGAGCGCGATTGCGAGCAGCAAGCGCTGGGTCTGCCCGCCGGACAGCTTGCGGTTGTCGCGGTCGGCGAGCTGCTCGAGGGCGCAGAGGCGGATCAACTCATCGACTTCGCGGCCGCGCGGATAGAGTCGCCTGAAAAGTTGCAACGTCTCCCGCACGGTCAGGAAATCCTGGAGCGCGGTCTTCTGGAACTGGATGCCCGCTTCGGCGCGGAAGCGCGCGCCGAGCGGCTCGCCACCATAGAGCACTTCGCCGGACGTGGGCACGGTGACGCCTTCCATCATCTCGACAGTCGTCGTCTTGCCGGCGCCGTTCGGTCCGAGCAGGCCGAAACATTGGCCGGGCTCGATCGCGAACGACACGCCGTCGACCGCGCGCACGCCGGGATACTCCTTGACGAGATCGCGGACTTCAAGGACGGGTTTCATGACAGGGAACCCCTGATTTATCCGCGCATGAGGCGCGTTACGCTCGCGCCTTGGCGCGACAAGGCACGAGCCGACGTCCCATAGCCGGGACTATGGACGAGGCGATTAACGCAGTCGCGCCAAGGCCCGTGCGTAACCCTTCGGGACCGGGCGATATTCGTCCCTGGCGGCGTCGCTCGTCGTTCATGTATCGCGATACACATCGCTCCTCGCTTCTTGCCAGGAACGAATATCGCACACGGTCGCGACCATGCGCGGATAAATCAGGGGTTCCCGTGCATGCTATATGATTGCGCGCGTGACGCTGAACCCGTTTCCGCATCTGCTGGCGCCGCTCGATCTTGGATTCACGACGCTGTCAAACCGCGTGCTGATGGGTTCGATGCATACCGGACTTGAAGACCGTGCCGAAGACTACCCAAAGCTTGCGGCGTTCTTTGCCGAACGCGCGCGGGGTGGCGTCGGTCTCATTGTCACCGGCGGCATCGCGCCGAACGCTGCCGGCTGGACCAAGCCCTTCGCCGGCACGCTGAGCGGCCGGCGGCATCTCGCCCGTCATCGACTCGTTACCAATGCTGTGCATGCCGCAGCAGGGAAGATCTGCATGCAGATCCTCCACACGGGCCGCTATGCCTACCATCCGTTCGCCGTCGCGCCCTCGCGCCTCAAGGCGCCGATTTCGAGTTTCACGCCGCGCGAACTCACCGACCGCGGGGTCGAGCGGCAGATCTCGGCTTTCGTCAAGACCGCGGCACTCGCCCAGCAGGCGGGCTATGACGGCATCGAGATCATGGGTTCCGAGGGTTATTTCATCAATCAGTTCCTGGTCGCGCGCACGAATCGCCGCGCCGACCGCTGGGGTGGCAGCTGGCCGAACCGCATGCGCCTGCCGCTTGAGATACTCGCGCGGACGCGTGCCGCCGTCGGCCGCGATTTCATCGTCATCTATCGCCTGTCGATGCTCGATCTCGTCGAAGGCGGCAACAACTGGACCGAAGTGGTCGAACTTGCCCAGGCAGTCGAGCGGGCCGGTGCCACGATCATCAATACGGGCATCGGCTGGCACGAGGCGCGCATTCCGACGATCGCGACGATGGTGCCTCGAGCGGCGTTCACCTGGGTCACGCGGCGACTCCGCGGCCTGGTTTCGATCCCGCTCGTGACCAGCAACCGCATCAACGACCCTGCGGTGGCGGAACGGGTGCTTGCCTCGGGCGATGCCGATCTCGTGTCGATGGCGCGGCCATTGCTCGCGGATCCTGAATTCGTCGCCAAGGCGGCAAGCGGACGCGCCGACGAGATCAACACCTGCATCGCCTGCAACCAGGCCTGCCTCGATCTCGTCTTCGAGAACGAAGTCGCGACCTGCCTCGTGAATCCGCGCGCGGGACGCGAAACGGAACTCATCTACAGGCCCGTGGCGCGGCCCAGGCGCATTGCCGTGGTCGGCGCCGGGCCCGCCGGACTGGCCTGCGCAACCGTTGCGGCAGGCCGTGGCCATCAGGTAACGCTGTTCGAGGCTGCGGATCGAATCGGTGGTCAGTTCAACATGGCCAAGGTCATACCGGGCAAGGAGGAGTTTCACGAGACGCTGCGCTACTACGGACGCGAGCTCGAGCTGCGCCAGGTCCGCGTGCGGCTCGGCGTGACTGCGGACGTCGCGGCCCTCACGGGCGGAGAGTTCGACGAGATCGTTCTCGCGTCGGGCGTGCTGCCGCGGATTCCGGAGATCGAAGGGCTCAGCCATCCGAAGGTGCTGAGTTACATCGACGTACTCTTGCATGGCCGGCCCGTCGGCGCTGCGGTTGCAATCGTCGGGGCGGGCGGCATCGGATTCGACGTCGCCGAGTTTCTGAGCCACGATTCCTCGCAGGTGTCGCCCAGTCTCGACATCCCGGCCTTCATGAGGGAGTGGGGGATCGACATGCAGCTCGCTGCGCGCGGCGGTCTTGCGCCGCAGCCGGATCTCGCGCGCGAGATGCCGCGACGGATCTGGCTGCTGCAGCGCAAGCCAACGCCGCCAGGGCGGGACCTCGGCAAGACGACGGGCTGGGTGCATCGACTCGCGCTCAAGCGCCGCGGCGTGCGAATGCTCGCCGGCGTCGCTTATGACCGCATCGACGATCGGGGACTTTCGATCATTCACGGTGGCGAAGCCCAGGTTCTCCCGGTCGATCAGGTCGTCATCTGCGCCGGCCAGGAAGCGCGGCGCGATCTCGTCCCGGGCCTCGAGGCGGCGGGTTTCAAGCCACACCTGATCGGCGGCTCGAAGCACGCGACCGAACTCGATGCGCGACGTGCAATCGAGGATGGATCACGGCTGGCGGCGGTCCTGTGAACATGAATCAGGGCGAGGTCGAACAACTGCCGCTGCTAGACGCGCCAGGCGATGCCTGGCACGTCCGGCCGAGTCCGCGCGCGAGGCGGCTTGCGGTTCGCGTGCTGCCCGGTGGCTTCGTCGAGATTGTCGTGCCGCACGGAACGCGGCCGCGCATCATCGAGCAGTTCGTGACCCGGCACCGGCCCTGGATCGAGCGCAAGGTCGCCTTGTATCGGCCGGCCGGGTCCGCGCCGGCCGACGGCTTGCCCGCACAGATCCAGTTCGCGGCGAGCGGCCGGAACTACGACCTGCAGTTGGTCGAAACGGCCGGTCCGCCGCGGCTGGTTGCCGACGGTGCATTGCTGCGGCTGTATGGGGATCGGGCGCGGATGACGCTCCTGCGCCATGTCCTGCAGCGCTTCACGATGCGCGAGGCGCATGCCGCGCTCGCGCCCTGGCTTGCCGGCCTCTCCGCGACCACCGGCCTGAAGTACGAGCGACTCCAGGTCCGCCGCCAGCGCACGCGCTGGGGCAGCTGCTCGCGCAGCGGCACCATCAGCCTCAATGCGTGCCTGCTGTTTCAGACCCCGCGGGTCGTGAACTACCTGTTGATACACGAGCTCGCACATACGCAGCACATGAACCACTCGCGGCGATTCTGGAACCTGGTCGAGCGCCTGGAGCCCGAGTGGCGCGAACTCGACGCCGCGCTCACCAGCGGCTGGCGCGTGGTACCGGCCTGGGCCCTCGGTTGAATCGCCCCGCGGAGGGGGCGAGCGGCCGGGCCGTGCCCTTCCTGGTGCTCGGAATCGCGCTTCTCGCCGTGTCGAACGGCGCGATCTTTGCGCGGATGGCGGATGCGGCGCCGCTTGCGATCGCTGCCTGGCGGCTGGGGCTCGCGACGCTGGTCGTGCTGCCGATCGCGATCGCCGGGCCGCAACGAAGGGCAGCGAGTCTGGTGCCGCTCGCAATGGCCGCCGCTGCCGGCGTATTGCTGGCCGTACATTTCGCGACCTGGATCGCCTCGCTCGAACACACGACGATCGCGCGCAGCGTCCTGCTCGCCAGCACTTCGCCGATCTGGGTTGCCATGCTCCAGTTTCTGGCCGGACGCGGCGCGCCATCACGCGCCACGATGATCGCGCTCGCGCTCGCGGTCTCCGGCGCAGCCATCGTGAGCGGCGGCGGGGCAGGCGGTCGGGCGGCTCTGACCGGGGATCTGCTTGCTGTCGCCGGTGGAATCGCGATGGCCGGTTATCTGCTGTTATCGCGCGAAGCGCAGGCGATGCTGGCGTTCCGGACCTATCTCGGTGTCGCCTACGGAGTTGCGGCGGCGATCCTCTGGATTGCCGTGATACTCACGCGTACCCCTGCAACCGGATTCGATTCAACGACCTGGTGGGCGCTCGGCGCGATGGCGCTCGTTTCGCAGCTCATCGGCCACAGCGGTTACAACTGGTCGCTGCGGCACCTCAATCCGCTTTTCGTCTCAGTCGTCTCCGTGGGCGAGCCAGTGCTCGCCTCAGCGCTGGGCTGGTGGCTGCTCGGCGAACAAGTGGGCTGGCGCACCGGCGCCGGCGGCCTGCTGATCCTCGGCGGGATTGCCCTCGGTACCCGCGCCGCGCGTCAGCACGGTTGAGGCTGGATCAACAACGCGGCGACGCGGGCGCCACCGACGCCAGAGTCGCCAACCCAGCAGCACAGCGGCCATTCCCGCATACACCGCGGGCTCGCGGATGTCCGCTTTCACCTGCCACCAGAAATGCACGCAGCCGAGGATCGCGGCGACATACACCAGCCGATGCAATTTCTGCCAGCGGCGGCCCAGCCGGCGCATCGCGGCTTTCGTCGATGTCATTGCCAGCGGAACGAGCAGCACGAACGTGGTGAACCCGGCCGTGATGAATGGACGTTTGACGACATCGGCGAAGAGCTGTTCCCAGTCGAATTCCTGGTCCACGAACAGATACCAGAGGAAGTGCAGGACAATGTAGAAGAAGGCAAAGAGCCCGAGCATGCGACGAAACGCGAGCAGCCGCGGCCAGCCGCCGATCGTCCGGATCGGAGTGACGGCGAGAGTCAGGAGCAGCAGCCGCAAGCCCCAGATCCCGAGCGTGTCCTGGATTTTCTCGACGGGATTCGCACCCAGGGGTGTTGGCTGCCACCATGCGATTGCGCCCGTCTGCAAGGCGACAATCGCCGCGACCAGCCAGAGGGCCGGCAACAGGCAGAGCAGGAATACCAGCGGCTTGGCGATACGCCGCGTGAGGAAGTCCGCGTTCATGGCCCGCTAGAAATACCGCGCGAGGTCCATGCCGCGGTAAAGACCGGCGACCTCGGCCGCGTAACCGTTGAATTTCATCGTCGGCTGGCGAGTGAGGAAATTCGAGGAGCCGATCCGCCGCTCGCTCTTCTGGCTCCAGCGCGGGTGATCGACTTCAGGATTGACGTTGGCGAAAAACCCGTACTCGCGCGGGGCGGACAGGGCCCAGGAAGTCGCCGGCATGCGCTCGCTAAAGTGGATGCGAACGATCGACTTGATGCTCTTGAATCCGTACTTCCAGGGCACGACGAGGCGAAGCGGCGCGCCGTTCTGGTTTGGAAGGGGCTTTCCGTAGAGACCCACGGACAGGATTGCGAGCGGATGCATGGCCTCATCCATCCGCAGCCCCTCCACATAGGGCCAGTCGAGCACGTCGTAGCGCTGACCTGGCATCTGCTTCGGATCGCGAAGCGTCGTGAACTCGACGTACTTGGCCCGTGAGGTCGGATTGAAACGCTTGATCAGGTCGCCGAGTGGAAAGCCGATCCAGGGAATGACCATCGACCAGGCTTCGACGCAGCGCAGGCGATAGACGCGCTCCTCGAGCGCATGCGGGCGCAACAGGTCTTCGAGTGCGAGCTTCCCGGGCTTTTCGCACTCCCCGTCGACCATGACCGACCATGGCCGGGGACGCAGGCGGTGCGCGTTTGCGGCCGGATCCTCCTTGCCGGTGCCAAACTCGTAGAAGTTGTTGTAGCCCGTGATCTCTGCGTATGTGTTCGCCTTGTCCGACGTCGAGTAGCGCGGATTTCGCTGGTACTCGAGACGCTCGACCAGCGTAACGTTCATGACCTCCTGGGCGATCGTGGGCCTTACGACTGCGGCGGCGCCGACGCCGGCGAGTTTCGCGAGGAACTCGCGCCGCGAGCGATAGACGGATTCGGGCGTGATCTCCGAGGGCTGGATGCGGGAATGGTTGCTCATGCGGCGGCCTTTCTTCGTACGCCGCGCCACGGGCGCGCGTGGGATCCGGCGGAGTTTCTCGCTCGCAAACTCCGCCGGAACTTACGAGTTTGCTCGCGAGAACTCCGCCACTTCGCGCGCGCCGGCCGAGGCGGCAACGGATGCTTGCCGCATGCGGCCGGGATCCTGCCAGCGAGCGCGTAAGTTCCGGCGGCGCGAGCGAGCAGCGATCCCGGCCGCGAAGCCGGCAGGTGTCCACTGCCGTCGATGGAATGGGAGCTCATGCCGATTGGACCGTCCGACCCGGCGATTTGTTACGCCATTCCTCCGAGCGGATACCCAGTTTCCGCGCCGCATCACGCAGCCGGGGTCCGGCATTTACGAGCAGCGGTTCCTCGACGGCCGTCATGTGAGCGAGATCTGCGCCGGAGTTGCCATAGGCCGCGAAGCGGGCACCAGGAAAGCGGTCCCGCAGGATCTCGATGCAGCGGCGTTTCTCGCCGGCGCGCCGGTTGGCGGTCGTGAGCGAGCCATCAAGGCGGCCGTCCCGCCAGGCGACGCCCGTGCAGAGTGTCTCCTCGAAACCGAGGCGGCGTCCGACGTCCGGCACATAGAGATCGACACTCGCCGACAGCAGAATGAGTCGATCGCCAGCCCCGCGATGACGGGCGATCGCGGCCAGGGCACCCGGACAAAGTTCCGCGTCGCCGAGTCCCGCGACAAACTCCGCGGTCCAGCGTTGCACCGCATCCATGGTCGCGCCCGACATGCAGGCGCGAAGCAAGTCGGACTTCAAGCGGCCGCGATCCGGACCGGTCAGCGTGTAGCGAAGACCGGCGACGACCACGGGTCTGACATAGCCCAGCCGCGGGTGGCGTCGAAGCCAGCCGCGCAGGTAGGGGACAAACGTATCCTGGCGTGTGATCGTGCCGTCGAGATCGAAGACCGCGACCCGCACTGACGGGTCGCTCAGGCTGCGAGCTGACGAAGAACAAAATGCAGGATGCCGCCGTTCTCCATGTACTCCCACTCCTTCGGCGTGTCGACTCGGACGTTGACGGTAAATCGCGTGACCTTGCCCGCGCGATTCGTCGCCAGCACGACGGCCTCACGGCTGCCTGTGACCAGGCCCTCGAAGTCGTAGACCTCAGTGCCGTCGAGCCCGAGCGAGCCGGCTGTCTGGCCAGCGCGGAAGGTCAGCGGGAACACGCCCATGCCGACCAGGTTTGCGCGGTGGATACGCTCGAAGCTCTCGGCGATCACGGTCTTGATGCCGAGCAGGCTCGTGCCCTTGGCGGCCCAGTCGCGCGAAGAACCGGTGCCGTACTCTTTACCGGCGATGACGATGAGCGGAACGCCCGCCGCGATGTATTTCATCGCCGCATCGTAGATCGGCATCCTCTCGCCGTCCGGCTGGTAACAGGTCACGCCGCCTTCGACCGCGGGGACCATTAGGTTCCTGATACGGGAATTCGCGAAAGTGCCGCGCATCATGACCTCGTGGTTGCCGCGGCGCGAACCGTAGCTGTTGAAGTCCGCGGGCACGACACCGTGGGCCTGGAGGTAGAGCCCCGCCGGCGCGTCCTTGCGGATCGCCCCCGCCGGCGAAATGTGATCGGTCGTGATCGAGTCGCCGAACAAGGCAAGGCAGCGTGCGCCACGGACGGTCGGCAGGCCGGGTGGCCTGCGGTTCATGCCGTCGAAGTAGGGCGGGTTCTGGATGTAGGTACTGCGAGCGTCCCAGACATAGGTCTCCGATTCCGGAACCTGGATGCCGCGCCAGCGCTCGTCGCCGTGAAACACGTTGGCATAGGTCTTTGAAAACATGGCGGTCGTGACGGAGCGGCCAAGGATCTGCTGGATCTCCTGCGTGCCCGGCCAGATGTCGCGCAGGTACACCGGCTGGCCTGCGCGATCATGCCCGATGGGATCGTGCGTGAGATCGAGATCCACGGTTCCGGCGAGCGCGTAGGCGACGACAAGCGGTGGCGATGCCAGGAAGTTCATCCGGACTTCCTGGTGCACGCGGCCCTCGAAATTGCGATTGCCGGACAGCACCGAGGCGACCGACAGCTTGTGGTCGCTGATCGCCTGTGAGATGGGCGGATTGAGCGGGCCTGAGTTGCCGATGCAGGTCGTGCAGCCGTAGCCCACGGTGTGAAATCCGAGCGCCTCGAGATCGTCCGTCAGTTCGGACCGTTTCAGGTAGTCGGTGACGACTTTCGAACCCGGCGCGAGCGAGGTCTTGACCCAGGGCTGGACGGAGAGCCCGCGCCGACGCGCATTCCGCGCCACCAGGCCTGCGCCGATCATGACGGCCGGATTCGAAGTGTTGGTGCAGGACGTGATCGCCGCGATCACGACCGCGCCGTCCTTCAGTTCAAAATCGGCCGCACCGTCCTTGACGCGCGCCGGACCGCTCGACTGCCACTTGTCCTGGTCCCGTATGAAAGCCTCGCGATACGCCCTCCGCATGTCGCCGAGCGACACGCGGTCCTGCGGACGCTTCGGACCGGCGAGAGAGGGCTGTACCGACGAAAGGTCGAGATGCAGCACGTCCGTATAGACGGCATCCGGTGCGCCGTCATGGCGCCAGAGGCCCTGGATCTGCGCGTAGGCGCGTACCAGCGCGATCTGCTCCTCGCCGCGGCCCGTGAGTCGCAGGTAGTCGAGCGTCACCTGGTCGATCGGGAATATGCCGCAGGTGGCGCCGTACTCGGGCGCCATGTTCGCGATCGTCGCGCGATCTGCGAGCGGCAACTGGGCAAGCCCGTCGCCGAAGAACTCGACGAATTTCTCGACGACGCCGCGCTTGCGCAGCATCTCCGTCACCGTCAGCACGAGGTCGGTCGCGGTCGCGCCTTCCGCAAGCCGACCGGATAATTTCACGCCGATGACTTCCGGGATCAGCATCGTGGATGGCTGACCCAGCATCGCAGCCTCGGCCTCGATGCCGCCGACACCCCAGCCGAGGACACCGACGCCGTTGATCATCGTCGTGTGTGAATCGGTTCCGACCACGGTGTCGGGGTAGGCGAGTCCCTGGTCGTTCGCAAACACGACACGCGCCAGGTACTCCAGGTTGACCTGGTGCACGATGCCGGTATCGGGCGGGACGACCGCAAAGTTGTCGAATGCCGATTGGCCCCAGCGAAGGAACGTGTAGCGCTCGCGATTGCGCTGGAACTCCAGCAGCGCATTCAGGTTGAGCGCATCGGTGGTGCCGTAATGATCCACCATCACCGAGTGGTCGATCACGAGTTCCGCCGGAATCAGCGGATTGATCTTCGCGGGGTCGCCGCCGAGCTTCGCCATGGCGTCGCGCATCGCGGCGAGATCGACGACCGCCGGCACGCCCGTGAAGTCCTGCAGGATGACGCGCGCTGGCGTGAAGGCGATTTCGCGCTGGGTCAGCTTCCGAAGATCCGCGTCCGCGAGCGCCACGATGTCTTCGCGGGTCACGCTGCGGCCGTCCTCGTGCCGCAGCAAGTTCTCGAGCAGGATCTTCAGCGAGTAGGGAAGGCGTCCGAGCGGATGCCCGGCGAGCGCATCGAGCGCGTAGTAGTCGTAGATCCTGGCGCCAACTGCAAGCTTGCGGCGGGCATTGAAACTGTCCTGCATGAATCCTCCAGCGGCTGTAACGCCATTATAGCGGCGCCGCCGAGGCACTCCTCGCTGTCGTAGAAGACAACGTACTGGCCCGGCGCGGCACCGCGGAGCGGTTCTTCGAACTGCACCTCGATACCGCCCGGATCGAGGCGGACACGGCAAGGGACATCCGGCTGGCGATAGCGGACCTTCGCCGTGCAGGCGAAGGATGCGCCGCGCGGCTTGCCGGAAATCCAGTGCGGCATTTCTGCGTGAAGCCGCGTGCAATACAGCGCCGGATGGTCGCTGCCCTGGACGACGACGAGCGTGTTGCGGGCAAGATCCTTGGCGGCGACGAACCACGGCGCGTCGCCGCGGCCGCGCAGGCCGCCGACGCCGAGACCGCTCCGCTGGCCGAGCGTGTAGCGCTCAAGGCCGAGGTGCCGGCCGATGATCACGCCGTCATCGGTCTCGATCGGCCCCGGCCGCCCGGGCAGCCAGGTCCCGATAAAACCGCCGAACGGGCGTTCGCCGATGAAACAGATGCCGGTCGAATCCGGCTTGCCGGCGACGGGCAGGCCGCGTTCGCGCGCGATGGCCCGGACTTCGGGTTTGCGCAGGCCGCCGATCGGAAATTCGCAGGCGACGAGTAGTGAGGCGTCGAGCGAATGCAGGAAATAGCTCTGGTCCTTCTCGCTGTCGATGCCACGCAGGAGCTGTCCGGACGGGCCGATCCGCGCGTAGTGCCCGGTCGCAAAGCGTTCGGCGCCGAGACGTTTCGCATACGCGAGCCCGACCCCGAACTTGACCTCACGGTTGCAGAGCACATCCGGGTTCGGCGTGCGGCCGGCCTTAAGTTCAGTCAGGAAATGCGCGAAGACGCGCTCGCGGTACTCGCGCGCGAAGCTCGCCTTGTGCAACGGGATGCCGAGCTCATCGCAGACCCGTCGCGCATCCTGGAAGTCGGCCGCAGTTGTGCAATAGCCGTCCTCGTCCTCCTCCCAGTTCGACATGAAGAGCGCCTCGACCCGGTGACCGGCGTCCAGCAGGAGCGCAGCCGCGACCGCCGAATCGACGCCGCCGGAAAGCGCGATGATGACGCGGGACATCCGTCAGCCAGCCGCGGCGCGGAGCGCCTGCCCGTCGAGCGTCACGTGTTTGAGCATGTCGAGGGGATGACGCACGCCGCGCAGATAGTCCTCGATGCAGAGGAGCACAAGCGGGCTGCGCAATTCGCCGGCGCGTTTCTGCAGCTCTTTGCGGTCCAGCCAGACCGTGCGGATGATCGCGCGGTCCAGAACGGTGCCTTCCACGCGTTCACCAACGCTGCCGGCGAATGCGACGCGAAGCACGGTACGGCCGGCCGGTCCCTGCCACAGATAAAAGCCCGTGACCGCTTCCGGCGTGAATTCGCGACCGGTCTCCTCGCGCGTCTCACGCTCGACCGCGTCGATCAGCGATTCCCCGTTTTCGAGATGGCCCGCCGGCTGATTCAGCACGACGCGGCGCGCGGCGCGTTCCTGCACGCACAGGAAGCGGCCGTCGCGCTCGGCGATCGCCGCAACGGTGAGATCGAGCTTCAGGGACATGGGCGGATTATAAGGGCGCTAAAGGGGACGTTCCCCTTTGATGCCGACATCAAAGGTGAACGTCCCCTTCAGAGGTCACAGATGCTGCTGGCGGGTCTCCGCTTCGGGCTCGCTCGCGATCCAGATCTCGTCGAAGTAGTTCAGGTAGTGGCGAGCGACGAGGGGATCGTTCATCTCGACCATGCCTTCCCAGCGCGAGGCCTGCAGGCGATAAACGAGCGCGCGATCGTCTGCGATCAGGAAGGCAGACTGGTTGTCGCGATTCTGGGACTTTACTCGCCGGATCTCGATGTGGCTCGTGATGCGGCGTGCCAGATGCACGAACTTGCTGCCCTCGTAAACGACGCGCGACGGATCGGCCAGCAGAACACGCACCTTGGCATAGCTCCTGGCCAGCACAAGTTTCTTGACCGTCTCGAGGAACTGCGGCTGGTCGTACACGCCTGGTTCGAGATCCTGTGTGTACTTCGTGAGCAGACGACGCGCTGCGCATGCCACCTGTTGCGTGGCGGAGCGCGCCTCGTCGAGTGTACCGATGATGGAGCGCGTACCGGTTACGCTCTGCCGCTGGGTCTGCACTGCTGTCACTCCAGGACGTGCGTCATCCTCACGTGAAGAATGCCCGCCTCGTCGAACACATCGCCCTGGCTCGAGAACCCGAGTTTCTCGTAGAAGGGCACGGCCTGCAGTTGAGCATGCAGGAATGGTTCGCGGATGCCGCGGTTACGCGCCGCTTCGAGCAGGCGACGTAGAATCAGTGCGCCGATACCCCGTCCGCGCAGCCCGGCAATTACCGCTATGCGGCCGATCTTACCCGCGGGATTCAGGCGTCCGGTGCCAACTGGTTCACGGTTCAGGCGAGCCAGAGCGTGAACGCTCACGGCATCGTCACCATCCCACTCGTCAGATTCGGGGACTTCCTGCTCCTGGATGAAGATTTCGCGCCGAATGCGCTCGAGGACCGGCCGATCCGCGTCCCAGGTGGTGAGCACACATTCTAATTGGCCCTCCGCCATGGCGGGCACTCAAACGGCCCTGGCGAGCGCCTCGGCGAGGCCGGTGTACGACGATGGCGCCAGCTTTTCGAGCCGGCTCCGCGCCTCGTCGGGCAGGCCGAGACCCGCGACAAACGATTGCAGCTCCGCCGCACCGACGCTACGTCCGCGCGTGAACTCCTTGAGCTTCTCGTAGGCGCCTGCGATTCCGTGCGCGCGCATCACCGTCTGGATCGCTTCCGCAAGCACTTCCCAGTGCGCATCGAGGTCCGCAGCGATGCGCGCAGTATCCGGCTCGATCCGCGCGAGACCAGCGAGCGCCGAACGCCACGCAAGCGCACTGTGAGCAAAGGCGACGCCGAGATTGCGCATCACTGTCGAGTCACTGAGATCGCGCTGGCCGCGGGACACCGGCAGCTTGTCGGAAAAATACCGCAGCATTGCGTTCGCAAGACCGGCATTGCCCTCGGCATTCTCGAATGCGATCGGATTCACCTTGTGCGGCATGGTTGAGGATCCGACTTCGCCGGCGACCGGTTTCTGCGCGAAGTAGCCGAGCGAAATGTACCACCAGAAATCGCGGCACAGGTCGATGAGAATCGTGTCTGCGCGCGCAAGCGCATCGCAATACGCGGCGATCCAGTCATGCGGCTCGATCTGGGTCGTGTGCTCGTTCGGCGCGAGGCCCAGGCTTCCGATCAGCCGGCGCGATTCGGCGCGCCAGTCGACCGAAGGATCGCCCGCGACGTGGGCATTGAAATTGCCGACCGCGCCGTTGAATTTCCCGAGCACCTCGACGGCCTGCAGCGAATTTACGGAGCGCCGCAGCCGCGCGGCAAAATTTGCGGCTTCCTTGCCGACCGTGGTCGGCGACGCGGCCTGGCCGTGCGTACGCGACAACATCGGCGTCGCCGCATGCCGCGCAGCGAGTGCCGCGAGATGGTCGGCGACTTCGGCGATCGCCGGCAGCAGCACGCGCTCGCGCGCGGCGGAGAGCATCAGCGCGTAGCTCAGGTTGTTGATGTCCTCGGAGGTGCATGCAAAGTGCACGAACTCGAGCTGCGCGAGGGTGGCGCCCGCCGCGGCGAGTTGCTCGCGTACGTAGTACTCGACCGCCTTGACATCGTGATTGGTCTGGCGCTCCAGTTCCTTGACGCGGCGTAGACCCGCCTCTTCTATCCCGCGCGCAAGCGCCTCGAGACGGTTATCGACGGCTTTTGCCACGCGTTCGAGCGTGGGGAACCGTCCGGTTTTCGTCAGCTGGCGGAACCAGGCCGCTTCGACGCGAACGCGATGACCGATCAGGGCTGCCTCGCTGAAGAGCGCGGCCAGGTCAGCGCATTTTTCGGCATAGCGTCCGTCGAGCGGCGACAACGCGTTAAGGCGGGAGTCGGTCATGGGGCGGGGGCGCGAATGATAGAATGCCCATGTTACCCGTGAGCGACCACGACCGCATCGAAAAGGACGCCCTCGGCGAAGTCCACGTCGCCGCGACCGCCCTTTGGGGCGCCCAGACCCAGCGCGCGCTCCAGAATTTCCGCATTGGCCGGTCTGCGATGCCCCCCGAGCTGGTCCGCGCGATTGGACTCGTCAAATGGGCGGCCGCGGAAACCAATGGCGAGCTCGGCGAGCTGCCGCAGCCGCTCGCGTCCGCGATCGCGGAAGCCGCGCTCGAGATTGCCAGCGGACGCCATGCCGACCAGTTTCCGCTCGGGGTGATGCAGACGGGATCCGGCACCAGCACCCACATGAATGTCAACGAGGTCATCGCGCGCCTCGCGGGCGACAAGTCCGGCAAGCCGGTTCATCCGAACGATCACGTCAATCGCTGCCAGAGCAGCAACGACGTGATCCCGACTGCAATCCACCTGGCGGCGGCGCTCGCCGTTCGCGATTCGCTGCTGCCGGCGCTCGCACGGCTTGCGCGCACAATCGAGGCCAAGATCCACGCGGTCGGCGGGCAGGTGAAAACCGGCCGCACTCATCTGATGGATGCACTGCCGGTCACCATGGGCCAGGAGATGCATGCCTGGCAGACGCAGGTCGAGGACGCTGCAATCCGAATCGATTCGGCAAGGACCCGACTGCACCGGCTCGCGCTCGGCGCGACCGCAGTCGGAACCGGCGTCAATGCCCATCCGGAATTCGCGGCGCGAACGATTGCACGCCTTGCGACCCACACCGGACTTGGCCTGACGGCGGCGCCGGATCTTTTTGCCAGCCTTGCATCGCAAGACACGGCGGTGGAACTGTCGGGCCAGCTCCGCGGCGCGGCCGTCGTCCTGCTCAAGATCTCAAACGACCTGCGCTGGATGAACTCGGGCCCGCTCGCGGGGCTCGCAGAAATCTCGCTACCCGAGCTTCAGCCCGGGTCCAGCATCATGCCGGCCAAGGTGAATCCGGTGATCCCGGAAGCGGTCGCGATGGCCGCAACCCAGGTGATGGGGCACGACGCCGCGGTTGCGATGGCCGGCGCCTCCGGAAACTTCCAGCTGAACGTGATGCTGCCGCTCATCGCACATGCCCTGCTCGAGAGCATCGCGCTCATTGGCGACTCCGCCGATGCCCTGGCTGAGCGCGTAATTCCGGGGCTCACCGTTCATGCCGCCAGGATTTCCGAGGCACTGTCGCGGAATCCGATGTTGCTGACCGCGCTCGCGCCGCAGATTGGCTACGACCGGGCCGCGGCAATCGCCAGGCGCGCTGCATCGGAAGCTCGCCCGATTCTCGAGATCGCGATTGAGGAGACCGGCTTGCCACGTGACGAACTTTCGCGGCTGCTCGATCCTGCCCGTCTGGCTCGCGGCGAGGGTTGAGTTCTGTGAACGCGGCCGCCGCCCTCGAACTGCATCGCCTGCCAACTGCGCAGCTCCGCGCGGAACTTCGCATGCGCCTCGCGAGCGGTGTGCCGGATACGAGCGAACCGCGCATGGGTCATTACGGCGGCCTGACGAAAAGCCGGCTTGCGGAACTGCTGCCCACCGCAACCACGCGCGCCGCCGTCCTGATTCCCGTCATCGATCGCGGCGACGACCTGACCGTGCTTTTGACGCTTCGCGCCGACGACCTCAAGCATCATGCGGGACAGATCTCCTTTCCCGGCGGCCGTCTCGAACCGGGGGACGCCGACGCCATCGCGGCGGCCTTGCGCGAGACCGAGGAAGAGATCGGCCTTCGGCGTGAGTACGTCGAGATCCTCGGACTCCTGCCCGATCATGCCGTGATCACCGGCTATCGGGTCACGCCGGTCGTCGGTCTGGTGCGGCTTGGCTTCGAGCTGGTGCTCGACCCCACGGAAGTCGCCGGCACCTTCGAAGCGCCGCTGCGACATCTGCTCGATCCCGGAACGGATGCGCGCCGTCGCCGCAAGTTCGGCGATGAGGAAGTCGAGACCTTCGATCTTCCCTGGGGCAGTTTCAACATCTGGGGTGCGACAGCGGGCATGTTGCTGACGCTCCGGGAAATCCTCGGCGGGCCGCACAATCGTGGCGATTGAACGGCTGCTCGAGATCATGGTCCGCCTGCGCGATCCACAGCACGGTTGCCCCTGGGACCTGCAGCAGGACTTCCGCTCCATCGCGCCGCATACGCTCGAAGAAGCTTACGAGGTCGCCGACGCGATCGAACGCTCGGATCTGCCGGCGCTTCGGGACGAGCTCGGGGATCTGCTGTTCCAGGTCGTTTTCCATGCCAGGCTCGCGGGTGAGCAGGGCGCATTCAGGTTTGACGACGTCGTCGATGCGATATGCGACAAGCTCACGCGCCGCCACCCGCACGTGTTCGGCGGGGCGGTCGTCGCGGACGCCGCAGAGCAGACCCGCCTGTGGGAACAGATCAAGCGCGAGGAACGGGCGGCCACGGGCAATGACGGCGCGCTTTCGGATGTGCCTAAGGCGTTGCCGGCACTCACACGCGCGCGAAAGCTCGGTGCCCGCGCCGGGCAGGCGGGATTCGACTGGCCTGACGCCTCTGGTCCGCGAGCGAAGATCGACGAGGAACTCGCCGAATTGGATCGCGCGATGGCGGACGGCGACCCGGCCCGGCGCGAGGCGGAGCTCGGCGACCTGCTGTTCTCGATCGTCAACCTTGCCCGACACCTCGAAATGGATCCGGAGGCCGCGCTGCGGCATGCGAACGGGCGTTTTGCGCGCCGCTACCGCCACCTGGAACAGTCCCTGGCCCGGTTGGGCCAGCCCGCCGACCGCGCCGCTCCCGAGCTCCTGGACCGGCTCTGGGCCGCTGCAAAGGCCGAGAATCCCTGAAATAGTGCGGCCAGCCCCGGGCGGCTGTGCGTTCAGCACGCATTCATTCGGCTCTTCGTAGATTGGCACCGTGCCAACAGAGGAGGCGCACCATGTCACGCACCATTCGATCCATTACCGCGGCCGTCGGCCTTGCCCTCGCATCGGGCACCGCTCTGGCCGACGACCACAACGGTCCTTACGACAGTCGGAATGAACGCAATGGCGACTACGACTACGCACAAGTCGTAAACGTCGAGCCACATTATCGCCAGGTTCGCGTCAGCGAACCGGTTCGCGAATGCTGGCTGGAAACGAGCACTGCCCCGGACGGTCCATTCTCCTACAACAACATTGGCGGCACGCTCATCGGCGGCGCGCTCGGCACCGCTGTTGGCAACCAGATCGGCCACGGGCGGGGCAAAGACGTCGCGCGGGTCGCAGGCGCCCTCATCGGCGGCGCAATCGGCGCCAACGTGTCGCGCGACCGCCATCGTCAGCTCTACGGCGACCAGCGCCAGACCACCGAGCGTTGCGACACCCGTTATCGCGACAGCTGGGAACAGCGCGTCGACGGCTACGAAGTCACTTACGAGTACGCCGGCCGCCAGTACGTCACGCAGATGCCCCACGACCCGGGCGATCGCATCCAGGTGCGCGTTGACGTGACCCCGGCGTCAAGCTGAGGTCCATGCCCGGGTCGCAGACGCGGCCCGGGCATTCGGTTCCACTAGAATGTCGATATGGCGATAACTGGGATGGCTCGGCTTGCGGCAATCAGCCTGATGTTTGCATCCCTCGCGCTCGGCGCGACGGTTGCGTTTGCGCAGGCGATCTCGCTCGATGAGGCTGTGGCGCGCGCGGAGCGCCAGTACAAGGCGCGCGTGGTCCGTGCTGAGGAGAAGCGGCACGGGGATCGCATCGAATACCGAATCCGCCTGCTCGGCGAGGACGGCCGTGTCTTCGAGGTGCGCGTCGACGCGGCATCCGGCCGCGAGGACTAGGAACCTAATGCGCCTGCTGGTGCTCGAGGATGAAACGGCGCTTCGTGAAACGCTGGTACAGCAGTTCCGCGCCGCCGGTTTCCTGATCGATGAGGCCGCCGACGGTATCGAGGGTGAGTTCGCCGGCCTCGAGTATCCGATCGACGTTGCGGTGGTCGATCTCGGACTGCCGGGTCGCTCGGGCCTCGATGCGATACGCGCCTGGCGCAAGGCCGGAAAATCCTTTCCAGTGCTGATCTTGACGGCGCGCGACAGCTGGCAGGAGAAAGTGACGGGGCTCGATGCCGGCGCCGACGACTACGTCGCCAAGCCGTTTCGGTTTGAAGAAGTACTGGCGCGGGTCCAGGCACTGCTCCGCCGTTCGGGCGGCTGGTCGCAGCCACTCCTCAAGAGTGGCACGGTCGAGCTCGACACGCGCGCGCAGGAAGTCCGTGCCGGCGGCGTTGCCATCGAACTCACGGCATTCGAGTACCGCCTGCTCGAATATCTCATGTTACGGGCGGGCCAGGTCGTGTCCAAAGCCGAGCTCACCGACAAGCTGTATGAGCAGGACTTCGAGCGCGACAGTAACACGATCGAAGTCTTCATCGGCCGCCTGCGGCGCAAGCTCGATCCGGAAGGAAAGCAGCAGCCGATCGAAACCCTGAGGGGCCGCGGCTACCGGATCGCGCGCGGCTGAACGTGGCGCGGTCGTCCCCATCGCTGCAGACACGGCTGCTTCTGACGCTCGCGGTCCTCTTGCTCGCGGCCGCGGCAATCGCGGCCTGGTCGCTCGAGTCGCTCTATCGGAATCTCGGATTGCGGTCACTCGAGGACGTGCTCAATGCACAGGTCATCGCGCTCATCTCGACCGCGGATATCGACTCCGAGGGCCGGCTGGTGCCGCAACACCTGGCCGAACCGCGGCTCGCGACGCCGGGCTCCGGTCTTTATGCCGAGATACTCGGATCGCGCGGCAGCTGGCGCTCGCCGTCCGCACTCGGCAGCGGCCTCAATCTCGCCGCGGAGCCGTCGCCGGGCGAGCGGTTTTTCGAACACACCCGGCTCGCGGATGGCACGCGCGTGATCGGCCTGTCGCTCGGCATCCGCTGGGAGCCTGCGGAGGGAGAAGCCCACGACTTCGTGATCCGCGCCGCCCAGAGTCTCGAGCCGTGGTACCAGCAGATGATCCGTGTGCGAACCGGACTCATCACGGGCTCGATGCTGCTCTGCCTGTTCCTCCTCGGCGGTCTCGCGATCGCACTTCGATTCTCACTCAGGCCGCTTCGGCGGCTCGAGCGCGAAATCGTCGACATCGAGGCGGGCCGCCGCGAATCACTCGGGACGGCGTGGCCGCGCGAACTGACGGGTGTCACCGGAAACCTCAATGCGCTCCTGATCGGCGAGCGCAAACGACTCGAGCGCTATCGCACGACCCTTGGAAATCTCGCGCACAGCCTGAAGACGCCGCTTGCCGCCGTGCGCAGCTTGATCGAGGCCGGCCAGGCGGACCCGGCTGTGCTCACGCCGCAGCTCGACCGCATGCAGTCGATCGTGCAGCACCAGCTGAAGCGGGCGGTATTCGGAGGCGGCGGAACGACACTGACGGATCTTGCGGTCCAGGAGCCACTCGAGCAGCTGCGTGTGGCCCTCGCCAAGGTCTATGCCGACAAGACCGTGCGGGCGAGTCTCACCGTCACCGCTGGAACCGCATACCCGATCGATACAGGCGATTTCATGGAACTCGCCGGCAATCTGATGGACAACGCCTGCAAATACTGCCGAAGCGCGATCGCGGTTCGTGCCACACCCTGGACCGCGGCGGAATGGCGCCGACCCGGACTGGTGCTCGAGGTTGAAGACGATGGCAGCGGCATACCGCCCGCACAACGGTCGCGGGTTCTCGAACGCGGGGCACGGGCCGACGAAAGCGTGGCCGGGCAGGGCATTGGACTCTCGGTCGCCCGCGAGATCGCCGCCGCCTATTCCGGCACGCTCGAGATTGCAGAAAGTCGCCTGGGCGGGGCGAGAATTTGCATCAGGTTGCCGGGACGTTGATCATGTGCCGGCCGGCGGTCGTCCGGCCGGAGAATTGACATGTTGAAGCACACTGCGCCCCTCCTGCTCACCGCTTTCGCCAGCCTCTGTGCCGCCCAGGATCCACCCGAAGCGACAGTGCGCACCGAGTCGGTGGCTCCCGGCGTGTATGTGCTCTATGGCAGCGGCGGCAATATCGGCGTTTCAGTCGGAGCGGATGGCGTATTCCTGATCGACGACCAGTACGCGGTGATGACACCCAGGATTTCGGAAGCGCTTGCGAAGATCAATCCGGCCCCGCCGCGCTTCGTCCTCAACACGCACTGGCACGGCGACCACACGGGCGGCAACGAGAATCTCGCGGCGAAGGGCACTGTGGTCATCGCGCACGACCAGGTTCGCGCGCGCATGAGTTCAGATCATTTCTCGGAATTCCTCCAGCACAAGACGGAAGCGTCGCCGGCGGGCGCGCTCCCGGTCGTCACCTTCAACGACAGCCTGACCCTGCACGTCAATGGCGACCACTTGCACGGGATCCATGCGCCGCAGGGGCACACGGATGGCGACGTATTCATCCACTTCGAGAAGGCGAACGTGATCCACACGGGCGACCTGATGTTTGCCGGCATGTATCCGTATATTGACCTGGACTCCGGGGGATCAGTGAACGGGCTCATCGCCGCGGTCGACCGGATGCTCGCGCTCAGCGACGAAAAGACCCGGATTATTCCGGGCCACGGCGAGGTGACCGATCGGGCCGGGCTCCTCGCCTACCGCGAGATGCTTGCCATCACCAGCCAGCGCGTGCGTGATCTGGTGAAGGCTGGCAAGTCGGTCGACGAGGTGCTGGCGGCAAAACCCAACGCGGACTACGACGCCAAGCTTTCATGGTCATTTATTACCGCAGAAAGCTACCTGAAGATCCTCTATCGCGACGCGGGTCGCGCTTAGGTGAGGTCGAACTTGATGCCCTGGGCGAGCGGCAGATCGCCTGAATAATTGATCGTGTTGGTCTGGCGGCGCATGTAGGACTTCCAGGAATCGGAGCCGGCCTCGCGGCCGCCACCCGTGTCCTTCTCGCCACCAAAGGCCCCGCCGATCTCCGCGCCTGAGGTGCCAATATTCACGTTCGCAATGCCGCAGTCGCTGCCGGACACCGACAGGAATCGCTCGGCGTGCTGCAGCCGGTCGGTGAAGATCGCCGACGACAGGCCGTAATCCGTGTCGTTGTGCATCGCGATCGCCTCGTCCAGCGTCTTGAACGGGATGACATACAGGATTGGCGCAAAGGTCTCGTGCCGCACGACAGGCATGTCATTGCGGGCCCGAACGATCGTTGGCTCGACGAAATAGCCCGGCCCCGGCAGCACGCGGCCGCCGCAAAGTATCTCGCCGCCCTGACTCTGCGCATCTGTGAGCGCGGCCTGGTACTGGCGCACGGCCGAGGATCCGACCAGCGGACCCATCAGTGCCTGCGCATCGAGCGGATTTCCGATCCGGACCTGACGGTAACTTGCGACCAGCCGGCGCTCGACCTCGGCGATCCTCGATTCATGGACCAGCAGGCGGCGCGTCGTCGTACAACGCTGCCCGGCAGTACCGACCGAGCCGAACAGGACGGCCGGCACGACCAGATCGAGATTCGCGAACTCGTCGACGATGATCGCGTTGTTGCCGCCGAGTTCGAGCAGGCTCCGGCCGAGACGCGAAGCCACCCGTTCTCCGACCCGCCGCCCGACGCTCGTCGAGCCCGTGAAGCTCATGAGTGCAATGCGCCGGTCATCGACGAAACGGTTTGCGAGCGCATTGTCTGAAGGAATGAAGAGCTGGAAGATCGGTGGCAGGCTGGCTGCGGCGATGACTTCATTGCAGATGCGCTGCACGGCAATTGCGCAGAGCGGCGTGTGGTGCGATGGTTTCCAGACGCAGGTGTCGCCGCAGACCGCGGCGAGGAACGCGTTCCAGGACCAGACCGCGACCGGGAAATTGAATGCGGAAATGATGCCGACCACGCCGAGCGGATGCCATTGCTCGTACATCCGGTGGCGCGGGCGCTCGGAATGCATCGCGAGGCCGTAGAGCATCCGCGACTGGCCGACGGCGAAGTCGGCCATGTCGATCATTTCCTGGACTTCGCCGTCGCCTTCCATCTTGATCTTGCCCATTTCCAGGCTGACCAGGCTGCCGAGGAGGTCTTTTTTCGCGCGCAGTGCCTCGCCGATGAGACGCACGGCTTCGCCGCGTTTCGGCGCCGGCACATCGCGCCACGCGGCGAATGCGGCCGCAGCGCTCGCAACCACGCGCTCGTAGTCCTCGGCGCCCGCGGCGCGAATGCGGGCAATGACTTCGCCCGTGGCCGGATTGATCGAGTCGATGAGCGGTGCATCGGCCGCCGCATGCCATTCCCGACCGGACCAGGCTCCGGGGTTCACCGCCTGCAGTCCAAGGCCTTGCAGGACTCGGTCGGTACCGATCGTGTTGTTCTCACGCGTCGGCTTTCTTTCAGTATTCATCGGATTGCTCCCGCGCGGCTGCGTTGCCTGCCGGTCTTGCCCTCGACCACGATTCGCCCCGAAACGGATTTGTCGTTGCCATGGCTGTACCACGCGCCGAAACGGTTCGCGAGCACCTCCGGCAGGCGGAATTGTTCCTGGCGCACGAACCCACGGTAATCCTCCGGGCCCGAGAGGACGAGATCCACGACGGCCGTGATGCCCGCGGCGGTCGTGACCTGGATCGCCGACCAGAGCCGGCCCAGGATTTCCTGAGGATAGACCTTGTTGACGTAGTTTTCCTCGCGCAACTCTCCATCCTGGCGTCCGCTGACCGCGACATACACGATCACGACGTCTTGCAATGTACTTCTCCAAATATGACGGCAAATGGATTGCAGCGCCGGTCAATGTCCACTCGACAAACTGGGTTTGGATCAACAAGGCCGCTCTCGATGCCGCAGGCGGCAAGGCACCCGAAACATGGGATGAACTCGTCACTGTTCTCGACAAGATGAAGGCCAACGGCATCACCCTGCTCGCCCACGGCGGCCAGCCATGGCAGGAAGCGACCGTGTTTGACGGCGTCGTCCTTTCACTCGGCACGGACTTCTACAAGGCCTCGATGATCGATCTCGATCCCGCTGCATTGGGCGGCGAAAAGATGGTCGAAGCCTTTACCCGCTTTGCCAAACTGCGCACTTATGTGGACGAGAACTTCTCCGGACGCGACTGGAATCTTGCTTCCGCCATGGTCATCGAAGGCAAGGGCGGCATGCAGATGATGGGCGACTGGGCCAAGGGCGAATTCCTCAAGGCCGGAAAGGTTCCGGGCAAGGATTTCGTCTGCATCCGCTTCCCCGGAACGCAAGGCTCGGTCACCTTCAACTCCGACCAGTTCATGATGTTCAAGGTTGGCGATGAAGCCAAGGCAGCGCAGGCGCAGATGGCCGCGTCCATCATGGCACCATCGTTCCAGTCGGCGTTCAACGTGGTCAAGGGCTCCGCTCCGGCGCGCACCGATGTCCC
>JANLWE010000116.1:0-1895 GCA_031364365.1 Gammaproteobacteria bacterium | reverse complement strand
CCGGGACCTCTCGCTCGCGAAACTGTGCCGCGAGTTCGATGCGGTATTCCTGGCGGTTGGCCTCGCCGGAGTCAACCGGCTCGGCCTCGAAGCGGAAGACCGTCCGGGCGTGTTCGACGCGGTCCGCTTCATCGCGGAACTGCGCCAGGCGCAGGACAAATCGCAATTGACGGTCGGGAGGCGCATCGTCGTCATCGGCGGCGGCATGACAGCCATCGACGTGGCGTTGCAGTGCAAGCACTTGGGCGCCGAAGACGTGACGATCGTCTATCGCCGCGGCAAGGAACAGATGGGCGCCAGCCGGTACGAACAGGACCTGGCCCAGAGCGGCGGCGTGCGGATCAAGGACTGGGCGAAGCCGGTTCGGCTTGTCGGCAAGGGATTCGTGACGCGGGTCGAGTTCGAGGGCACTCGCGAAGGCCCGGACCGGAAGCTGGAAGGGACAGGCGAGACTTTTGCCATGAACGCGGACGTCATCTTCAAGGCGATCGGCCAGGAGATCGCGTGGAATGAACTGGGGGCCGCCAGCGCCATACTTCGCGTGGCGGACGGGCGAATCGCCGTCGACGCCAACCGAAAAACGTCGCTGGACAATGTCTGGGCAGGTGGCGACTGCGCCGCGGGCGGCAAGGACCTGACGGTGACCGCGGTGCAGGACGGAAAGCTCGCGGCGCTGGCAATCGACGAGTATCTGAAATGATAGACCTGGCATCTGAATTCCTCGGCATCCGTTCGCCGAATCCGTTCTGGCTCGCCTCGGCGCCGCCGACCGACAAGGCCTATAACGTCAATCGCGCGTTCGAAGCCGGCTGGGGCGGCGTGGTCTGGAAGACGCTCGGCGAGGACCCACCCATCGTCAACGTCAGTGGTCCGCGCTATGGCGCGATCCACTCGAACGACCGGCGTGTCATTGGCTTCAACAACGTCGAGCTGATCACCGACCGGCCGCTCGGGACAAACCTGAACGAGATCCGTCAGGTCAAGCGCGACTGGCCGGACAGGGCTGTTGTCGTTTCAGTCATGCTGCCGATGAATCGCGAGGTCTGGGCGAAGGTCGTGCCGATGATCGAAGACACCGGCGCCGATGCGCTCGAGCTCAATTTTGGCTGCCCGCACGGCATGTCGGAGCGCGGCATGGGCTCCGCGGTCGGGCAGGTACCCGAATACATCCAGCAGGCGACCGAATGGTGCAAGTCGGTCGCACGCGTGCCGGTCATCATCAAGCTGACGCCGAACGTGACCAGCATTCTCGGGCCCGCGAAAGCCGCGAAGCAGGGCGGCGCGGACGCCGTCTCGCTGATCAACACGCTGAATTCGATCATGCGCGTCGACTACGACACGCTCACCATGTACCCGGCGACCGACGGCATGGGTTCGCACGGGGGTTACTGCGGCCCGGCGGTCAAGCCGATCGCGCTCCACATGGTCGCCGAGATCGCGCGCAATGCCGCCACACGAGGGCTGCCGATTTCCGGCATCGGCGGCGTCACGGACTGGCGCGATGCGGTCGATTTCCTGGCGCTCGGGGCGAGCAATGTGCAGGTCTGCACGGCGGCGATGGTCTATGGCTTCAAGATCATCGATGACCTGCGGAGTGGCCTGAGCCATTTCCTGAGAGACAAGGGCATGAAGAGCGTCAAGGAGCTGGTCGGGCGCGCCGTGCCCTCGGTGACAGACTGGCAGTACCTCAATCTGAATTATGTGGTGAAGGCACGCATCGATCAGGACCTCTGCATTCAGTGCGGCCGCTGCCATATCGTCTGCGAGGACGCTTCGCATCAGGCCATCACGCACACGGTCAACGGGCAACGGCGCTTCGAGGTCATCGACGAGGAGTGCGTGGGCTGCAATCTCTGTGTCAGTGTCTGCCCGGTCGTCGACTGCATCACGATGGA
>JANLWE010000110.1:0-5523 GCA_031364365.1 Gammaproteobacteria bacterium | reverse complement strand
GACAGTTTCATCAACATCGCCAGCCAGAAGAATCGGGGCTGGGACGTGGCGGCACGGTATTTCACCGACCTTCCGTGGGGCCAGCTAACCGTCGAAACCCAGCACACATTTACGGAGACGGACGTGAGCGCAGTATTCGCGCAGACGCCCGAGGATCTGAACGGCCTGTTGGGCGATCCCGAGTGGGTCGGACACCTGAACTTGACCTTCGACCGGGGGCCGTGGTCCTTCTTCTGGGGCACTCAGTTCATCGGCTCCAGTTCGAGTCAGCAGCATTTTGAGGAGCGTACCGGCAGCGATACCGCGACCTATCGCGGCGAGCCGGTTCGCGTCGTCCTGAATACGGACGCGGTCATGTATCACACCGCCTCCGTTGCGCGCGAGTTCGAGGACTGGGGCCTGACGGCGCGCCTCGGTGTCGCCAATGTCTTCGACGAGGAGCCGCCACGGTTGACAACCATCGGTGCGGTCGGCGGCGAGTCCCAGACGATCGGCCGGTCCGCCTTCTATTCGCAGTACGACTGGCTTGGTCGCCGCTACTTCCTCAACCTGACCAAAACTTTCTAGACGAATCCCGCCAGCGATCTGCCAGAGGAAACGACGTGCCGCCTGTGGGCGGCACGTCTGTCTCGGCCGCTGTCCACCGGATGCTGATGGAAGTCGGTAGCGCCTATACTTCTGAGTCCCCGCATGCCCAAGGAGTGCTTTGAGTGCCGACGATCGTGATCAAGCCTGATAGCCTGAACGATCTGAACGCGAATTACGCGCAGGTACCGCTGACAAACCCCGTGTTCCTGAACAGCGTTCCGAAATGTGGTACGCACCTGATGCGAAACATCATCCGCATGTTCGTGCCCGTCGCGCAGCAGTATCACAAGACCTTCATTCAGCATCCAAACCTGCAGCAGCACCTGGCTGTCTTTTCGCCGGAGCCCCCGCGTCTCAGCTGGGGGCACCTGCTTTTTTCCGACGATGCCATCATTGCATTGCGCCGGGTACATCACGTCCTGCTGGTTCGCGACCCTTATGACTGGGTGCTGGCCCGAGCCCGCTTTTTCCTGTCCGGTGCTTTCAAGGGCTCGCTAGAGCACATCAAGGGTGGCAACGTGTCCGTCGAGGAAGCGCTCAACATGATGATCTTCGGCATACACGACAAGGCGCCCACGTTGCAGGAGATATTCCTGCACAATGCCGTGAGCTGGCTCGGCACGGATGCGCGACTGACGCGTTATGAAGATCTCGTGGTAAGCCTGCGTAACCTCGATTCCGCAGCCGCGGAGGCGTATTTCAGATCGCTGCTGAAATGTTGCGGAATCGACGCGCTGCCCGACGACTGGCGCGAGCGTGTCCGCGTCGGGTCCGACCGCGAGCAAAGCGGCACGGCGCGCGAGAATCTGCACGGCCTGGCGGCCGATGTTCCGAACGAACTGCCGGACACGCAGAAACAGTTGGTGGATTTCGCCGCGCCCGGCCTGCGCCGGATTCTCGGTTATGCCTGAAGAGCTCGTTTGCTGGAAATGCGGTAACTCGCTTGCCGACCTCAGCCTGCCGCTGTTGCGAACCGAGGAATGCCGAGCCTGCCGCGCCGAGCTGCACGTCTGCCGGATGTGCCGGTTCTACGATCTCACGAAAGCTAAACAATGCGCCGAGCCGGTCGCGGACCCCGTGGGCGACAAGGAGCGGGCCAATTTCTGCGGGTATTTCGAGCCGGTTGCCGGGCTGATCTGGTCGCCGCGGTCGGCGCGCTGCACCAAGCACCGGGCAGACGGACAACCCGCTGACGCTCAGCGTGACCATCGATGCGGTACAGAAGCTGCTGGCTGCGCGGCAGCAGATGAGCCCGGCTTCGCCGGAATACGCAATCACGCCCGTGAAAATCTGGTCGGCTGGCGCCTCCGCCTCGCGAGGCCACGAACGTATTTATTATAAAAAACAATAATATCATAGTTTAGCTACGACAGATAACTCTGTTCTAATAGATCATTCTTGAGATTATTAGAATAATACTTATAATAGTAATGTGGCTACGACTACTAGAAACAAATTAAATACTCTCTATACCCGGCTAAATACGGGCTCTCCGGTGACTTCCGCGCAGCTCGCGGGAATGGGGATCTCCGCCAATCTCGCGGTCCACTATGCCCGTGCCGGTTGGCTCAAGCGGCTCGCGCGCGGCGTCTATTGCAGGCCCGGCGAGGCATTGTCGCTGCACCCGAGCCTCGTCCTGCTTCAACACCAGGTCGCCGGCCTTCATGTCGGAGGCAAGACCGCGCTGGAATGGTACGGCATACGCCAATACGTCTCGCAGCAAGCCGTCTTGCATCTGTATGGTTGGGTGACCGCGCGTCTTCCCGATTGGTTCGTTCAGCACTTTCCGGGCGAATATCACCGCAAGCGGCTGTTCAACGAGAAGCCGGAGCAGATGCCCGGCGTCGGCCGGTTCGAGAACCGCGACGGCGCACCACTGGTATCGACACCGGAACGGGCGCTTCTCGAATTGCTTGACGAAGTCGGCGTTCGGCAACCGCTGCAAGAGGCCAGGGAAATCGCCGAGGGCACGTACAGCCTGCGTGCCGAGGTGCTGATGGATCTCCTCAAGCGTTGCACGAGCGTCAAGACGGTTCGGCTCTGCCTGCGGCTTGGTCGCGAGCTGTCCCTGCCGTGGGCCGGCAAGCTTGACGCGGCGGCCCTGCCCAGGGGCAGCGCGCGGCCATGGATATCGAAGACCAGGGACGGCCTGCTGGTGCTCAAGCCGTGAATCAGGTCTACCTCGATACCGCGAGACTGCTGATCCAGGTCGCGCCGCTGGTGTTCGCGGACAATGTGTTTGCCCTGAAGGGCGGGACCGCGATCAACCTCTTCGTGCGCGACATACCTCGCCTCTCCGTGGATCTGGACCTGGTATTCGCAGATCATCGCCTCGAACGGGGCGACGCACTTGCCAGCATCAACGAGGCGATCAGAAGCGCGGTCGATCGACTGAAGAAACGCGGGTTCCAGACTCACTCGGCGACGGTGGCCGATGCCGGCGAGACCAAGCTCTTCGTGCGCCGCGACAAGCTCGAAGTGAAGATCGAAGTGAATTTCGTGCTCCGCGGAACGGTGCACCCGGTCCGCTCGGCGTCACTCACTTCCAGGGCGAAAGAGGCGCTGCTGGCGGATCTGGAGCTGCCGGTCGTGTCGCTGGAAGACCTCTACGGCGGAAAGCTCGTCGCTGCCCTGGATCGACAACAGCCGCGGGACTTGTTCGACGTCATGCAGCTCTTTCTCCACGAGGGCATCACGCCGGGCATCCGGCGCAGCTTCGTCGCCTATCTCGCCTGCCACAACCGACCGATTCACGAAGTGCTTTCTCCAACGCTGCGGGACATTTCCGGCGAGTACGACAACACGTTCCGGGGAATGACCGCCAATCCTGTGGAATTGGAAGCGCTGCTTTCGGCGCGGGACCGCATGGTTACCGAATTGCAAGCCAGCCTGGATGCCAGGGAGCGGGAGTTCCTGCTGTCGCTCGCGTGCGCCGAGCCGAACTGGACTTTGCTCGGCATCGAACATCTTGAGCAGTTGCCCGGCGTCCGATGGAAACTCGCGAATTTGGAGCGCTTGGCGATGACAAATCCGAAGAAGTTCAAGGCTCAGGTGCGCGAACTCGAAAAGCTGCTCGCAAAAATGGCGCATTAGCTGGTATGAACATGGCCGCTCAACCGCCGCCGCGTCAGCTTGAAACCGCGGCGGCTGCTCCGTAATCCAGGATTGCACATGATGCAGACGCTCGACTGCTGGAAATGCGGCAACTCGCTTGCTGGACTCAGCCTGCCGCTGTTGCGAACCGAGGAATGCCGAGCCTGCCGCGCCGAGCTGCACGTCTGCCGGATGTGCCGGTTCTACGACCTCACGAAAGCGAAGCAATGCGCCGAGCCGGTCGCGGACGAGGTGCAGGACAAGACCCGGGCCAATTTCTGCGGGTATTTCGAGCCGGTTGGCGGGCGATTCCGCGCGCCTGGAACGGCACCAATCCAGGCCCTGGACGCGCTCAACACGCTATTTGGGCCAAAAAAGTGAACTTGCCCCGGATTCGGGGTAGGCACGCCGCGCCGCTTCGGCCACAATGCGGCCGTCTTTCCCTGCCGGAAATTCCACGATGAATTCGACCGCCGCCGCCGACAAGCCACGCCTGCTCTGGGCCAACGTCCTGATGTTTGCCCTGACGATGGCCGTCGCCGTGACCGTCGTTCCCTGGTATGGATTTACCTACGGTTACAGCCTGGCGGCCTGGGTCTGGTTCGCAGTGTTTCTGTATGCCAACGGACTCGCGATCACTGGCGGATATCACCGACTCTGGTCGCACCGGACTTATGACGCGCATTGGTCGCTCAGGCTGATTTACATGCTGCTCGGCGCCATGGCCTTGCAGAACAGTGTGCTGGTCTGGGCCTCCGGTCACCGGAGTCACCACCAGTTCGTCGACGATGCGGACCGGGATCCTTACTCAGCAAGCCGCGGCCTCTGGTTCTCGCACATCGGCTGGATGCTGCGGCGCTACCCAAGCGGCGATGCGGATTTCAGCAACGTCCGCGATCTGGAGCGCGACCCGATCGTCGCGTTCCAGCACAAGCACTACTACCTGCTTGCGATCGGCCTCAATGTGTTTGTGCCGCTTGCGCTCGGCTGGCTGCACGGCGATCTGTGGGGCGTGTTCCTGCTGGCAGGTGTACTGCGCCTCGTGGTCAGCCACCACTTCACGTTCCTGATCAACTCGGTGGCCCATGCGTTCGGCCGTCAGCCGTACACCGACGAGAACAGCGCGCGCGACAATGGCTGGCTCGCCTTCCTGACCTATGGCGAGGGCTACCACAACTTCCATCACCAGTTTGCCCACGACTATCGCAACGGAGTCCGCTGGTGGCACTGGGATCCGAGCAAATGGATCATCTGCTCGCTGTCCTGGGTCGGGCTGACGACGCGGCTCCGCCGCACGCCAGCCGTCGTGATCCAGCGCACTCGTCTCGCGATGCAGTTCCGCCGGGTCGAGGCAAGCCTGAAGCACAAGAGCGCGATGCTCCCCCACGTCGACCTCGAGCGTCTGCGCGCGGCGATCGCTCGCGAATACGAGCAGTTCGCCACGACCGTCGCCGAATGGTCAAAGCTCACGGACACCTGGTACCAGAAGACGCGCGAAAACATCGTGCAGCGGTGGGAGAAGGTCCATTTCCGCAAGGAAACGCGCGCGCTCCTGTTCCAGTTGCGCATGCAGCACCGCCGGCTGGAACTCCTGGGCGCCCAACTCGCCTGAGGGGCGGAGCAGCACCGGTTGCCTCAGGGCTCCGATGAAAATGTGTTTCCGATCGCAGTGGGCGGCGGCCGCAGCAACCTGCCTCGCCAGCTTGATCGCTGCCTGTGGCGGTGGTGGTGGCGGATCGGTGACGCCCGGCGGGTCCTGTTCAGCCACAAAGCAGAATAATTTCGTACTCGAGGCGGCGCGCGAGTGGTACCTGTTCCAGGATCTGCTGCCCGCAAGCATCG
>JANLWE010000105.1:0-16068 GCA_031364365.1 Gammaproteobacteria bacterium | reverse complement strand
AGTTGCTTCGTAATTTGCGAAATGTCGACGTTCTTGCCTTTGAAGCTGAAGGCCGTGTTGCGTGAGACGACGGCGAGTGCCGAGACCTTGCTCAAGTCGGTGATGATGTCCTCGCTGATGCCGTCGCTGAAGTATTACTGTTCCGCATCGCCACTCATGTTTGCGAAGGGCAGGACGCAGATCGACACGCGAGCGGGACCGGAAGCAGCAGCGGACGGCGCGGAGCCAGAAGCGGATTTCGTGGTCTGCGGCGTGCCCTGGCGCGCGATCATGGAGCCGAGCGCCCGCAAGACTTCCTGGAACGGCGGGCTCGCGGGATCTTCTCCCCACTTATCGAGGTCGGTGGTATGAAGAGCGCGCACGTCCATTGGCAGACGGGCGTCCTCGAATCGTACCGGGACCAGAATGCCCCGATCGGCGGCCTCGCGCGCCTCACCGCGCACCCAGCGGGAGGCCACGGAGGTCGGGGTCCAGACCACCAGCACGGCCCTGGCCGCATTGATCTCCGCTTCGATCTGGTCGTCGAACTGCTGGCCAGCCGCGATTTCCGGGTCCCACCACACCGACCAACCCTTCGCCTCGAGCGCGGCGACGAGCGGCGCGACGCGTTCCTTGTCGGTGCGGGCGTAGGAAATAAAGACGTCGGCCATGCCGCCTGGACCTCAACTGGGGTTGGAGGCCGCAACCGGGCTGCGGCGCGGGTAGTTTCCATGAAACTCAGGGTGACTGCTAGCATTCCGAAAAGCGCACGAGCGATGGACATTGAAAACCACAGTGGCCTGATTGCGACCGCACTATTGCTGGCGGCAGTCGCTGGCTGCGCCCATCCCAATGTGATCGACCGGAATGTTGCGGTACCGATGCGGGACGGCACGGTACTGCGGGCGGACGTCTATCGGCCAGCGCGCGGCGGCCCGTTCCCGGTTCTGGTGTATCGCACGCCATACGGCAAGCATGGCGCTGCGCAGGACTATCAGATTCACCTGAAAGCCGTGGAACGCGGCTATGCGGTGGTGCTGCAGGACGTGCGCGGCCGTTACGAATCCGATGGACGCTTTGATCCATACCGGCACGAAGGCCGGGATGGCTACGACACCATTGAATGGACCGCGGCACAGGCCTGGTCCAATGGCAAGGTCGGCAGCTATGGCCTGTCGTACCCGGGCGCCGTGCAATGGCTTGCGGCCATGGAGTCGCCGCCGCACCTGTTGGCGATGGCGCCGGCCATGACGTTTTCATCGCCGCGCAATTTCTTCTACATGAGCGGTGTCTTCGACTTGTCGTGGCTGCCGTGGATCTACGCCGACGTCGCACCGGATGCGCGCAGTCGACTTGATCTGCCTGGAACACGGGATGCTGCCGCTGCCGCTGCGGCCTGGCCGTCGGTCGCGCGGAAGTATCAATCGTGGCTGCCATTGAAGGACTTGCCCTGGCTCCAGCAGGAAGCGCCGTTCTACTTCGAGTGGCTGGCGCATCCGCCGGACGACGCCTGGTGGGACTGGGCCGAGCTGCGCGGTCGCTACTCGCGCGTATCGGCTGCGGTGCTGAACCTGAGCGGCTGGTACGACGAAGCCTATGGACCGGAAGGCGCGGCAACCAATTTCAACGGCCTGGTGCAGGCGCGAATCGGGCAGGGCGACCCGCGCACGCATCTTCTGATCGGTCCGTGGGTGCATGGAGTTTCGTCGACGGCGGCCCGCCGCACAGGTGACATCGATTTTGGACCGGAGGCTGCCATCGACTACGACGAGATCGTGCTCGATTTTCACGACCACTACCTGCGTGGCATCGACAACCGGTTCAAGGACGCATCGCCAGTGCGCCATTTCGCCATGGGTGCCAACGAGTGGCGCGATGACACCCGCTGGCCACCGGCGGAATCCCGGACCTTGCCGCTGTATCTTGGGTTGGACGGAGACAGCCAACGGCGCCAGTTGCAGAATGGGCAGCCGGCATCGCAGGCCTCGCGCAGCACGTTCACGGCCGATCCGCAGAACCCGGTCACCGATCCCTACGATGCCTTCGGTCCGCATGACTATCGCGAGCTGCAAACGCGCGAAGACCTGCTTACTTTCGATAGCGAGCCGCTGCAGGAGGATCTATGGGTTGCCGGCGCCATCACAGCCGTGATCCATGCGTCGTGCGACTGTCGCGATTTCGACCTGTGGGTTCGATTGCAGGACGTCTACCCTGACGGCCGCGCATACAACCTGATGAGCCCCGGCAACGATGTGTTGCGCGCGAGCTATCGCGACCCCGAGGCGGGAAAGCAGTTGCTCGAACCCGGCCGGGTCTATGAACTGCGACTACCCGCGTTGAACACGAGCATCCGATTCGGCAGGGGCCATCGGATTCGCGCGCAGATTTCGGCTTCTTTCGCCCCGCATCTGTCGCTTAACCTGCAGACTGGAGAGTCCGAGGCCGTTGCAGCCGCATCGAAGATTGCCGACATCACGATCCATCACGATGCGGAACATGCGTCGAGACTGTTGCTCCCGGTCGTGGATGTTGCCTCATCGCGGGACCTGCCTGCGGGGTCGCTGCGGACTACTCGTAGCGCAGCGCCTCGATTGGATCGAGCCGCGACGCCTTGATCGCCGGGAGCAGCCCGAAGCCGATGCCCACCATTGAGCAGAACAGCAGGCCGATCACCGCCCACTCCATCGGCACCGACACTTCGAAGGAGGCGAACAGGGCGACGATGTTGCCGAGTCCGAAGCCCACCGCCACGCCGATCAGCCCGCCGACGTTGCAGAGGATCACTGCCTCGAGCAGGAACTGCCTGAGAATGCTGCTGCGCCTCGCGCCGATGGACTTGCGGATGCCGATCTCCTTGGTCCGTTCGGTGACCGACACCAGCATGATATTCATGATGCCGATGCCTGCGACGACCAGGGCAATGATGCCGAGTACGAAAGCGCCGATCTTCACGCCTACGGTCACTTCATTGAAGTTGTCGATCAGACTCTGGCTGCTGAAGAACTCGAAATTGTCCTCCGCTCCCGGCTTGACGTTGCGCACCCGCCGCAGGATTTGGCGGGTCTCCTCGATCGCATCGTTGACGAGCGCGGGCGTGATCGCCCGCACCGTGACATTGACCGAACGGGCGAACCCTTCCGAATCGGTCATTCCGTAGATCTGCATGAAGACCGTGTATGGCATCAGCACGTAGTTGTCGTAACCGGCGCCGAAGGCGGATTTCTTCGGGGCGAACACGCCGATGACCTGGAACTCGCGCCCATCCACCTGGATCCTGCGGCCGATCGGGTCCTCGAACGGAAAGAACCGGTCCGCGAGCGCCGAGCCAATCACCGCCACCTTTCGCACGGCGCGCAAGTCGATCTCCGAGAGGTTGCGGCCGAGCTCGATGAAGTGCGTATTGTTCTCGGGGTACTGCGGATCTCCGCCGCAGATATTGATGTTGGATTCGGTCGACTCGCCGCGATAGCGGACTGTCCTGCCGAACTCCCACAATTCGGAGCCGACCTTGTCCACCAGCGTTGCCTGCCGGCGAATCGCCTCGGCGTTGCCGATGGTCACGGGCGGGCGGCGCATCGCCTTGCGTTGGTCCTCGTCACTGGTGAAACCGCCGGCGGGCCACTTCTGCACCTGGAAGGTCTGCGCGCCGAGCACGCTCATTTCCTCTTCCAGCGTCGTCTGCACCACCGAGATGCCGGTCATTACGCCGATGATCGAGGCGACTCCGGCGACGATGCCGATAAGCGTCAGAAACGACCGCAGCTTGTTGGCGCGGATCGACCCGAGCGACATCATGAGCGTGTCGAGCCATTCCATCCTAGGCCCTCAGGACGGGGTCATTCATATCGAAGCGCCTCGATCGGGTCCTGCCGGGCGCCCTTGTACGCCGGCACGATGCCCGCGATCACGCCCACGAGCAGCGATATCAGCAGCGCCATGACGACGATGGGCCACGAGATGCTGGCCGGCATCAGCGTCGCGTCTATCAACAGGGTCAGCAGCCAGGCGAGCAGAATGCCCACCAGCCCACCGAACAGGCAGATCACCCCGGCCTCGAAGATGAACTGCATCAGGATGCTTCGGCGCTTCGCACCGATGGCTTTGCGGATACCGATCTCGCGAGTCCGCTCGGTGACCGAGACGAACATGATGTTCATGACGCCGACACCGCCGACGAACAGGGAGATGCCGGTCACCAGCAGTCCGACCAGCAGCACCACGCCCATCACGTTGTTATAGGCGTCTACCAGCGTGTCGAGCTTGTTGATCGAAAAGTTGTCCTCCTCGCCCGGCCGCAGTCCGCGAACCTTGCGCATTTCCCCGATGATCTCGTACTCGAGCTCCGCAAGTGCCTCCTGGCTCGGCGCCTTGACCGCAATATTGACGTCTCGGCCTGAGCTGCGGCCGCCGAATATTTTTTCGAACGTGGACACCGGGATGAAGATTTGCAGGTCGAAGTTGGGCCCGCCGAAAAAGCTGCTGCCCTGCTTTTCCATGACGCCGATTACGCGGCACGTGTGACGGCCGATGCGGATCTCCTCGTTCAGCGGGTCGACCTCGCCGAACAGCCGCTCCCTGATCTCAAAGCCGATCACGCAGACGGGGCGCCGGTACTGCAGGTCGAACGGCATCAGAAAACGCCCGGTCTCCGGAACCGCACTCGACACGACGATCTGCTTCTCAGTGGTGCCGATGATGGTCGCGGATTCGACGGTCGCCTGGCGGTACTTCACCGGGCGGTTGATGTCGATGTTCGGGTTGACGACCGCGCGGCCGCGCAGGTTCCTGGCGAGCTGCTCGGATTCCTGCAGTTCGATCCTCGGGCGGTTGCGGTACAGGAAGAAGTCGCCGACGATGACCCACGGCATGCGCGACACGTAGACCACGTCGGCGCCGACCGCGGAGAACGACTGGCGAAAACTGTTGGCGAGCCCGTTGGCCGCCGTCATGGTAGTAATCACCGCGACGATGCCGATGATGATGCCAAGCGCGGTCAACGCGCCGCGGCCCTTGTTGGCGATGATCGCGGACCACGAGATCCGCGCCGACTCCGCGATGTCGAGCCCAAGTCTCATGTGGAGTCAGCCACCACGTCGCTCTCGATCACGCCGTCGCGGAGCCGGATGGTCCGCCTCGCATGCGCGGCGATTTCGTCTTCGTGAGTGATCAGGATGATGGTCTGGCCGGAAGCGTGGAGTTCGTCGAACATCTGCATGATTTCCGCGCCGGTCTTGCTGTCAAGGTTGCCGGTAGGCTCGTCGGCGAGAATGATCGACGGCTTGCCGACCAGTGCCCGGGCGACGGCCACGCGCTGCCGCTGGCCACCCGAAAGCTCGTTTGGCCGATGGCGCGCGCGGTCGGCCAGCCCGACACGGGCAATCGCAGCCTCAGCCCGCTTGCGCCGTTCACCGCGCGAAACACCCGCGTAGACCAGCGGCAGCTCGACGTTGTGCAGCACATCGGCGCGGGGTAGCAGGTTGAATGTCTGGAACACGAATCCGATCTGCCGGTTGCGGATGTCGGCCAGTTCGTCGTCACTCATTTCGCTGACCGACTGCCCCTCGAGCAGGTAAGTCCCGGAGGTCGGCGTGTCGAGACAGCCAATCAGGTTCATCAACGTGGATTTGCCAGACCCGGACGGCCCCATGATGGCGACGTATTCATTGCGGTCGATATTCAGCGACACGCCACACAACGCACGCACTTCGGATTCACCCATGACGTAGGTCTTGACGAGATCCTGGATCACGAGGGTCGGCGACCGCTCATGGGCCGCCACGCCTTCCCGGGTCTCGCTCATGTCAGGTCTGGTCCTGCTTTTCGGGTTCGTTATTGACCTTGACCTTCGCTCCCGGCACCAGGTCGCGCGAAATTGCGCGGTAGCTGCCGGAAATCACGGTCGTACCCTGCTCGAGCCCGCCCACGATCTCGATCAGGTTTTCGCCCTGGATGCCGGTCTTGACCTGCCTTGCGACCACCGTTTCACCCTCGAGTACGAACACGACCTGCACGAAGCCGTCGTCGTCGGCCTGGAACGCCGCCGCCGCATCTTCGCCTTCCTTGCCTTCCTTGCCGGCTTTCAATTGCTCGAGCGTGCGGACAGTGACGCACTGGATTGGCACACTCAGCGTGGACTCCTTCGTATCCGTGACGATGTCCGCGCTCGCCGTCATGCCGGGCCTGAGCTCCGCGGGCGGATCGATGATGGCGACCTTCACCAGGAACTCGGTCTTCTGGTTCCCTGCCTCACCCTCCGCACCCTGCGCCTTGGCGCTGTTGCCTATTTCGTAGACGGTGCCGATCAGCGTACGGCCGGGCAGGGCATCCGCCTCGATTTCCGCGAGGTCGCCGAGGGCCACCGAGACGATGTCGTTTTCGTCGACGTCGAGCTGCACTTCCATCTCGGACAGGTCCGAGATCACCATGATGACGTCCTCCTGGAGTTGGGAACCGATGGCGATCTCGCCCTGCTCGCGCCGCAATTCGCTGATCACGCCGGCCATCGGCGCATAGATGGCCGTCTTCGAAAGAGAGTCCTGGGACTGCTTCTGGGCCGCCCGCGCCTCGGTGACGTTGCCCACCGCCGCCTCGTAGCGAGCCGCCTCGACCTTGAGGGCCGCCTCGGTCGCGTCGAGCCGCGCCTGGGAATCGAGCTTGAGCCTGACAATCTCCTTGGCGCGATTGAACTCCCTTTCGGCCTGCAACATGCTCTCTCGCACCAGCCTTGCATTCGCCTCGGCTGAACGTACGTTGGCCTGCGCTCTCTCCACCGCCGCTACGTACGCCTCGCGGTCGAGTTCGACCAGGAATTGGCCCTGCTCGACCCGATCGCCATCCTTGACGCCGAGGCGCATGATCCTGGCGCTGAAGTCCGCGCTGATCTTGACTTGGGTCTTTGGCTGCACCCTGCCGGTCGCATTGGCCTTCTGCACGACCTTCTGGCGATCCGCCTCGGCGGTCTGCACTTCGAGCGGCTTGTCGCCGCGGGCGCGCCAGGCCAGTGCCGCTGCCGCGAGGCCGGCGACCACGACGACCGCTGCAATGACAATGGTCCTTTTCTTCATCGGTTCCCTCGTTGGGGGCCAGCACCCTCGTACTGGCCTTGCCTATTGGACATCATCGCCCTTGCGCGGTCGCGCCACTCGTCGCACGCCCACCACACTCTGGCCCTTTCGGACTCGCTAGCGATTGTCTTCGATCTCGTCCACCGAGGCCTGACCGGTGAGTTCGCGCCGAATGATCGCCCAGGACATGCCGACCCCCAGGATCAAGCCGAGCGCGATGAGAACCACCCAGGTCATCGTGGTGGCATTGCGAATGTCGAGCCAACCCCAGGACACGAAGAGCCAGACCAACGCTGCGATACCGACCACGACCTGCGCCGGCGTGACCGAGGGGAAATTGCCGCTGACCCAGTGGAAATAGCTGAAACCAGCCGGATTGAACGTCAGCAGCACCAGCGCCACCGCGAATACCACGCGCCAGGCGAAGCCGGCGATCGAGAAACTGTCCATGCGCTCGCGCTCCCCGGATAGCGGCGCCGATTATCGGGTTTTTGCCGCTGCACGGCCAGCACAACCCGTCGGTCAGAATTCGTATTCGAGCAGGAAGCGCGCGGTCTGCGCCGCGGCATCATCGGTCAGTCCGATCAGCCAGGCGAACTCGTATTTGAGTGCGCCGCGTCCGAGTGGAACTCGACCGAACGCGGCCGGGCCTGCTTCGTGCCCGTGATCGCCGAGTGAGCCAAAGTCATCGAGCTCCCCGAATTCGCCATACATTTCGATGCCGGGTTCAAAGCGGGGATTGCGCCGCCAGCGATACTGCAGCGCGTACTCAAGCTCCGTCTCCGCATCCGAGTGGAACTCGCGTTCCGCCACCAGATTGAAGCGCATCTGGTTCACGCCGAAATCCTTCTGCAGCAAGGCACCCAGCTCCAGCTTGTCATCGCCACCCGGCTCAGTGGAATGCGCGTACTCGACGAGCAGGCCTGCATCGATCGCGTAGCGGCCCTGCTCGAACAGCTGGAAAATGTTTTCCCAGGCCACTTCGGTATTCTCGAGATCTGCGCCGGGTTCCTTTTCCCATTCGCCGACGAGTTCGCTCTTCCAGTACCAGGTCGGCGAATACTCAAGGTCAAGCTTGTACTGCTGGGCGCCGTCCGCGCCTGGATCGCCATCGGATTCGCGATGGCCGCGCAATTCGATCGCTCTTTCGCCTTCCTCGATGATCGGCGAGTACACCTTGTCCACGGCGTCGGCGCGCGGTGCGGCGACGACCGCCGCAGCGGTCAAGATGATCAGGGCCGCGATGACAGGGACTCGCATGCCGGACGGCTTCCTGCGATTCACGATCCACGCCAGCATTAGTACCGATGCAAACGTCAAGCAGAAGAACAGCAGCTGGATCCCGCTCGGCCGGTCGTCATAACCCGCCAGCGCATGAAGAATCTGGCCGGGCAGGCTGTGCTGCGGCAGCAGAGACGAGGTATCCCACAGCGGTTCGACGATTGCGGGCAGCCACCCGGACTGAACCAGAAATGCGGCTGCCTGTGCGGCCATTCCGGCGGCGAGAAACAGCAGCATCCAGCCGGTCACCGCGAACAGATGCCGCGCAGGGATGCGCATCAGGCCGAAGTACAACAGCGTGCCCGCTGCGGCGCCACCGACCAGGCCGAGTGCACCACCGAGGATCATCGGCGCGGCTTTCTCACCGCCCGCGGCGACTCCGTAGAGGAACAGCACGACCTCGGCACCCTCGCGCAGTGCAGCGAGCGCGACCACGATCGCGAGCGCGCCCAAAGGGCGGGCGCCGGCGCGAACCTCGCCGCCGACCGACTTGAGTTCATGTGCAATGGCGGCACCATGCCGCTGCATCCAGATGTGATGCCAGGACAACATCAAGACGGCGGCCAGCAGGACGCCTGCATTGAATACATCCGGGCCCATGCCCTCCAGCGTCTCGCCGAGCCAGCCGGTCGCACCGGCCAGCGCAAGCGCTCCGGCCAGCCCGGCCACGCAACCCATCAGAATGGCGCGCCGGCTTCCGGCAAGCCCCCTTGAGGCTGCGAGCGCGATGCTGATGATCAGCGCCACCTCGAAGACCTCACGCAACACAATGACGAATGAGGCGATCATTCGTTACTCGGCGACGAGGAATCCGCGAGCGGTATCGGAGTTGAATTCACCGAAAAACTCGTAGCGACCGGGCTTGAGGGGTCCGACGAAGAGAACGATCCGGCCTTTCCCCGGCACGACCTTTTCGCGATTGAAGTCGTAGCTCTCGAATTCCTCGGCCGTCGGATCGCGGTTCTCGACCAGCAGCCGTATTTTCTGCCCGGCCGGCACCCTGAGCTCCGCCGGGATGAAGCGATGGGACTCGATCACGAGCGTGAATTCCGGCGTGTCTGCACGCGCGGATGCTGCCGCCAGGCCGGCACTGATTGCGACTGCCATGACCCAGCGAAGACCAGCGGTTTTCATGAATCGACCTGCAATCAAGAAAGCAGCGTCTAGCATAATAGTAAGTGAGAATCATTCGCAACTAGAGTCGGTGCCTCGACCGGGCGGCGAGTCCGGACTGTCAGCTATGTAATTGAATTACCTGAAAATGCCGAAGCCAAGGCCGATCGAAGGGCCCCCATGCGATTCGGGGCCCTCACCGTGAATATCGGACCTGAAACTGCAGCTGCTGCTCGGTGGCGTGAGTCGGCTCGCCAAGCATCGCGCGCATTGAGACATCGCTTTTGATCTGCAGGGCTTCGACGGCAAAGCTCCAATGATCACTGCGCTCGTACGAGTAGCCAGCTGTCCATGCGTTTCCGGATTCCTTGTCGCCCGGCGGATAGCTTGTCTCGAAATGATCGGTGTCGAACCAGTCCGCGCGCACGGAGATTCGATGCGGGCCGATTGCTTTGCTCAGAAGTGCGAATGTCGAGCTGTATTCCCACTTCTCGTAACCCGATTCCGGCTCGACGATGGTTTCGCCGCGAAGCCATTGGCTGATGAACGTCCAACCGCCTGCGGTCTCGACACGCAAGCCAATGCTGTCAAAGTAGGTCAGCCAGGCGAAGTCATTGATGCCTGGATCGAACTCCTCAGGATCCGCGCGATTGTCGTAGTGCATGAAGCGCAGTTCGGCCCGGTCGAGATACCGCAGCTGTGCTCCAACGTAATAGCCCGGACGACTGTCGATTTCCTTGAAAAGGACCCGGCCGGGAACAGGACCGTTGCCGGCTTCGCCGACCTCGCCGAACAGCGTGGTCTGGCGGTCATGCAGGGCCCATCCACGGGATGCCACCAGAATGCCGGCCGGGTCGTTGTAACCGTATATTCCGGCGACAACTCCCGCGTCGAAATCGTGGCCGGAGCGGGTGCCGAGCCATTCCAGGCTGTACTCGGCTCCGATCGTACGCAATTCCTCGCCGACCCAGGTGTTGATCGCGGAAGAGCTGATCAGGTAGGGATTTGTCCAGCCGGCAGCGCGATGCTCGAGTGAGATCGGCGCGTAGAAGGCGCCGATCTTGACTCGCGAGCGCCAGCCTCCAGCCGGGTAAGGACGGTATTCGAGATAGGCCTCCGTCAGGTCGAAGGCATTATCGTCACCCGGGTGCCAGAGCGATGCGTCGACGTGAACATTCAGTGTTTCACCCAGTGACTGACTCCAGGCGGCACGCAATCTTCCGACCTGCAAGCCATCATGTTCTTCGTCAAAACGCAGCTTGCCCAGGCCGCCGTACAAGTACGACGTCGGGCCATCAGAGGCAATCAGACGCATGTCGACCGACAGGTCGAACTGTCCTTCGGCCCGCGCGGTTGCGGATACAAGCGCCAGCAGGAGCAAGGCTTTCACGCTCATCAGTAATCGCTCCAGGACCGCGGCTTGCGCCCCAGTGGTTCGGGTCGCAGCGTCCGCGTGAGTTTCACGTTGAGTTTGTCGGATTGGGATGCATCGAGAATCAGGCTTTGTTCGATGTTCGGGGTCTTTTCGCGCAGCCGCGGATGCCAGACTTCGACCCGGAATTGGCCGGCGGGCAGCTCACTCGCACTCCAGCTCCCGTCAGGACCGGTGCGGCCGAACCAGGCGGCATCCGTGACTATCAGGTACGCAATCATGTCGTCGTGAATGTTGCAGCCGAGCGTGACGATGCCGGCGTTCTCGAATTTCGTCGGCGCATATGGAGTTCCACGGTAGAGCGGCAACTGGAAACGCCTGGCTGGCGAGAACGAGTAAACCTGATGGCTTACCTTGTCCGAATTCGGAAATGTCACCGTCGAGCCGACTGGAATGACCATGAGGTCGGGCTTGAAAACCTGGTCGACCTGATCGACGACATACGTCGCCGGCGCCTTCGACGCGAAACCCGCGGGGCCATGCAGCATCACGACGGCACCCCTGAGCGGGGTCCCGTCCGGTTTCGCGACATTCACGAGCAGCGCGGCAGCTCCGGCGCCGGCGGTCCAGCAGACGACCGCAAGCATCGCGGCCAGGCTGAAATAGCGTCGCCACAAGGCTTTTTTGCGATCAGCGTTTGCGCGAGGTCTCAAAACTGCCCCTTGCTCCTCGCCGCGGACGGGTCCGACACCTAGGATTAAGTCAGGTCATTACAACCGGTCCCATGAACAGCTTTCGCAACCGGCTTCTCGTGCTGATCATCGGCCTGATCGCGGTCACGCAAACCGTGACGCTTGTCGCAGTGCTCGCCAGCACGAGGCGAAACGTTGAAGCGCGGGCAGTTGAGCAGCTCGAGGCCGGAGGCTCATACGCACTGCAGCTCGTGCAGTTTCGGGCGAGCCAGCTGGCCAGCGGCGTGGCGGTGTTGGCGGCGGATTTCGGATTCCGCGAAGCGGTGTCGTCAAGCGATGTCCCGACGATTCTTTCGGCTGCATCAAATCACTCACGACGCATCGATGCGGATCTGCTGCTGGTTGTGGATACCCAGGGCGATCTGATCGCATCCACGGAGGATGCGGACCGGAGTTTCGTCGCGTCCATGGACGATCTCATTGATCGTGCGCTGATGAGTCCGGGCCTTCCACATTTCGCGCTGCGATCCGGACGGCTGTACCAGTTCTTTGCGGCCCCGGTGCAGGCGCCCGACACCATCGCCTGGCTGGTCATGGGCTTTGCCATCAATGATGCTCTGGCGCGCAAGATCGGCGACCTGGTGGGCGTGGACGTGAGTTTCATCGCAGTCGAAGGCGCGACGGTGCAAAGCATTGCCTCGACCCTCGATCAGGAGCTTGGGATCCCGCTGGCCGCCTTGCGGGGCGATAGCGACGCGGAAGGTTCGAACACCGGCATGGTGCGATTGGCTACCGAGGATTTCCTCGCACACATCGTCAGGATCGAGCCCGGCAACGACACCGTGCAGCTCGTCCTGTTGAAGCCGGCGCAGGAAGTACTGTCGCCGTACTTCGCAATTCGCAATGCGATGTACCTCGTTAGTGGCACTGCACTGCTACTCGCGATGATCGTCGCCGTACTACTCGGACAGAGCGCAACGCGGCCGATCGGCAAGCTGGTCGCAGCGGCCCGGCGCATCGAGGACGGGCAGTACGACGAACCGATCGAGATCAAGGGGAGCGAAGAATTCCGGAGATTGGCGGGCACGCTGAATGCAATGCAGCAACGGGTCGCCGAGCGCGAAGCCCGAATCACGCACCAGGCCTATCACGACGAGCTGACCGGGCTGCCGAACCGGACGCGGGCTGAAGGCGATCTCACTCGCATGCTTGCAGAAGCGGGCGGCAAATCTTGCGTGACGGCGATGGTGATTCATTTGAGCAATCTCCGGGAGCTCAATGCGTCGTTGGGACACGGAATCGCCGATGAAGTACTGCGTCAAACGGCGAAGAGGCTGGTGATCGCGTGCCGTCCCGATGAATTCGTGGCACGGCTTGGCGCCAGCCGCTACCTCATGCTATTGAGGCGTCGGCACTCCACGCAACACGCACCGCGACTTGCGGCCACGGTCATTGATATTGCGCGAGAGCCGCTGACCGTCAATCAGGTCGAGGTCGAACTCCAGGTCAGGGCCGGCATGTGCACCAGTCCCGAGCAGGGTAGCGCAGCCGACGAAATGATCAGACGTGCCGAGATCGCGTTGCATGACGCCGAAGAATCGCGCGACCGTATCGGTGTTTTCCGTGTCGGCAGCGACGAAGAACATCGCCGCCGGCTCGAAATGATGACGGATCTGCGCCGAGCAATCGAAGGCAACGAACTGCACCTCGCATTCCAGCCCAAGGTGGCAATCGCCACCCGTCGTGTTACGAGCGTCGAGGCGCTGGTGCGATGGAATCATCCCAGGCTGGGGGCGGTTTCACCGGCCGAGTTCGTGCCACTTGCCGAGCAGACTGGCGGATCGCGCCAGCTCACGGACTGGGTTCTCCGGGCGGCGATCCATCAGATGGCGGAATGGCAACGAAACGATTTCGTGCTCGATGTTGCCGTGAATCTTTCGGCGGGCGACATCGTCGACGCCGACCTGGGTGACGCGATTCTCCGGCTGCTTGCCAAGCACCGCGTTGCGGCGACTAGCCTGATTCTCGAGATTACCGAAAGCGCGATGATGCGCGATCCCGGCACTTCGGCGCGCAACATGGAATTGCTGCGCGTGGCAGGTGTGCGGTTTGCGATCGACGACTTCGGCACTGGCTACTCGTCACTTTCGCAGCTTCGCAAACTACCGGTCGACGAACTCAAGATTGACCGCTCCTTTGTGTCGCGAGCTCACATCGACGCTGACGATGCCAGTATCGTCAGTTCCACAATCGAGCTCGGCCACAACCTGGGACTGAAAGTGGTGGCGGAAGGCGTCGAGGAAGCCGATACGCTGCTGATGCTGCGCGGACTCGGCTGCGATTACGCGCAGGGCTACCTGATCAGCAAGCCATTGGTCGCTGACGCGGTGTTAAGTTACGTGCGCGAAGTCAATCAGATCCTCGGCGACGCAGACTCGACGTTGATACAGGCCCGCGCGCTAAAGATTCTTTCGAACCGCAGTTGAATTGACGTCCGACAGCACCCCAGCAAGCACAGCGATTTCCTGCGGTCCGACGCGGCAACAGCCGCCTACCAAGCGCGCGCCGGCGCTGATCCATTGCGGGGCGAGCGCTGCCAGACTGTTCTGATAAGCCGAGCCGTGCCAGTCATGCGACTTGCCATCCCAGTGCTCGCCTGAATTCGGGTAAACGACGACTGCCTTGCTGGTGCCGGCTTTGAGCCCGCGGATGGCAGTGCCGACGATTTCCGGCTTTACGCAATTCACACCGATCGCGACGACGTTAGGTACGCGATCGAGAACCTGCGCGCACTCGGTCAGGAGTTCGCCATGGGAAGTGTGGATGCCGTCAGGCGAGGTGAAACTCATCCAGGCGAGCGCGTCGGGATACCGCGCAAGCAGGGTGGCCAGTGCGCGCGCCTCGTCGAGTACTGGCAAGGTCTCGCAGGCCAGGAAGTCCGCACCCGAGGTCGCAAGCACCTCGAACCGCGGAGTATGGAACGCGATGAGCTCCTCGACAGAGAGCCCATAGTCGCCGTGATACTCCGCGCCGTCGTGCAAGATGGCGCCATAGGGTCCGACCGAGGCTGCTACATACAGCTTGCGACGGTCCGCAGGATGGTCGCGGCGCCAGCGCGCGCGGGCGGATTGGGCCAGTTCGACGGAAAGGCGCAGCAGCGCAGTCGTTTCGTCGGCGCCGATGCCAAGTGCGGCGAAGCCTTCGTAGCTCGCCTGATAGCTGGCCGAGATCGCACAGCGTGCCCCGGCGGCGAAGTAGTCGTAGTGCAGCTGTTCGATCGCTTCGGGAGCGGTCTTCAGCAATCGCGCCGACCACAGCGAGCTCGAGACATCGTGGCCGCGCCGTTCCAGCTCGGTCGCGAGTCCGCCGTCCAAAGTCAACAGTTCGTCGTCGAAACCGGCGATCAAGGGCATGATGTGTTCCTATGATCGCATTCTTCGAAGCCAGACGGGCGGGCCTGTTCCGGCGCGGCGAGATCTGGCGAAACGTCGTCGCGGGCGTCGTGGTCGGCGTCGTAGCCCTGCCGCTTGCGATGGCGTTTGCGATCGCCTCCGGCGCCGAGCCGGAGCAGGGCATCTATACGGCGATCATCGCGGGGCTCGCGACTTCGCTGCTCGGCGGCACGCGCGTGCAGGTCTCGGGCCCCACCGGCGCGTTCGTTGTGGTTCTCGCAGGGATTACGGCGCAATTCGGGATTGCGGGGCTCCAGGTCGCGACCCTGATGGCCGGCGTCATGCTGCTCGGGATGGGCTTCGCGCAGCTCGGCGGCGTGATCCGTTTCATTCCGAATCCGGTGATCGTCGGATTCACCTCGGGCATCGCCGTGATCATCTGGGTCGGGCAGTGGAAGTACTTCTTTGGCCTGGACTCGGTCGATGCCGGCACGCATTTTCACGAGAAAACCTGGTCGCTGATCCAGGCGCTGCCAGGCTTCGACTTGCCGACGACTGGCATCGCGATGCTGGCGCTCCTGATTGTCGTGGTCGGTGGCCGCCTGCTCGACCGGGTACCGGGACTCGGGCGCGTACCGGCGCCGCTCGTCGCGATGCTGCTCGCGACCGCCGTGCAGGCGATCTGGCAGTTCCCCAGCGTCGCGACGATTGGCACCGCGTTCGGCGGCATTCCGCGGACCCTGCCAGCATTGCAATGGCCGAGCCTGACGATGGCCGAGGTGCTTCAACTTGTCGGTCCGGCTTTCACGATCGCGCTCCTGGGCGCAATCGAATCGCTCCTGACCGCGGTCGTTGCTGACGGCATGACCGGTGCGCGGCACAACCCCAATCAGGAACTGATCGGGCAGGGCGCCGCGAACATCCTTGCACCGGTCTTTGGCGGATTCGCGGCTACCGGCGCAATCGCCCGCACGGCGACCAGCATCCGCAATGGCGCGACCAGCCCGCTCGCCGGTGTCATCCACTCCGTCTTCCTGGTCCTTGTCATCGTGATATTCGCACCGTGGGCAGCGCATATACCGCTCGCCGCGCTCGCCGCGATCCTCTTTTACATCGCCTGGAACATGAGCGACGTGCGCCACTTCTCGCGATTGCTGACCCGTGCGCCGCGCTCC
>JANLWE010000016.1:0-79102 GCA_031364365.1 Gammaproteobacteria bacterium | reverse complement strand
GTCGCAATTCGAGCGAGCGCAGTGCGGGCGCACCCGCCGAGCGCGCGCCGCAGCGGAACGAAGAGCCGGCTGCCCGTCCAGAAACCGCAGGCGTGGCCGAGTCCTTCGACGACGACATCCCCTTTTAGGGGACTGTCCCCTTTGCTTCCCGCAAAGGGGACTGTCCCCTCCTGCCGCGGAACCCCACCCTCCAACGGGATACGCGTCACGCTATTCCCCTAAACCAGGCGCGGCGGCGACCCGAAACCCGCAAATTCGCCTGCTTTATGTGATGTGCTCGGCGTCCGGCCCCGCCACATTAAGTCACCATCAGGCTGATTCTCCGGGCCCCTGCGGACCCGTCCGGGCGCCTTGGAGAAGGGAGCATGCTCGATGGAGCTGGACCGAAATCAGCCGTCCGGTAATGGGCTGCGCGAAGCCCTGGCGCCATGGTTTGACCATTCGGCGGCCTGGCTCGTGCTGCTTTGCATCGGGCTTACCGTCTTTTCGGCAATCACGGGGCTTACGGCCGGCAAACCCGGCGACGAACTCGTCGCGCTCTTCACCGGGATTGCGGCGACACTTGCCGCCGTTTCAGTCGCATGGCGGGCCGCCGGCCTTCGTGAGCTGAAGACCGAGCGACGCAGCGCCTGGCGCTGGCTGTCGCTCGCACTCGGCGCCCAGCTGGCCGCCACGCTCGCCGTGCCGGCGATTCGCTCCTTCGACATTCCTGCATTGCATCTCGCGTCGAGCCTGTTCCAATTCGCCTTCTTCCCCTGTGCCGCGATGGCGGCCGTCGGATTACTGCGCTCGACGCGCGGGAAATCCTTCGGTCCCCAGTTCTGGCTCGAGGCGACGCTGGTCGCGCTCTGCGTGGGCACCGTGCTGTGGCTTTCGATGCCGCACGACCTGGCGCCGGATGCCTTGCCTGCACGCGGCTCCTGGACCGTGGGACTCGATGCCGTCATTGGCGTGCTCGCCGCGATCCTGCTGCTCCGCCGCTCGGATTGGCAGGGCTGGCCGGGGCTCGTTGCATTCGCGTTCGCGCTCGCCGCCCTTCTCAGCGCGCGCCTGATCGAGGCGCATGCAGCGGCGGCCGGCGGCGTTTCGCTGTCCGCGGCACCGTTGCATCTGTTCGCGATCGCGACTTTCGCAGTCGCCGCGCATTTAGACTACCTGCGCACGGAGCGGCGCGCACCGCCAATAGACGCCGCCGAGCGCGGGTCGCCATTCGCGCCACTCATGCCTTATGCGGCACTGATGTTTGCGGGCTACGCGCTCCTGATGCTGCATTCCGGCAGCTTCAGCGAGCCGGCAGGTCTCATCGCCTGGGTCGTCTGCATCGCGGCGGGCCTGCTGTTCGCGCGCCAGGCGTTCGCGACCGCGCTCGCGGTTGCCGTCCAGACCGGACTTGCCACGCGCTCGGCCGAGGCGCGCTTTTCGGCGCTCATCCGCAATACCTCGGATATCATCGCCATCGTCGCCGCGGACGGCAGGATCACCTATGTGACGCCGACCGCCGAGCGCATTTTCGGGCTGGCGCCACAGGACCTGATCGGCCAGCAGCTGGACGACCTGGTTGCATTTGACGACCGTGCCCGGCTGCGCGAGTTTCTCGCCCGCGATCTCGCGTCCGACGGCGCGTCGGCCAATCTTGAGGCGCGCGTGCCGCGCGGCGACGACAAGCAACGCGTCGTCGAGATTCACGGCACCAACATGGATTCGGAGCCGGCGATCGGTGGGCGGTTGCTGAACATTCGCGATACGACCGATCGCAAGGGCATGGAAGAACAGCTGAAACGGATGGCGTTCCACGACCCGCTGACGCTTCTCGCCAATCGATCGCTGTTCCGCGACCGCGTCGAGCATGCCGTCGCGGTCAGCCGGCGAAACGGCCGCGGTGTCGCGGTGATGTTTGTCGACCTCGACAACTTCAAGAAGATCAACGACTCCTTCGGCCACGCACAGGGCGATCGCGTGCTGCATAAGAGTGCGCAGCGTCTCGTGAAGGCGACCCGGAACGGCGACACGGTCGCGCGGCTCGGCGGCGACGAATTCGCGGTGCTGCTCGAGAACCTCATGGGCAAGGAACAGGTGATAGAGATCGCCTCGCGCATCGTCGAAACTCTGCAGGAACCGCTCGACCTGCCGGGCGCGGACCTGCGCGTGGCGGCGAGCGTCGGTGTCGTGTTTGCGACGCCCGACGACGGCGTCGAGGAACTGATGCGAAACGCGGACGTCGCGATGTATTCCGCCAAGGCCCAGGGCAAGGGCCGGTACACGGTCTACGAGCCCGCGATGCAGGGCGCCGCCAGCAAACGGCAGGAGTTCGAGGCGGAAATCGACGTCGCACTGAAGGAAAGCCAGTTCCTGCTGCACTACCAGCCGATCGTCGAGCTTCACTCGGGTTACCTGCTCGGCGTCGAGGCGCTGGTGCGCTGGCGCCATCCGGAGCGCGGGCTGCTGGGTCCCGCGGAATTCATTCCTGTAACGGAAGAATCGGGCCAGATCGTGACGCTCGGCCGCTGGATCCTCGCCCAGGCCTGCCGCGAGGTGCGCGTCTGGCAGGCGCGGCTCCCGGAAGGTCGGCAGGTTCGCGTCGGCGTCAATGTTTCTGCCGTCCAGCTCTCGCGGTCTGACATCTGCGCGGACGTGCAGAAGGCGCTCAGTCTTTCGGAGATCGATCCGGGCTGTCTCGTGATCGAACTGACCGAGAGCGTGCTGATGCAGAACAGCGAGGACGTGCTCGCGACACTGATCCAGCTCAAGAAGCTCGGGGTCCGGATCGCGATCGACGACTTCGGCACCGGCTACTCGTCGCTGTCCTACCTGCACCGCTTTCCGATCGACATCCTGAAGATCGACCGCTCGTTCGTGGAACAGCTCGGCAGCATCGACGAGGGCACCGGGCTCGCGCGTGCAATCATCACGCTTGGCGGCACGCTCGGCCTCGAAGTCGTCGCGGAGGGCATCGAGCTCGAGCAGCAGCAGCGGGAGCTGATCGAGCTCGGCTGCGTGGCGGGGCAGGGTTACTACTACTCGAGGCCCGCGCTGCTGCACGAGCTCGAATACTCGGTGCACATGAAGCGCCGGCGCACCATGGCCGATACGCTGCCGCAGGGTGCGCGCTTTACCGCGACAGGCCGCTTTGTGATGGGTGACCTGCGGCCCGCCGATTTCGTCGCGACCGGGACTTTCGGTCGTGAGCTGAACTCAAAACTCAAGTAAAAACAGTGGGTTATGTAGACACGGTCGCAGCCGTCGCGGCCGCGTGCCGCTTCATTGGGGACGTCAAAACCGGTACCCTAGGCGCCCTTTTTCGCTTTGGAGCGCCCACCCACGACATGAGCGGCCGACTCTACATATCGACCTTCGGCTGCCAGATGAACGAATACGACTCGGCACGCATGGCGGACATCTTGCGCGAGTCGGACGGTCTCGAACTCACCGCCGATCCGGAGCAGGCCGATGTCGTGCTGCTCAACACCTGTTCGGTCCGCGAAAAGGCGCAGGAAAAAGTTTTCTCCCAGCTCGGCAGGCTGCGGATCCTGAAGCAGAGCCGTCCCGGGCTCGTGCTCGGCGTCGGCGGCTGCGTCGCGAGCCAGGAGGGCGATGGCATCCTCGAGCGCGCGCCATTCGTGGATCTCGTTTTCGGCCCGCAGACGATCCACCGCCTGCCCGCGATGATTGCGGCGCTTCGCGCGACGCATGTGCCGCAGGTGGACGTGTCGTTTCCCGAGATCGAGAAATTCGACCGTCTGCCGGAGCCGCGCGCTTCAGGTGCGACGGCCTTCGTTTCGATCATGGAAGGCTGCAGCCGCTACTGCAGTTTCTGCGTCGTGCCCTATACGCGCGGCGAGGAGATGAGCCGTCCTTTCCCGCAGGTGATCGCGGAAGTCGCCTCGCTTGTCGACCAGGGCGTCCTCGAGATCACGCTGCTCGGCCAGAATGTCAATGCGTATCGTGGTCCTGCCGAGGATGGAACGCTGGTCGATCTGGCGACGCTCATCCGCCACATCGCGCGGCTGGACGGACTCGAGCGCATCCGATTCACGACCTCTCATCCGCTCGAATTCACGAATGCGCTGGTCGATGCCTATGCCGACGTACCGAAGCTCGCAAACTACCTGCACCTGCCGGTGCAGAGCGGTTCGGACCGGATTCTCGCGCTGATGAAACGCGGTTATACGCGACTCGAGTACAAGCAGAAGCTCCGCCGGCTCCGCATCGTGCGGCCGGACATCAGCCTGTCGTCGGATTTCATCGTCGGCTTTCCGGGCGAGACGGAAGAGGATTTCCGCCAGACCCTTGATCTCATCGCCGACGTCGGTTTCGACCAGTCCTTCAGCTTCATCTACAGCAAGCGGCCCGGCACGCCCGCGGCATCGTTGCCGGATGAAGTGCCGCATGAAATCAAGCAGCAGCGGCTTGAAGCCTTGCAGGCGCAACTTAACGGCCAGGCGCGGCGGATCAGCGCGGCCATGGTCGGCAGCACGCAGCGCGTGCTGGTCGAGAAGCCCTCGCGGCGCGATCCGCGTCAGCTCGCCGGCCGCACCGAGAACATGCGCTGGGTCAATTTCGACGGGCCGGCGACGCTCGTCGACCGGTTCGCGAACGTCTGCATCACGGAAGCGATGCCGAACTCCCTGCGCGGCCGGCTGGTCGCTTGAACGCGGCCCCCGAGTCCAGCGTCGATTTCGGCGCGGAAGACAATGCGCGGCTCTCATCGATCTGCGGGCCGCTCGACGAGAACCTGCATCTGCTCGAGAACCGCCTCGGCATCGAGATCCGCCGGCGCTCGGGACGCTTTTCGCTTCGCGGCGCGAACGCCCCGGCGGGGGCGGCGGTGCTCAGGCAGCTTTATGAGCGCGCGGGCAGCCAGCCGGTGACGCCCGAGGACGTCCACCTCGCGGTCCAGGAAAGCGGCATGGGCGGGGCGCCCGCGGACGACGAGCACGCGGTCGAGACGCTGCGCGGCCTGATCCGCGGCCGTGGAGCAAACCAACAGCAGTATCTGCAGGCGATCCGCACGCACGACCTGATCTTCGGTATCGGTCCGGCGGGCACCGGCAAGACCTATCTCGCCGTCGCCTGCGCTGTCGAGGCCATGCAGCGCGAGAGCGTGCGGCGGCTCGTGCTGGTGCGGCCCGCGGTCGAGGCGGGCGAACGTCTCGGCTTCCTGCCGGGCGATCTGTCGCAGAAGGTCGATCCGTATCTGCGGCCGATGTACGACGCGCTCTATGAAATGATCGGCTTCGACCGCGTCGCCCGGTTGATCGAACGCAATGTGATCGAGGTCGCCCCGCTCGCATTTATGCGCGGCCGCACCTTGAACGAGGCCTTCATTATTCTCGACGAGGCGCAGAACACGACCGTCGAGCAGATCAAGATGTTCCTGACCCGCATCGGCTTCGGCTCGCGTGCGGTCGTCACCGGCGACATCACCCAGACGGACCTGCCCGCGCACCGGCAATCGGGCCTTCGACACGCGCTCGAAGTGCTCGATGGCGTGGCGGGCATCGCCGTCACGCGATTCACCGCGAAAGACGTGGTGCGTCATCCGCTCGTGCAGCGAATCGTCGAAGCCTACGAGCGGGAGTCTGACGCGCGCGGTGCGAACAAGTGACGCTCGAAATCGTGCTGCGTTACCGCACGCGCCGGCCCTGGGCCCCCGCGCCTGTGAGCCTGCGCCGCTGGGCGCAGCTTGCCGCGGGCGGCCGGCGAGGCGAGCTCGGCATCCGCGTGGTCGGCGCCGGCGAGAGCCGCGAGCTGAACGAGCGCTGGCGCGGCCGGCCGAAGCCGACGAACGTGCTTTCTTTCCCGGCGGCCCGTTCGATGCGCGGCCGGCAGCTCGGCGACCTGGTGGTCTGCGCGCCGGTGGTCGCGCGCGAGGCGCGCGACCAGGGCAAGCCGCTCGCCGCGCATTGGGCCCACGTGATCGTGCACGGCACGCTGCACCTGCTCGGTTTTGACCATGAGCGCGCGGCCGCCGCGAAGCGCATGGAGAGCCGCGAGCGCGCGCTGCTCGCGCGCCTCGGCATCGCGGACCCTTACGGAGACTGAGGCGATGGCGAAACGCAAGGCCGGCGAGTGGCTGCGGCGCCTGACGCGCGAGGGTCCGCGCGACCGCGCGGAACTCGTCGAAACCCTCAGGGCGGCCGCGCGCGGCGGCATGATCGACGCCGATGCGCTCGCGATGATCCATGGCGTCCTGCGCGTCGCGGATCTCCACGTGCGCGATATCATGGTGCCGCGATCGCAGATGGTGGTGCTCGAGCGCGATTCCGAGCCGCAGAGTCTGCTGCCGGCGGTGGTCGAGTCCGGACACTCGCGTTTCCCGGTCATCGGCGACGACCGCGACCAGGTCGTCGGCATCCTGCTGGCCAAGGACCTGCTGCGCTACTTCGCGGAAGGCGCGGGCGGTTCCTTCGACATCCGCGAAGTGCTGCGGCCGGCGGCGTTCGTGCCCGAGAGCAAGCGCCTGAACGTGCTGCTCAAGGAGTTTCGCGTCAGCCGCAATCACATGGCCATCGTCGTCGACGAGTACGGCGGCGTTTCCGGCCTCGTGACCATCGAGGACGTGATCGAGGAAATCGTGGGCGAGATCGCAGATGAATACGACACCGACGAGGATCAGACGATCCGGCGCGAAGGCGATCGCCAGTTCGCCGTCCTCGCCCTGGCCCGAATGCAGGAGTTCAACGAATTTTTCGGGACGCGATTCAGCGACGAGGAGTACGACACGATCGGTGGCCTCGTCATGCATCAGTTTGGCCGCCTGCCGCGGCGCGGCGAGGCCGTGACCATGGACGGGCTCGAGTTCAAGGTGCTGCGCGCCGACCGGCGCCGCATCGACCAGTTGCGCGTGACGACTCCCGAACCGGTGCCCGCGCGTCCCGGCGAGCCGCGCGGAGCCTGAGTGGCGGTCCCCGCCGGATTCTTTTCGGCAATGTTGCGATACCGCGAGTGGATCGCGGCCGCCGCGGGCGCGGCCACGACATTCGCATTCGCGCCGCAAGGCTTCTACCTGCTCGCGGTCCTCGGCCCCGCGATCCTGTTCCTGCTCTGGGAATTCGCGTCGCCGCGGGACGCGGCGCGGACCGGGTTCTTCTTCGGTGCGGCGCTATTCGGCGCCGGCACCTGGTGGATTTACACGGCAATCCACGATTTCGGCCAGGCGCCGGCGTGGCTTGCCTTGTTCCTGCTGGCGGGGCTGCTCGCGATCAAGGGCGGCTATTACGCGCTGCTTGGCTATGTGGTCGCGCGGATCGCGCCCGATCCTTCGGCGCGGCGCTCGCTCCTGCTCATCCCCGCGGCCTGGACGCTGCTGGAATGGCTGCGCGGCTGGCTGTTCACGGGATTCCCCTGGCTCGAGCTCGGCTACGCGCACAGCGACTCGCCGCTCGCCGCTTTGACTACGATCGGCGGAATCCATCTCGTCACGATCGCGAATGTCGCGACGGCCGGGGCACTGGTTGTCCTGTTCCGACACGCGGGCCCGGCGCGCATCGCCGCGATTGCGTTCGCGATCGCCGTCTGGCTCGGCGGCTACCTGCTCACGGGGCGTGAATGGACCAAGGCGGCCGGCGAGCCGATCGAGATCGCGCTGCTCCAGGGCGCGATTCCGCAGGACGAGAAATGGCTTGCGGAAAATCGCGCGAAAACGCTCGACATCTATCGCGAGTTGAACCGCCAGGCGCTGGGAGCGCGGATCATCGTCTGGCCGGAATCTGCGGTCCCCGTGCTTGCGCACGAGGTTGAGGTCTACCTCGAGTCAATCCGGCGCGAGTCGCGGGCGCAGGGATCTGACGTGATGATCGGACTGCTGCGCTTCGACTTCGAAAGCGGGGAGATCCGCAACGGCCTCTATTCGATGAGCGAAGCGGGCGACGGCTGGTATTACAAGCGCCGCCTCGTGCCTTTCGGAGAATTCTTTCCGGTGCCGGAAAGCGTGCGCCGCTGGATGCGGCTGAACAGCCTGCCGTATTACGACATGACACCGGGTGCGGAGGATCAGGCCCTGCTGAATGCAGGTGGCGAACGCCTTGCAGCAACTATTTGTTACGAGGACGCCTACGGCTCGGATCAACTCGCCGCGCTCCCCGGCTCGACGCTACTCGTCAATGTCACCAACAACGCCTGGTTCGGCGATTCGTCCGCGCCGCACCAGCAATTGCAGATGGCGCGCTTCCGCGCGCTCGAAGCCGGACGCTGGCTCATGCGCGCGACCAGCAATGGCATCACCGCGGTAATCGCGCCCGACGGTCGCGTCACGGCGCGCATCGCGCAATTCAAGCCCGGCGTCCTCAAGTCCACTGTCCAGCCGCGTACCGGCCTCACGCCCTACGCCCGTACCGGCAACTGGCCCGTTCTGTCGGTCTCGTTCGCGCTGCTTGTCATCTTCGCAGTGGCGCGACTTCGAGCACGCAAGAGCGACTGAAGGGGACGTTCACCTTCAGAGTTGGCGCACACCTTGAAGCTGACGGACGACCCTGAAGGTGAACGTCCCCTTCAGCTTCCCCTTCAGCTAGATCGCCCTCCCGACTCGTAGCCTAAGGTATCCTTCCCAGTTCGATGAAAGACCGCTACGAACCGAGTGAAATCGAGCCCGCCGTGCAGCGTGACTGGGACGCCGCTGGCACGTTCGTCGCGCGCGAAGACCCTGCGAAGCCGAAGTATTACTGCCTCTGCATGTTCCCGTATCCCAGCGGCAAGCTGCACATGGGCCACGTGCGGAACTACACGATCGGCGACGTGCTCGCGCGTTACATGCGGATGCAGGGCTTCAACGTCCTGCAACCCATGGGCTGGGACGCATTCGGACTGCCGGCGGAGAACGCCGCGATCGAGAACGGCGTCGCGCCGGCGCGCTGGACCCGCGACAACATCGCGCACATGAAGGGCCAGCTGAAGTCGCTCGGCTTCGGCATCGACTGGTCGCGCGAGCTTGCGACCTGCGACGCGGATTACTACCGCTGGAACCAGTGGCTGTTCCTGCGCATGCTCGAGCGCGGAATCGCCTACAAGACGACAGGCGTCGTGAATTGGGATCCGGTCGACCAGACCGTGCTCGCGAACGAGCAGGTCATCGACGGGCGTGGCTGGCGCACCGGCGCGCTGATCGAAAAGCGCGAGATCCCGATGTACTACCTCCGCATCACGCAGTACGCGGAAGAGCTGCTCGGCGCACTCAGCAAACTGCCGGATTGGCCGGAGCGCGTGCGCACGATGCAGGCGAACTGGATCGGCCGCAGCGACGGCGTGAACCTGGCCTTTCCCTACGACATCGACGGCAGGCGCGGCGAACTCAAGGTATTCACGACGCGGGCCGACACGATCATGGGCGTCACCTTCGTCGCGGTGGCAGCGGAGCACCCGCTTGCGGAACTGGCGGCGACGCGGAAAGCGAAGCTACGGACCTTTGTCAACGAATGCCGCCGCGGCAGCGCCATGGAAGCCGATTTCGCGACAATGGAGAAGAAGGGCATCGCGACCGGCCTGTTCGTGCAGCATCCATTGACGGGCGCGGCGGTCGAGGTCTGGGTCGGCAATTACGTCCTGATGGCGTACGGCGAAGGCGCCGTCATGGGCGTGCCCGGCCACGATGAGCGCGACTTCGCGTTTGCGAAGAAATATGGACTGCCGATCCTCCAGGTCATCGACGTCAACGGGAAACCGTATTCGACCGATGCCTGGCAACCGTCGTACACGGAGTACGGCCGCTGCATCCATTCCGGTCACTACGACGGTCTCGACTATGCGGGCGCGACGGATGCGATCGCGAAGGACCTCGAGTCGAAGGGCCTCGGCCGTAAACAGGTGGTCTGGCGGCTGCGTGACTGGGGCATCTCACGCCAGCGCTACTGGGGTTGCCCGATACCAATCATCCATTGCCCGGCCTGTGGCGACGTGCCGGTGCCGGACGATCAGCTGCCCGTGCGGCTGCCGGAAGACCTCGTGCCCGACGGCTCGGGCAATCCGCTCGCAAAAACGCCGTCGTTCCTCGAATGCCGTTGTCCGAAATGCGGCGCCGCCGCGCGGCGCGAGACGGACACGATGGATACCTTCGTCGATTCGTCCTGGTACTACTTCCGCTTTGCTTCCGCGGACAACGACCGCGCCATGGTGGACGAGCGCGCGGCCTACTGGATGCCGGTTGACCAGTACATCGGCGGCATCGAGCACGCGATCCTGCACCTGCTCTATTCGCGCTTCTGGACGCGCGTGATGCGCGACTGCGGCCTGACGAAGATCGACGAACCGTTTCAGCGCCTGCTGACCCAGGGCATGGTGCTGAACGAGATCTGGTTCCGGAAACCGGCGTCGGGGCGCATTGTTTACCACAACCCCGCCGACGTTACGGCGACGGGCGAGGGCGAAGCCCCGAGCGGCGTCCTGAAATCCGACGGACAGCCGGTCGAGTACGGCGGCATCGGCACGATGTCGAAGTCGCGGCGCAATGGCGTCGATCCGCAGGAGCTGATCAATCGCTACGGCGCCGACACTGCGCGTCTCTTCATGATGTCGAACGTGCAGCCCGAGGACACGCTCAAATGGTCGGACGAGGGCGTGGAGGGCGCATTCCGTTTCATGAAGCGCATCTGGAAGACCGTCCATACTCATGTCGCCGGCGGGGCGTCAGGGCCACCGGAGACCGCCACGCTCGACGGGCCGCAGCGCGAACTGCGCCGGCAGGTGCATCAGGCGCTCGCGAAGGTCGGCGACGATATCGGCCGCCGGCGTACCTTCAATACGGCGATTGCGGCCTTGATGGAGCTGCAGAACTTGCTGATCCGGTTCGAGGACGATTCGCCGCGCGGACGGGCCGTGATGCAGGAGGCGCTCGACCTCGTCGTGCTGATGCTGTCGCCCTTGGTGCCGCACGCGGCGCAGGCGATGTGGCGTGCGCTCGGGCATTCGACGCAGCTCGTCGATGAGCGCTGGCCGAAAGTCGATGCGGCGGCGCTGGTTCAGGACACGATCGAGATCGTGGTACAGGTCAATGGCAGGCTGCGCGCGCGGGTGCCGGTGCCCGCGGGCGCCAACGAGGCGATTGCGCGAGAAGCCGCGCTCGCCGATCCCGGTGTCGCGAAGTTTGTCGCAGGACAACCCATCCGCAAGCTGATCTACGTGCCGGGCAAGCTCGTGAACGTGGTGGTCTGATGCGTCGCCTGATCTGCACCGTCGTCGTGCTGGCCCTCGCATTCGGATCCGGCTGCGGTTTTCACCTGCGTGGCCAGACCCCGCTGCCTGCGGTCATGGCTCGTCCGTATATCGACTCCCCGGACCGGTACACCGCGCTCTATTCGGCGCTGAACGCGCAGCTTCGCGCGGCGGGCGCGACGCCTGCTGCGACCGCGGCCGGCGCGACCGGCGTGATCCGGCTGCATGTCGACAAGACTGACCGCGAGCTCCTGTCCGTCACGGCCGACAACAAGCCGGGCGAATACGAGGTCTATTACGCCGCCGAGTATTCTGTTTCAAGCGGGGCCAGCGAGTTGCTCGCGCGCCAGAGCGTGAAGCTCACCCGTGACTACGGCTACGACGAATCCGCCGTACTCGCGAAAGAACACGAGGAGCAGGCGCTCCGCGTTGCACTCGCCGACGAAATTGCTGCGCTGATCCTGCGGCGCCTGGCGACGCTATGAATCTATCCGTATTCGACGTCTTCAAGGTCGGCGTCGGACCTTCGTCGTCGCACACGATGGGGCCGATGCTCGCCGCGCGGTACTTCGTCCTCGGCCTCGAGGCGCGCGGACTGCTAGAAGCGACGACCGAGATCTTTGTCCAGCTCTACGGCTCGCTCGCGCTGACCGGCCTTGGTCACTGCACCGATCGCGCCATCCTGCTCGGTCTCGAGGGCCACGATCCCTCGGAATTCGATCCGGCGGTCATGGAACCGACGCTGAAGCGCATCCGCGAAACGAGCCGCCTGCGACTGCTCGGCCGCCGCGAAATTGGCTTCGACGAGCCGATGAATCTCCTGTTCCATCGCGATCAGATGCTGCCCGGACACTCGAACGGCATGCGATTCACCGCGCGTGATGCGAAGGGCGTGACGCTGCTGGCGGAAGAGATGTATTCGATCGGTGGCGGCGCCGTGCAACGGGCGGACGAGACGGGGGGTTCCGCGGGAGCCGCGCCGCGCGAGGTGCCGCTGCCTTTCGGTAGCGGCGACGAACTGCTGGGGCAATGCACGCGCGCGGGTCTGTCCATTGCGGAGCTGATGCTTGTCAATGAGCGCGCCCTGCGTTCCGATGCCGAGATCGAGGCGAAGCTCGATCGGATCTGGTCCGTCATGCAGGCCTGCGTCGATCGCGGTTTCGCCGCCGAAGGCGTGCTCCCGGGCGTCCTGAAACTGCCGCGCCGCGCGCCGCGTCTCAAGCGCGAACTCGATTCCGAGGCCCCGCAGGGTCCCGTCGATCCGATGGAATGGGTAAATGCCTGGGCGCTCGCCGTGAACGAGGAGAACGCCGCCGGCGGCCAGGTTGTCACGGCGCCGACCAATGGCGCCGCCGGCATCGTGCCCGCCGTTCTTCACTACTACGCGAAACTCTGCGCCGGCGGCAGCGCGGCCGGCGTGCGCCGTTTCCTGCTCGCGGCCGGAGCCATCGGCCTGCTCTACAAGCGCAATGCCTCGATCTCCGGTGCCGAGATGGGCTGCCAGGGCGAAGTCGGCGTCGCCTGCTCGATGGCGGCCGCAGGACTCACCGCGGCGCTCGAGGGCTCGACCGGCCAGATCGAAAACGCCGCTGAAATCGGCATGGAACACAATCTCGGGCTCACCTGCGATCCGATCGCCGGACTCGTGCAGATCCCCTGCATCGAGCGCAACGCGATGGGGGCGGTCAAGGCAATCAACGCGGCGCGGCTGGCACTGCGCGGCGACGGGACGCACAAGGTGTCACTTGACCAGGTGATCGCGACCATGCGCCAGACCGGTCACGACATGTCTTCAATCTACAAGGAGACTTCGCAGGGCGGGCTCGCGGTCAACGTGCCGGAGTGCTGAGGCTTTGAAGGTTTTTTGAAGGGGACGTTCACCTTCAGCGAAGTGCCGGTTCTGAGGCGGACACTTTGGCGTTGAAGGTGAACGTCCCCTTCAAAAAACCTTCAAAGCGCGAAGCGGTCGGTCGCGCGGATCAATTCGTCCGTGATGCCGGGCTCGAGGGCCGAATGCCCCGCGTCGCCAACGACGCGGAACTCCGCTTCCGGCCAGGCGCGGTGAAGCTCCCAGGCTGTGAACATCGGGCACACGACATCGTGGCGCCCTTGCACGATGACGGCGGGCAGGTGCCGGATGCGGTCCACGCCGTCGAGGAGCTGGTTCTCGCTCTCCAGGAATCCGCGATTCACGAAGTAGTGGCATTCGATGCGGGCGACCGCCAGCGCAAATTCGTCTTCGCCCCATTTGCGAACGGTCTCGTCGTCGGTCAGCAGGTAGCTCGTCGAGCCTTCCCACACCGCCCAGGCGCGCGCGGCCGCGAGTGCCACAGTGCGGTCATTGCCGGTCAGACGCCGATGAAAGGCCTGCATAAGATCGCCGCGCTCCGCCGGCGGAATCGGCGCCAGATAATCCTCCCAGCGGTCGGGGTACATCGCGCTCGCGCCCTGTTGATAGAACCAGTCGAGCTCAGCCTTGCGCAGCAGGAAGATGCCGCGCAGAACGAGTTCGGTGACCTGGGCCGGATGTGCCTCGGCGTAGGCGAGGGCGAGCGTCGAACCCCAGGAGCCGCCGAAGACCTGCCAGCGCTCAACGCCCACATGCTCGCGCAGTCGCTCGATGTCGGCAACGAGATCCCAGGTCGTGTTGTGGTCGAGACTTGCGTGCGGGCGGCTTCGTCCGCAGCCGCGCTGGTCGAACAGGATGATCCGATAGCGCGCAGGATCGAAAAACCGGCGCGCCCGGGCATCGCAGCCGGCGCCGGGACCGCCGTGCAGGAACACGACCGGCTTCCCGGCCGGATTGCCGCATTCCTCCCAGTAAATCTCGTGGCTGTTACCGACGGCGAGATACCCTTGGCGATGCGGCTCGATCGGCGGGTAGAATTCACGGCGCGGACTCATGCAGTTCCATCCTAACGATTGGCGCCGCCGAACGCGATTCTCTATAAACTACGCTGCGGATACGACGATGCCAGCCCGGTTTTCTATTTTTCAGCTAGGCAAGATTCTTTTCTCGCCCAATGCCGTATTCCAGGCGGTCGCCACCGAGTCTCCGCCGGCGAACCGGGTGTTCTTCCGTTTCGCTGTTTGGCTCGGCCTGCTACCTCCGCTGTTCGCGTATTTCGGCACGATGGAGTTCGGCTGGCGGCTTGGAGTCGAGCCCGTATACCTGCCGCAAGCCACGGTGCTCGCAATCTGCGCCGCGTACTTCGTGGCGCTGCTGTTGGGGTTCCTGAGCAGCGCAATGATCGCTCGCTGGATGGCCGCGACCTACGATGCGAGTCAATCGCTCGGTCGCTGTCTCGCGTTGATGGCGATCGTCGGCGCGCCACTTGCAGTTGGCAGCGTCGTCCACCTGTATCCGCACGCATTCCTGAACATGCTGGTGCTCGTGCCGGTGCTGATCTGGTGCATGTACCTGCTGTATCGCGGTCTGCCGGTCGTGCTGGGCACCGGACCGAATCGCGGCATGCTGATGGCGTCTGCGCTGATCGCCTATTTGCTGGTCGCGCTGGTCAGCCTGCTCGGGATCACGGTCGCGTTGTGGGGCAGCGGCATCGGGCCGCTGATCGGAACCTGAAGTGACGCATTACGAAGATCGCGTCGTTACCGCGTTCACCTATTGCTCGGTATTCTGGGCATTGCTCGGCATGGCTGCCGGTGTCTATGTCGCCGCCGAGCTGGTCTGGCCGACGATCGATTGGGGCTTGCCCGCATTGTCGTTTGGCCGCCTGCGCACGGCACACACCACACTCGTGCTCTTTGGGTTCGGCGTATCGGCCCTGATCGCGACCGCGTTCTACAGCGTGCAGCGCACGTCGCACGTGCGGCTGTTCGCACCCGGGCTCGCCTGGGCCGTTTTCTATGCCTGGCAGGCCACCATCGTGACAGGCGCGGTCTCGATCCTTGCCGGCTGGAACGCGGGCAAGGAGTATGCGGAACTCGAATGGCCGTTCGACCTCGCGATCACCGCGGCCTGGGTCGGCTTCGCGATCGTGTTCTTCGGTACGATCGCGAAGCGCAGGGTCGACGCAATCTACATCTCCAACTGGTTCTACGGCGCGCTGATCATCGTCGTGGCGATGCTGCACATCGTCAACAGTCTCGCGCTGCCGGCAACACTCGGGAAATCCTATTCGTTGTTCGCGGGCGCGCAGGATGCCGTCGTGCAGTGGTGGTACGGGCATAACGCTGTCGGCTTCCTGCTGACCGGCGGATTTCTTGGAATGCTCTACTACTTCCTTCCGAAGCAGGCCGAGCAGCCTATCTGGAGCTACCGGCTTTCGATCGTCGCCTTCTGGGCCTTTGTCTACACGTATATCTGGGCTGGGCCCCATCATCTGCATTACCACGCCGTGCCGGAATGGCTGCAGTCGCTCGGCATGGTCATGAGCCTGATTCTGCTGGCGCCATCCTGGGCGACGATGGTCAACGGCATCATGACGGTCAGCGGCGCGGCGAAGAAGTTGAAGACCGATCCGGCGCTGAAGTTCATCGTGCTGGCGCTTGCTTTCTATGGGCTTGCGACGTTTGAAGGACCCATGCTCGCGATCAGGAGCGTCAATGTATTCAGCCACTTCACCGAGTGGACCATCGGTCACGTACATTCGGGAGCGCTCGGCTGGAACGCGCTGATCACGTTTGGCACGTTTTACTTCATGGTGCCGCGCATGGCGGGTGCGCCGCTCTACAGCGCTCGCCTTGCAAATGTCCATTTCTGGCTCGCTCTCGCGGGCACGATGCTGTACGTACTCGCGATGTGGGGCGCCGGCGTGTCGCAGGGCGTTTTGTGGCTGTCGCTCGATGAACTCGGCGAAGTTCGCTTCAGTTTCAACGACGTGATGGCGGCGATGAAACCGTACTACCTGCTGCGCTTCTTTGCCGGGCTCCTGTTCCTGGCCGGTGCAGTCCTGATGGCCTGGAATCTCGCGCGGACCTTTGCCGGAAGACGAACGGTCGTGGTAGCGCCGCCCGCGACGGTTCGCGCCGGGGCGACCGCATGAGCTGGATGTCGTTGCACCACCGGCTCGAGCGCAACACCGGCCTGTTGATCTTCGGCATCCTGCTGGTTTCCGCGATCGGCGGCATGGTGCAACTGCTGCCGATCGTCACCGAAGGCGCGCATCGGCACGGGCCGGTGGGTCTTGCGCCCTATTCGGCGCTTGAGCTCGAAGGACGCGACCTCTACATCCGTGAGTCCTGCAGCACTTGCCACACGCAGCAGATCCGGCCGCTGCTCGCCGAGGTCAAGCGCTACGGTCCGTTTTCACGCGCCGAGGAATTCGCGTACGACCGGCCATTCCTGTGGGGGTCCAAGCGTACCGGACCCGATTTGCATCGCATCGGCGGACGCTATAGCGATGCCTGGCACCGCCTGCACCTGCTCGACCCGCGCTCGGTCGTGCCGGCGTCAATCATGCCGGCCTATCCGTGGTTTGCGAGTCATTCTGCGGACCGCCACGGCAGCATCCAGGCACGCATGCGCACCTTGGTGAAGCTCGGCCATCCATACACGGAAGCAGACATTGCTGCCGCGCCCGCGGCGCTCGAAGGCAGGACCGAACTCGATGCGGTGATTGCCTACCTGCAGTCATTGGGCCGCAGCAGGACAGGGCAGCCGCAGCCATGACCTGGTTCATCTTCGTCGGCGACATGCTGGTGATGGCTTTCATGATTCTCGTGGTCGTCTGGGTTTCGATGCGCTCGACGCGCGCACGGCACGATGCCGCAGCGCGCATTCCTCTTGAGGACGAGGAAAGCCGTGGCTGACCTTCCATCGGAATTCTGGGGCGGTTGGATCGTCACGATTACGGTCGCGGGTTTCGTTGCGCTCCTGTGGTTCGTGATCGACGTCTATCGCGGCGGCCCGGACGGGAACGAGCAGCAGGTCTGGGACGAGACGCTGCGCGAAGGAGCCAAGCCGGCGCCCATCTGGTGGTTCTGGTTCATCCTCACGCTGATGATCATCTCAGTGATTTACGTGATGCTGTATCCGGGCCTCGGCACCTGGCGCGGCGCGCTCGGCTGGTCGCAGGGCGGGCAGATCGCCGAGCGATTCGCCGACTACGACACCGAGTTCGGTGCGGCGCGCCGGAGCCTACTCGGGCAGCCGCTCACAGTGCTCGCCGAGGACGACTCCGCGATGCGGTCCGCCGCGCGCGTGTTCAATAACAATTGCAGTTCCTGCCATGGCCACGATGCGGCCGGTCAGGCACGGCAATTCCCCGACCTGACCGATGCCGCCTGGCAGTGGGGCTCGGACGAATCTCAAATTCTCGAGACGATTCATTCGGGGCGTCAGGCCGCGATGCCCGGATGGAATTCGGTTGCGGGCCAGGAAGGCGTCAGCCACCTTGCGGACTATGTACTGGCCATGTCGCGTGGCGAGGCGGGCGCGCCGGCCGTGGCCGGGGGCAACACCCTGTACCAGCAATTCTGCATGGCCTGTCATGGTCCCGATGGCGCGGGCAATCCGCTGCTCGGCGCACCGGCGCTCAATGACGCCGTCTGGACCTACGGCGGCGAGCGCGAGCAGGTCATCGAATCAATTGCGAACGGGCGCAATGGCACCATGCCGGCATTCGGCACGCGCCTCGACGAAACTCAGATTCGCCTGCTTACGGCCTGGCTTAAGGCCGGAGCCCGCGAGCGCTAGAAACGGACGGCGATTCCCGCGAGCCCCTCGGCCTGGAAGATGCTTGAGCCGCTCGCGACGATGCGGCAGACGCCGCCATTGAGGTCCGAGCGGCAGAAGATGGCGCTGTCCGCATCCACCAGCGTGAGATAACCGCGCGCCTCGAAGCGGAGCGCAACATTCTTTCCGAGCGGCACGGCGAGTCCGAACGCCATCGAGCCGGAGAAATGCGTGCGGTCGTCTGCGCCCGCGGCGGACGACGAGAATCGTGTAGCCCCGAGCCCTGCGGCAAAATACGGATGGGCGTGCTCATACCCGCTGAAGGGCAGGGTCCCGCCGACGTGCAGATACTCGATATCGACGTCGTGTGTCTCGAGGCCATCGTCCACTTCGGATCCCTGACGCGAGTACCAGAGCTGGTAATAGCGATCGTCGCCCTTGGCGTAACGCAGCTCGAGCGCAAGCGCGAAGCTTGTGCCTTCCGCAAAGTCGGCGTCGTCACCGGTATCGACGTTCTCGAGGCTTCCGCCAATGCGGTAACCGCCGTGCAGCGCTGCCTGGAAAAGCGGCAACTCGTCCCCCTGCGCCGCGGGGGCAGCGAGGAGCAGTGCAAGTGCGATGAGGGTTGTGTGTTTCAAGCGCTGACGACTATCTCACAGGACCCCGAATCCCGCCATCGTGAACACGAATCATTCAAGGACCGTTACAATTGACCCGCGATGCGCATCAACAGCGACCAGGTTGCCAATACGCTGAAGAAAGGCCTGTCGCCGGTCTGGCTGATCGCGGGCGACGAGGCGCTCCTCACCGGTGAAGCCGCGGATGCCGTGCGCGCTCGCGCTCGCTCGGAAGGCTTCACCGGGCGTGAGTTATTCGTCACCGATCGCAGTTTCGACTGGTCGGAACTGCTCGCATCAACCCGCGCGTTGTCGCTCTTCTCGGAGCGCCGGATCATCGAGGTGCGCATGCCCACGCCGCGTCCCGGCAAGGAGGGCGGCGCCGCGCTCGCGGGGCTTGCGTCCAGCCCAGGACCGGACATTCTGCTCCTCGTCGTGACGACACGGCCCGAAAAAGACACCTGGTCGAGCGCTTGGTTCAAGGCACTCGAAAAAAATGGCGTCTTCGTCCAGGCCTTGCCGGTTGAAATCGGCCGGCTGCCGCAATGGATAGAAGGCCGCGCGACGCGTCTCGGCCTGAGCTTCGACCGTGACGCCGCTCTTCTACTCGCCGAGCGCGTCGAAGGAAATCTCCTGGCCGCGCACCAGGAGATCGAAAAACTCGCGCTGCTTCACGCTGGCGGCCGCATCGGCGCCGACGAAGTCCAGGCTGCAGTGGCAAATAGCGCCCGCTATGACGTGTTCCAGCTGGGCGAAGCGGCGCTTGAGGGCGATGTGCCGCGGGCGCTTCGCATCCTCAACGGCCTGCGCGCCGAAGGTGCCGAGCCGCTGCTCGTGCTTTGGGCGCTCTGTCGCGAACTACGCGCACTGGCTGACGCGCGCTTGACACCGGACCGCACGGCCTACGGGGCACAGGCCGAACGACGTGCGGCGCTGTTGAAGAAAGCCGTCCGCCGCACGTCCGGCCAGGCGCTCGAACCCCTGTTTGCGGCGGCAGCCCGCGTCGATCGCCAGGTCAAGGGATTCGACAAGGGCAAGCCCTGGACTTCACTGACCGGACTCGTCGCCGCGTTCGCGGGCGCGCGCCTGCCGGTCGCGCCGGCCGCCTGAATCCGGATGCGACCGATCGGCGTGTTCGGCGGGATGTTCGACCCGATCCATTACGGGCACCTGCGCACGGCGCACGAACTCCACGAGATTCTCGGCCTCGAAACACTCGCGTTCCTGCCGGCGGGCGATCCGCCCCATCGGGCCGCGCCGCTCGCCGATGCCGAAACCCGCCTCGCGATGGTGCAGGCGGCCGTGGCGGACGATCCGCGTTTCTTCGTGGACGACCGAGAGTTGAGGCGTACCGGCCCGTCGTTCACGGTCCTGACGCTCGAGGAAATGCGCGCCGAACGCGGCGAGCAGCCGATCGTGCTGATCATGGGCATGGATGCTTTCGCCGGCATCGGTCGCTGGCATCGCGCGCAGGATCTCCTCTCGCTCGCCCACCTGGTCATTGCGCTCCGGCCGCACGCGCCAACGCCGCAGGACGGCTTCGCCGCGGAACTCCTGCGCGCCCACCGGTCCGACCAGCCTGCCCGCCTGTCCGAACGGTCGGCGGGCCTCGTCTATGTGAGCGAAGGCACCCAGCTCGACCTGTCCTCGAGTGCGGTGCGGGACGTGGTGGCCGCGGGCCGCGATCCGCGCTACTTGATGCCCGAGGCGTCGCGTAGGATCATCCTCGCCAGGGGCAGTTACGCCCGGCCAGGTGATACGAAGGAATGACCGTTACGAGAACCAAGGGAAAACGCACCGCCTCCCCCTCCAAGAAGACCCGGAAAGCACCTGGCGCCCTGACCCGAATCGCCGTCGCCGCTCTCGAAGACATGAAGGCCGTCAACGTCAAGGTCCTCGACGTTCGGAAACTGACGGATATCGCCGACACGATGATCGTCGCCACCGGCAATTCGGACCGGCACGTCAAGTCGATCGCTGACCGATTGATCGAGCGCTGCAAAGCGGCAGGACACCGCGCTTACGGCGTCGAGGGCCAGCGCGAAGGGGAGTGGGTGCTGGTCGATCTTCAAGACCTGATCGTCCACGTCATGCTGCCGCGTATCCGCGAGTTCTACGGTCTCGAGAAACTCTGGGACCTGCGTCCCATGCGGCGCGAACCGAAACTCGCCTGATGCAGCTCCGGCTGATTGCGGCCGGCACCCGCCTGCCTGACTGGATCAACAAAGGCGTTACGGAATACAGCCGCCGCTTCGGGCGGGGACTCAAATTCGAACTGGTCGAAGTGCCGCTCGTACGGCTGGCTGAGCGTATGCGCAGCGCGATCCGCGAGAGCGATTACTTGGTGGCGCTCGAAGTTGCGGGCAAGACGATGTCGACGCCGGAGCTTTCGCAATGGCTCGCCGCACGCATGGCCGGCGGGCGCGACCTGGCGTTCCTGATCGGTGGGCCCGAGGGTCTCGATACGGAACTGTCGCGGCGCGCCGATTTCCGCTGGTCATTGTCGCCGCTGACCTGGCCGCATGGGCTTATCCGGGTCATGGTGGCCGAGCAGCTTTACCGCGCCCACAGCCTGCTCCAGGGACATCCCTACCACCGCGCCTGATATCCTCGCCGCTCAATGGGTTACGACTCCGTTGTCCTGGCCTCGGCGTCGGCGCGCCGCAGCCTGCTGCTGGCCCAGATCGGCGTGCGTCATCGCGCCGTCGTCGCCGATCTGGACGAGGAACCCCGTCCCGACGAGAAGGCCGACGACTATGTGCGGCGGCTTGCGCGGGACAAGGCGCTGGCGGTGGTCGATTTGCTCGGCGGCCGTCCGGATTGCCCGGTACTCGCCGCCGATACGGCCGTGGTACTCGACGGGCGCATCTTCGGAAAACCCGCGAATGAAGCGGACTGCGTCGCGACGCTGTCCGCGCTCTCCGGGCGTTGCCATGAGGTGCTGACCGCGATCGCGCTCCAGGTAGATGGCGAAATTCGGTCGGCGACGAGCGCGAGCCGTGTCACTTTTCGCGCCATCGGCGCCGACGAATGCCGGCGCTACTGGGCGAGCGGCGAGCCCGCCGGCAAGGCCGGGGCCTATGCGATCCAGGGTCTTGGCGCGGCCTTTGTGGCGTTGCTTGAGGGCAGTTTCTCGGGCGTGATGGGCCTGCCCCTGTACGAAACGGCGGCGCTCCTGGACGCCGCCGGCGTACAGCGCTGGCAGGACGTGAATTCCCGGAACGCCGCCGCTGCCGCCCTTGTCCAACTGGCGAAACCGCTTTCTGACAGTCGAGCATGAATCCCTGGACCCAATGGATGCAGCGGGTGTGGCGCTGGATCGCCGCGCTCATCGCGCTCGGCGCGCTCCTGATCGCGCTCGGCATCGGCGCATTCCGCCTCGCCATCGACCTGCTGCCCGACTATCAGCAGCGCGTAGTCGAGCGCGTACGAGAGACCACGGGTCTGCAGCTCGAATTCGACTCGGTGTACGCGCGTATCGGCCGTTACGGACCCGAAGTCGTGTTCCGCGGCGCGCGTGTCCTGCCGGAGTCCGGCAACGAGGCGCTCGTTACCGCAGAATCCGGCCGCGTCAGTCTTTCGATTCCGCGTTCGATCTGGTTCCGTCGCATCGAGGTCGGACGCGTCATTTTCGTCCGTCCTCGGCTCAATTTCGTGATCACCGCCGACGGCCGCCTGCAGCTGGTCGGCCAGTCTGCGCTCCAGCGGCCCGATACCGAGTCCTCGGCGCTCACGCTCGACCGGCTGCCGCGCGGCCATTTCGCGGTCACCGATGCCGTGCTCGACGTCCTCGATCTCCGCTCACGCCAGGGCCGCTTCCAGCTGACCGGCGCGAATGTCGACGTCGTGCGAAAGGGCGATGCCATCGAACTGAGCGGCCGCGTCGTCCTGCCGGAACACCTCGGCACATTCATCGATTTCGATGCGGAGGCGAGCGGCAATCTCGCGGACAGCGAATCCGTCGCCTGGCACGCGCGTGTCGATGCGCGCGATCTCGATCTCGAGCAATGGGCGGCGACGCTGCCGGACAGTTTTATCGTGCCGGCCGCCGGCCACGGATCGATCCAGGTCTCCGCGAAAGGCAACGGCCGCCGGCTCGCAAGTTTGCGGCTGCAACCGCAGTTCTCGGGCCTGCGCCTCGCGGGGTCGCCGCAGGAATTCACGCGGATTGCCGGCGACCTGCGCGTCCAGCGCGACGACGACACGATCTCCCTGGAAGCGACGGGCCTCGAGTTGTCACGTGCGGGCGCGGCCTGGCGCCCGACGAGTCTCGAGGCGCGCCTCACGCGCAAGAACGGGCGCATCGAGACCGTTGCGGCGCGCGCGGATTACCTCAGGATCGAGAACCTGGCTGCGTTCGCAGTGCTCCTGCCGCCCGGCGCGACGCGGGACCGCATCCAGGCGCTCGCGCCGCGCGGAGAGTTGTTCGGATTCGATGTCACGGTCGTCGACCAGGGCGCGAAACGGCTGCCGGACATTACGGGCCGGCTGCGATTCGCGGACCTCGGATTCGGCCCCCTCGGAAAGCTGGCCGGCATCACCGGATTCGACGGCTCCGTCGAGGGCCGCGGCGGCGGCGGCATCGTGAATCTCGCGACGCGCGATGCGACGATTGACTGGCCGCAGCAATGGCGCGCACCCGCTGCGCTCGTGAAGGGCGATGGGCGGCTCGAGTGGCAGCGATTCGGCGATGGCCTGCGGCTGTGGCTCGACGACGCAGTGGTGGACAGCGGTCACGGCAGCGCGCGCGGGAAACTGCGGATGCTGCTGCGACCGGGCGAGTTTCCACTGATGGACCTGAAGGCGACCGCCACGAACATCGACGTGACCCAGATGTGGCGCTATCTGCCGACCGGCCGCCTGTCGCCCAAGGCGATCCGCTGGCTGGACGCCGCGTTCCGGGCGGGACGCGTGACCGAGGCGAGCGTCTCCCTCACCGGTCCGACGCGCGGATTCCCGTATCGCGAAGGGCAGGGCGAGTTTCACGCAAGCGGCCGCGCGAGCGGAATCAGCCTGAACTACGCGCCCGGCTGGCCCTGGCTCCGGGGCGTCGAGGCCGTGTTCCACTTCGACGGCCCGGGACTGCATGCAATCGCGAGCCGTGGCAGCGTGGGCGGCATCGCGTTCACGCAGGCGGAGATCAACAGCGCGGACCTGCGGGACGCGGTCTTCGCAGCGCGCGGCAGGACCGAGACCGATGCGGGTCGCGCGATCCGCATGCTGCAGGCGACGCCGCTTGCGCCGTCCTTCGGCGTCCTCTTCGCGGAACTCGCCGGGGCCGGGCCGGTGTCCGCCGAGGTTGCGATGTATCTGCCGATCAAGGATTTCAATCGCCGAGTCGTGACCGTGATGGCGAATCTGGACGGCGTCACGCTCCGTCACGGGCAGCAATCCTTCGAGGCGACCGGGATCGCCGGCGATCTCTGGGTGCGCAATCGCGAAATCCATGCGCCTGCGCTGTCGGGCCGGGCGCTTAACGGGCGCTGGCAGGCGGCGATCGAGACGGCGACGCAGGCAAACGGGAATCTTCGTACCCGGGTTACGGCACAGGGCAGCGTTCAGGGGTCGGCACTGCAGCCCATCGCGCGGCTGCCGCAGAATGCAGGCCTCGCGGGGAGCACGGACTGGCGCGGCATCCTCGACGTCGAGCGCAATGCCGATCCGAAACAACCCGCCCGCGGGACGCTGCGCCTGACTAGCGATTTGCGTGGCCTCACGTCGAAGCTGCCGGAACCGTTCAACAAGACTGCGGATACGTCGCGCCCGCTCAGCCTGTCCGCGAGCTTCGACGGAAAAAGCGGTCCGCGCATCGAAGGGGAACTCGGTCGCGACATACATGCGCTGCTGCAATGGCGGAGCCGCGCCGGCGAGGCGCCCGTGGAACGTGGGATCGTAACCTTCGGCAGTGCCGCGCCGGAGTCCTTGCCGCGGACCGCCGGCCTGTGGATCAGCGGCCAGTTGGAGTCCGCGAGCCTGACCGACCTGCTCGACCTCAAGTGGGACGAACCGCGCGGCCGTCCGATCCAGGAATGGCTTGCCGGCGCGGACCTGTCGATCGGGCGATTCGAAGCGCTCGGCTACATCTTCACGAACCTGAACGGTCGCCTGCGTCCCGGCAACCGCGCCTGGGACGTCAGCGTGAACGGCGACGCCGCGAATGGGCGCGTCGTCGTGCCATTCACGTTTCCAGGCGAAGTGCCGATGGCGCTCGATCTGGATCGCCTGCACCTGGGCGAGCGCGTGGCCGGCGACGGCAAGCGGCCCGATCCGGATCCGCGCAAGCTCCCCGCCATCCGCATCGACCTGCGCGATTTCATCGTCGACCAGCGGAGCTTTGGCCATGTGCAGGCAGAATTCGCGCGCGGTACGGCCGGCATGACCCTGAACCGCTTCACGATGACGCATCCGGCATTCACTGCCGAGGGCCGCGGTAGCTGGCTGGTGCGCGACCAGGCCGCCGAATGCCGCCTCGACTTCGACGTCGAGACCAAAGACGTGCAGGGATTCATGAACGCCATGCAGCTCGGCGCGCACGTCGAAGGAGAAGAGGGGCACGTGACTGCCCGACTGAACTGGCCGGGACCGCCCGAAGTCAGCGCGCTCGACCGGCTGTCCGGCAGGCTCGAGATTTCAGCCCTGAATGGCAGCCTGACTTCAGTCGAGCCGGGTGCGGGCCGCGTGTTCGGACTCATGAGTCTCGCCCACCTGCCGCGCCGGCTTGCGCTTGATTTCGGCGATCTCACCGGAGAAGGGCTTTCCTACGACACGCTGCGCGGTACCTTCCAGCTGACGGACGGCGACGCATATACCGACAACCTGACACTCCGCGGCTCCGCCGCTGAAATCGGAATTGCAGGCCACACCAACCTGCGTCTCCGGACCTACGACCAGACCGCCATCGTCACGGGCCAGCTTGGCGCTTCGCTCGGCGTCGCAGGCGCGCTCGCCGCGGGCCCCGCGGTCGGCGCGGCCCTGCTGCTCTTCTCCCAGATATTCAAGGAACCGCTCAAGGGCGCCACGCGCGGTTACTATCGCATCACCGGAAGCTGGGACGACCCGCAGCTGCGCCGGATCGATGCCCGCGAAATGAAGGATGACCGCCAGGCCGCACAGGGACCCCCATGAGTCAGCCGATCGTTGCCGCCGTGCAGATGACTTCCGTCGCGGATGTCGCGCGAAATCTCGGGACCGCGCGTCGGTTGCTGACCCTCGCGCGCGATCGTGGCGCCTGTCTCGCGGTGCTGCCGGAGAATTTCTCGTTCATGGGCCGTAACGAGACCGAGCGGCGGCAGATCGTCGAGCGGGACGGCGACGGGCCGGTGCAGCAGGCGATGGCGGCGATGGCGCGTGAATTCCGCCTGTGGATCGTTGCCGGAACGCAGCCGATCGCCCTCGCCGGCGATGCGCGGCCGGCCAACGCCTGCGTCGTCTACGACGCCGCGGGCAAGCGCGCGGCGCGCTACGACAAGATCCATCTCTTCGATGTTGATCTTCCCGGCGGCCGCGAGGGCTATCGCGAGTCGAGCAACGCTGCGCCCGGCGCGAAGCCCGTGCTCGTCGATACGCCCGCGGGCCGGCTCGGATTGACCGTGTGCTACGATTTGCGCTTCCCCGAACTGTTCCGGCAACTCGTTTCGGAGGGAGCCGAGATCTTCAGCGTGCCATCTGCATTCACCGCTCCGACGGGTCGCGCACACTGGGAGGTCCTGCTCCGTGCCCGGGCGATCGAAGACCTGTGCTTTGTGATCGCGGCCGCCCAGAGCGGCTTGCATGACAGCAATCGCGAGACCTACGGCGACAGCCTGATCGCCGATTTCTGGGGCCGCGTGCTGGCGCGCGAACCGCGCGGCAGCGGCGTGGTCACAGCGGCGCTTGATCGCGATGCGCAGGTCGCGACTCGCGCGAACTTTCCCGCGCTCAATCACCGCGTGGTCGGCTGAACATGGACGCCCTGCAATGTGCGCGTGACCGGATCCTGACGCCGTCGGGGCTCGACGATCGTCGCCTTGAGCAGGCGCTCAGCTCGCTGCTCGGTGCGAGCGTCGACGCGGGCGACCTCTATTTCCAGCTTGCGCGCGAAGAGCATTGGGCACTCGAGGACGGAATCGTCAAGGAAGGCAGCCACGGCATTGAGCAGGGTGTCGGCGTGCGCGCGATGGCGGGGGAACGCACCGGCTTCGCCTATTCGGACGAAGTGGTTCCCGCAGCGCTGCTTGAGGCGGCGCGCGCGGCGCGTGCGATCGCGCGTGAAGGCGGCGGCGGGCAGGTCCAGGCCTGGCGCGCGACGGCCGCACATCGGCTCTATCCCGTCGACGACCCGATCACGTCTCTCGCCGATGTCGACAAGGTGGCGCTCCTGACCGAACTCGACCGCCATGCGCGCGCAATCGACCCGCGCGTCAAGCAGGTGGTGGCGACGCTTGCCGCCGTGCACGAGGTCATTCTCGTCGCCGCGAGCGACGGCACGCTCGCCGCAGACGTGCGGCCGCTCGTGCGGATGAACGTCTCGGTCATCGTCGAGCAGAACGGAAGGCGCGAGCAGGGCTATGCCGGCACCGGCGGGCGCTATTCGCTGCAGGAATTCGTCGCCGGCGAGCGGCCTCTCCGTCTCGCGCGGGAAGCCGTGCGGCAGGCAACCGTGAATCTCGATTCCGTGCCGGCGCCCGCCGGCACGATGACAGTCGTGCTTGGACCTGGCTGGCCGGGCGTGCTGCTACACGAGGCGATCGGTCATGGACTCGAAGGGGACTTCAATCGCCGCGGAACTTCGGCGTTCTCCGGCCGCATTGGCGAGCGTGTCGCGTCCTCCCTTTGCACGGTCGTGGACGACGGCACGCTTCCGGAGCGCCGGGGCTCGCTGAATGTCGACGACGAAGGCACGCCGACTTCCTGCACGACGCTCATCGAGAACGGCGTACTGAAGGGCTATCTGCAGGACAAGCTCAATGCGCGGCTCATGGGCGTGAAGCCGACGGGCAACGGCCGCCGCGAATCCTTCGCGCACACAACGCTGCCGCGCATGACCAACACCTACATGCTTCCGGGACCGCACGATCCGCAGGAGATCATCCGCTCGGTCAAGCGTGGCCTCTATGCCGTCAACTTCGGCGGCGGGCAGGTCGACATCACTTCCGGAAAGTTCGTGTTCTCGGCGAGCGAGGCCTATCTCATCGAGGACGGGAAAGTCACCGCACCCGTCAGGGGCGCGACGCTCGTCGGCAACGGGCCCGACGTGCTGACGCGTGTCAGCATGGTCGGCAATGACCTCATGCTCGACGAAGGCATCGGCAGTTGCGGCAAGGACGGGCAGACCGTGCCGGTCGGCGTCGGTCAGCCGACGTTGCGCGTCGATGCGTTGACGGTCGGCGGCACGGCCTGAGGCGGCCGCCATGCGAATCTCGCGCCCGGTCTACGAAGCACTGCCTTACGTCTACATCGCGATCGGCGCCGCTGCCATGGGCGCCTCGTTCGTCTGGCGCGTGGCGGATTGGTCCGGACTCGTCGCAGTGCTCGGTCTGGTTGCGATCGTCGGCGGACTCGTGCTGGCGCTGCGCCGCCGCGACTACCGGATCCAGCAGCGCCACTACGGCACCGCTTTCGACGAAGAGAACTAGAAGGGAACGTCCCCTTTGTCAGGCCGTGTCGGCCGCCGCATCAGCATCGCCAGATTCTTCAGCCGAATCTTCGGATTCCTGAAGCGCCGGGTGGGTCTGATGGTGCTGCGTCCGACCCCGTGCGGAGCGCTCGTCGAGATACATGATCTCGTGCTTGCCGAGAACGACGACGTCGCCGTCGTTCAGGTGATGCCGGCGGATGCGCTTCGACTTCACGTACACGCCGTTGGTGCTGTTCAGGTCCTCGAGTACGCAGCCCTCGAACGTCGTCGAGATCTGGCAGTGGTGCCGGCTGATAAATTTGCTCTCAATCTGCACGTCATTGTCGACCGTGCGGCCGATGATCAGCCGACCGATGCGCAGCGGCCGTTCCTCGACGTGTTCGCCGCCGTGCGCGACAACGATGCGCGCGAGGACCTCATCGCTCGCCACCGGGCGCGGGGCGGACGCGGGATCCGCGATTCCCGCGCGCATGCGGCTGGTGCGCGCCGCGAACTCCACCCACTGCAGTTCATCGATCGCCGCCTTGAGCTCGGTCGCGCCGACCACCGTTTGATCCGACGAATACGCGATCATGAGTGCGGTGTCGCAAAGCGTGTTGACCAGGCGCGGAACGCCGCCGGTGTAGCGGAAGATGACCGGAAGCGTCTCGGGCGCGAACAGCTGCCGGCCGTGCGCGCCCGCGACTTCCAGGCGGTGCAGGATGTAGGACTGCGTCTCCTCCGGGGTGAGCGCCGTGAGGTGGAAGCGCAGGCGGATGCGCTGCACGAGCTGGATCAGTTCCGGCGAATCGAGCTTCTCGTTGAGCTCCGGCTGCCCCGCCAGGATGATGCGGAGCACCTTTTCCTTGGTCGTTTCGACACCGGAGAGCATCCGGATTTCCTCGAGCACGCGGTTCGAGAGGTTCTGGGCCTCGTCGACGATCAGCAGCACCTTGCGACCGGCGGCAAATTGCTCGACCAGGAACTGGTTGAGCGTCGCGATCAATTCGGCCTTGCGCATCTTGAACGGCGAGAAGCCGAACTGGACGAGCACGGCCTGGAGGAATTCGATCGGGGAGATCTGGGTCTGCGCGATCTGTGCGACAACGACGTCTTTTTCCAGCTCCCGCAGAAAGGTCTCGAGCAGCGTGGTCTTGCCGGATCCGATCTCGCCCGTGATGACGACGAATCCGTCGGTGAACCAGATCGTCGACTCCATGTACGCCTTGGCGCGCGCATGGTGCTTCGACAGATACAGGAATGTCGGGTCCGGACTCAGCCGGAACGGCAGTTCTGTCAGCTGGAAATGTTCGAGATACATACGGTTCCCAAGGCTAGCACAAGCGCAAGTGCCCGTTCCGGCTAGGGATTCAACAGGCGTCGCAGGTCCCGCGCGGCGCGGTCGCGCGCGCCACGGCGGGCCGTTATGAGCGTCACATGGCCGAGTTTCCGGCCTGGCCGCGGCGTCTTGCCGTAGTCATGCCAATGCGCCCCCGGGATGCGCAGCAGTTTCTTCGCCGCCGGCTTGCGCCCGATCACATTGAACATCACGGAATGGCCGCGCTCGCGCGTGCTGCCGAGCGGCAGCCCCGCGACCGCGCGGACGTGATTCTCGAACTGGCTGGTCTCGGCGCCCTCGATGGTCCAGTGGCCGGAATTGTGCACGCGCGGCGCCATTTCATTGGCGACCAGACGGCCGCGCTCGACGAAGTATTCGACGCAGAGCACGCCTACATAACCGAATGCTTGCATCAGTCGTCGGTGATTGCGCTCGGCCGCCCGCTGCAATCGTACATCGTCGAAAGGCGCGAGCGTCTTCGCGAGAATACCGTCATTGTGCGTGTTCTCGGCGAGCGGGTAGTTCCGGATCGCGCCCGCGCGGTCGCGCGCGGCGATGAGCGAGACTTCGCGCGAGAAGTTGACGAAGCGTTCGTAGATGAGCGGCTGGCCGGCGAGCCGCGTCCAGGCCTCGCCCGCATCCCGCGGACGCCGCACACGCACCTGGCCCTTGCCGTCATAGCCGAGCCGCCGCGTCTTGAGGATGCCGGGCGTGCCGAGATCGGCGATCGCGCGCGCGAGGTCGCGTTCGGAATCGACGGTCGCGAACGGGGCCACGCGAATGCCGAGCTTGAGGAAGAGTTTCTTTTCGGAGAGCCGGTCCTGCGCGACCTCGAGCGCGCGCGGCGGCGGCCACACCGGCCTGATCTTTGCGATCTTGCGCACCGATGCGACCGGCACGTTTTCCCAATCGAAAGTCACGACGTCCACGCTGCGCGCGAAGCGGGCGAGTTTACGGTGGTCGTCGAATTCTCCGGCGATGATGCGTGCAACCGCGGCGCCCGGCACATCGGTGCTGCGGTCATACATCGTGAAATCGAGTCCGAGCGGGATGCCGGACAGGGCCATCATCCGGCCGAGCTGACCGGCGCCGATGATGCCGATGCGCATGGCTGCCTAACCGACGGCCGGATCGGGCTTTGCCAGCACGTCCGCGGTCTGACGCTCGCGAAAAGTGCGCAGCGCATCCTTGAGCGGCGGGTGGCTGCCGGCAAGGATGGCCGTCGCGAGGAGCGCGGCATTGCGCGCGCCCGGCTCGCCGATCGCGACCGTTGCGACCGGCACGCCGGCCGGCATCTGCGCGATCGACAGCAGCGAATCGAGGCCGTTCAGTGTTTTGGACTGGATCGGCACACCGATCACGGGGAGAAGTGTCTTCGATGCCGTCATGCCGGGCAGATGCGCGGCACCGCCCGCGCCCGCAATGATGACTTCGAGCCCGCGCGCCTCGGCGCTGCCGGCATAGTCGAACAGCAGATCAGGCGTCCGGTGCGCCGAGATGATCCGGCTCTCGAAGGGTACTGAAAGGGCGGTCAGGAGCTCCGCCGCGTGACGCATCGTCTCCCAGTCCGACGACGAGCCCATGATGATGCCGACCAGCGGTTTCATCGCGGGAGTTTAGCATGGGTGCCCCCGGGCGCCGTGGGCACGGCCTTTCCAAGTGCTTGTCGGGAAAGGAAAAGCCGGTTCGGGTGGAGACCTGAAATACCCCTGCGCCGACAGGGAGTGGTGCGGCGCAGGGGGGATGCCCGAAGATCAGGGGATGCTTGATACGCTGGGCAACGCGTTCAGGCTATCGCGTCTTGTCTTGTCGACAATCCCTGCGCTGTCTCCGGACGGCGACAGCGTCCTGACAATTGACCTGGAGTACCAATGAAATTTTCCGAATCCTGTTTCCATTTTGCTGGAATCGCGACGCTCGCGATCGTCTTGAATATCGCGAACGCCGCCGCAACGCAGGGAGCGGACGATCCGGCGCTTCGCCAGGCGCGCGAGTTCCTGAAAAAGAATCCGCTGATCGACGGCCACAACGATTTGCCGGCTGTCATTCGCGAGAGCGGAACGCCGCCACGCGATGTCGTCGCCTACGACCTGAACCACCGCACCGCCGGCGATACGGATATTGCGAGGCTGCGTGAAGGCGGTGTCGGCGCTCAGTTCTGGTCGGTCTGGATTCCGAGTTCGGCTGAAGTCGGCAAACGCGGTTTCGCGCGCATCCAGCTCGAGCAGATCGACATCGCGCTTCGAATGATCGAGCGCTATCCTGACGATCTCAGACTGGCCTTGACGGCTGACGACATCGAGAAGGCCAACCAGGCGGGGCGCATCGCGTCCCTGCTGGGCATCGAGGGCGGCCATGCGATCGAGAATTCGCTGGGCGCGCTGCGCGACTACTACCGGCTCGGCGTGCGTTACATGACGCTCACGCACTTCAACGTCAATGACTGGGCGGATTCCGCGACCGAAGCTCCGCGGCACGGCGGCCTGACGAAATTTGGCGCCGAAGTCGTGAAGGAGATGAACCGGCTCGGCATGCTCGTGGACATTTCGCACGTGTCAACGGAAACGATGAACGACGTGCTGGACATCGCGGAAGCCCCGGTCATCTTCTCCCATTCGAGTGCGACCGCTGTCACGCCGAGCATCCGTAACGTGCCAGACGAGGTGCTGCGCCGGTTGCCGCAGAACGGCGGCGTCGTCATGGTCAATTTCATTTCCGAGTTCGACGTCACCGGTCCGGCTTTCGACGAGTGGCAGGCCGGTTTCGCCGCGGCAAGCGGCGGAGCAAGGATTGGCGAAGCCCGCTATGACGCTGAAAAAAAGAAGTACACGACGCTTTACCCGGAACCGATGGCGACGGTTGCGGATGTGGCCAGTCACATCGAGCACGTCCGCGACGTCGCGGGGATCGATCACGTCGGGGTTGGCGCCGATTTCTTCGGCGACGCATCGTCCATGGCGGCGGGCCTGGAAGACACATCGCGCTACCCGTATCTGTTCGCTGAACTGATTCGCCGTGGCTGGACCGACGCGACGCTGGTCAAGCTCGCGCGGGGCAACATCCTGCGGACGCTGCGGGGAGCTGAGCAGGCGGCCGCGCGCCTCGAGAAGACCCGTCTGGCATCGATCCAGACGATTGAGCAGCTCGACGGGGGACAGGGAGCGCCCGATAAGTACTGAAAAACAGGGACTGCTCCCATTTTCCTTCGCTCCTTGTGGAAAATGGGGGGCGTCCCTGGTTTTCTATATTTTCAGGCTCTCCTGCACGAAGCGGAACAACTTGCGGCCGGCGCCGGCCGGCTTTCCGGCTGCGCGCTCGGCCTTCGCCGCGGCGACAAGGCGGGAAAGCTCGGCACGCACCGTTGCTGGAAACTCAATTGCGAATTCTTCGATCGCGGCACCGCCGTCGGCAACCAGCCGGTCGCGCCAACGCTCCGCGCGCCGGAAGCGTGCTGCATCGGTCCGCGCACTCTGGGCTTCCGATTCGAGAGCAACGCGGATGGGTTCGCAATCGATGCCGCGCATCAGCTTGCCGACGAACTGCCGCTGGCGCAGCAGCGCGGCCCGGCTCGTAATACGCCGCGCGAGCGCGATCGAATCCGCGAGCTTGTCCGGCAGGTTCAGGTCCGCAATGAGGGTTTCGGGAGCTGCGATCAGCCGGTCGGCCAGGTCCTGGACGGCCATGGCCTGGCGTTTCAATTCGCCCTTGGTTGGCGGCGGGACTCCGCCGGGCAGCTCACGGCGGCGCATCAAGTGATGCTAGCACGCGCGCCATTGCCGACCGCGGGACTGCCGGTACAATCCGCGGTTCCATGGCGGAATCCACGCATCCGGACCAGGCCGCGCTCGAACGGGTTGTCGAACGGGCGCTCGCGCTCGCCCGCGCGGGCGGGGCGACCGCGGCCGAAGCCGGTGTCGGCGTATCAACCGGGCTCTCGGTGACGGTGCGTCTCGGCGAAGTCGAGACGCTCGAATACCAGCGCGACCGCAGCCTCGGCGTAACGGTGTATGCGGGCCAGCGCAAAGGCTCCGCGAGCACCGCAAACCTGTCGCCGGCCGCGGTGGAGGAGACCATCGCGAAGGCGCTTTCGATCGCGAGTTTCACGGCCGACGACGCCTACTCGGGCCTGCCCGATGCCAGCTTGATGGCAAGCGAACTCCCCGACCTCGATCTCAGCCATCCCTGGGAACTCGAGGCTGCGGAGGCGATCGAGCTTGCAAAGCGCTGCGAGGCGGCGAGCCTTGCGTACGACAAGCGCATCGACAATTCCGAAGGCGCCTCGGTCGCGACGAACCGAAAGCTGCGGGTATTCGGCAACAGCCACGGCTTCGTCGGCGGCTATCCCTCGACCTCGCACAGCGTCAGCTGCGTGGTGCTCGGGCAGCACGAAGGCGCGATGCAGCGCGACTACTGGTACACGGCGGCGCGTGACTGGCGCGGGCTTGAGGACGTCGAGGAAGTCGGGCGCAAGGCGGCCGAAAAGACGGTGCGGCGGCTTGGCGCTGACAAGCTGTCGACGCGCAAGGCTCCGGTGCTATTTGCACCGGAACTCGCTCGCGGCCTGATCGGACATTTCGTCGGTGCGATTGGTGGCGCCGCGCAGTACCGCCGAAGCAGTTTCCTGCTGGACGCCGTCGGCCAACAGGTCTTTCCGGAGGCGATCTCGCTGATCGAGCGACCGCACCTCAAGGGCGCGCTCGGTTCCGCGCCATTCGACGGCGAAGGGGTCGCGACCCGCGAGCGGGAACTCGTCGTCAACGGCGTGCTGGGCGGCTACCTGCTCGACTCGTATTCCGCGCGCAAGCTCGGCCTCGTGACAACGGGCAATGCCGGCGGCGTGCACAACCTCGTCATTCAGGGGCAAATGCTCGATCCGAAATCGCTGCTTCGGAAGCTCGGCACCGGCCTGCTCGTGACCGAGATGATGGGGCAGGGTGTCAACCCGGTAACGGGCGACTACTCGCGGGGCGCATCGGGATTCTGGGTTGAGAACGGCGAAATCACGCGGCCGGTCCATGAGATCACGGTGGCGGGGAATCTGCGCGAGATGTTCCGCGGCATCGTCGCCCAGGGGGACGATGTGGACCGCCGCGGCGCGATCCACTGCGGTTCGCTCCTGATCGACGAGATGATGATTGCCGGCGACTAGGAATCTAAAGGGGACGGGACTCTGAAGGGGACGTTCACCTTTACTGTGGTGGGGCCCAAGAGGTTTCCCTTCAGTAAAGGTGAACGTCCCCTTTAGATTCCTGCCCCCTTTAGATTATTTCTGGGCCGCGAGTTCCCGCAGCGTCATCCCATCGATCCGCTCGCGCACCGCCGACTCGACGGTATTCGCGACCGCATCGGCGACGGGCTCGGTGCGCGCCCGCCACAGCAGCCAGTTTTCGTACTGTCGTTCGTCGCGGACCGCGGCCAGGATGTCATGCAGTGCGATGCCCTCGATATCGCGAGCCGGGATGAGTTCCTCGTCCTCGGTCAACGTCAGGAGTCCCGCCCGCTCGAGCGAGCCGACGACGCTCGCGAGCGCCGAACCCGGGATTTCGAGGTCCTCCGCCAGCAGGCGCTGCTGCCAGGGCGGTTCGCCGGCCACGAATTTCCGCGCGATGAGGAGCATCACGGTGAACGCGAGGCGTTCGCGGAGCGCGCACGTCAGGCGAACCGGCGCCTGCCCGACGCGCAGGTAGCGCGGGTTTTGCACATAGAACGAGAGCTGCGCGCCGATCAGCAGGATGAGCCAGCTCACGTAGATCCAAATCAGCGCCGCCAGGAAGATCGCGAAGCCGGCATAGATCGCGACCATCTGCGTCGAGGCGGAGACGATCTTCGTGAACACCGCCCCGCTGGCCGCCCACAGGGCGCCCGCAGTGACGCCCCCGACAAGCGCCGCCCGGAAGCGGACGCGCGTGTTCGGGACGAAGGCATACAGGAAGGTGAATACGCCGGTGACGAAGAAGTAGGGCCCGAGGATGCCGAGGCCGCGGACGATCGCACCAAATGGCTCGTGCTTCGTGAGCCAAACCATGGCCGAGTGGTTCGTGACCGCGCCGAACAGGCTGAAGACGACGACCAGGAACACCGGGCCGATGACCATGAGGCTCAGGTATTCGCTGATGCGGCGCATGAGCGAGCGCGGGCGTTCGACATGCCAGGCAAAGTTGAAGGCGCCTTCGAGCTTCTGGATCGTGGATACGACGGTGTAGAGCAGGACGGCGAGGCCGACCGAGCCCAGCACGTCGCCGCGCACGTTCTCCACGAAGGTCATCATCTGCGTGGTCAGCTCGCCGGCGCGCTCGCCGATCGGCCGCAGGAATTCGTAGATCAAGGGTTCGAGGTCGCGATGCACGCCGAGGCCTTTCAGCACCGCGAACGCGAAGGCCACGAGCGGCACGAGCGACAGGAGCGTCGTGTAGACGAGCCCCATCGCCCGCAGGTTCAGCTCCCCGGTCACCAGGTCGCGGATCAGCGCGAAGGGATAACGCAGCAGATCGAGAAGCCAGTTCGCCGGCTTGACCGGAAGGTCGTGCCGCTCGAAGAGCATTCGCTCGACACGCCGGCGCAGGTCGGCATACGGAGTCACGGCGCGAGCGTGGCACAGGGCTGATGGGCCCGCAATTCCGCCCCTGATACAGTGCATCGATGCCCGGCGAATTTCCCGAGCGCATCGTCTGCCTGACCGAGGAGACGACCGAAACGCTCTATCTGCTGGATGAGGACTGGCGAATCGTCGGAATCTCAGGTTTCACCGTGCGCCCGCCGCGGGCGCGGCGCGAGAAGCCGCGGGTTTCAGCGTTCACGAGTGCAAAGATCGACCGGATCCGCGCTCTCCAGCCGGACCTCGTCCTCGGTTTTTCGGACCTACAGGCCGACATCGCGGCGGAACTCGCGCGGGCCGGCATCGAAGTGCACCTCTTCAATCATCGCAGTGTCCCGGAAATCCTGCGCATGATCCGGATGCTCGGCGGAATGATCGGTTGCGAGGCAAAGGCCTCGGCGCTCGCCGACCGGCTCGCCGCGGGCGTGGAGGAAATCCGCGCGGCCGCCGCGCACCTGTCGTGCCGTCCGCGCGTCTATTTCGAGGAGTGGGACGAGCCGCAGATCGCGGCGATCCGCTGGGTGGGCGAACTGATCGGTATCGCGGGCGGCGACAATTGCTTTGCGGAGCTCGCGGCGAAGCCGCTCGGCCGGGACCGCATCATCGCGGATCCGATGGAAGTCGTGCGCCGCGCGCCCGACATCATCTTCGGTTCCTGGTGCGGCAAGAAATTCCGGCCGGAACACGTGGCGGCGCGGCCCGGCTGGGACGCGGTTCCGGCGGTCCGCAACGGTGAGCTCCACGAGATCAAGTCCGCAATCATCCTGCAGCCGGGACCCGCTGCGCTGACCGACGGACTCGCGGAGATCCACGCGCACATCCGGCGCTGGGCCGAGCGGGGCTGAAGGGAGCTGAAGGGGACGTTCACCTTTGAAGCAGTTGCTCCCTCAGTCAAAGGTGAACGTCCCCTTCAGCTTTCAGCCCCCCTTCAGAGTAATCGGCGCTCGGCTTCGAGGTATTTCGCGACCGTGCCCGCGATGACCTCCGGCGGAAGCCGGGGCCCCGGAGCACGCTTGTCCCAGTCGAGAGTCTCGAGGTAATCGCGCACGTACTGCTTGTCGAAGGACGGTGGATTGATGCCTTCGCGCCAGCCGTCCGCCGGCCACAAGCGCGACGAGTCCGGCGTCAGCGCCTCGTCCATAAGCACAACCTCGCCCCGGCGGTCGAGCCCGAATTCGAACTTCGTGTCGGCGATGAGGATGCCGCGGCTGCGGGCGTGTTCGGAGGCGTGCGCGTAGAGGGCGAGGGCGAGTTGGCGCACGCGTGCTGCCGTGGAGGCTCCGATGACCGCTTCGACCTGTTCGAAGGAAACGTTCTCATCGTGCTGTCCCGCCGCTGCCTTGGTCGCCGGCGTGAAGATCGGCTGCGGCAGGCGTGCGGCGAGCGCGAGTCCCGGCGGCAGCGCGATGCCGCAGATCTGTCCGCTCTGCCGGTAATCCTTCCATCCCGAGCCGATCAGGTAACCGCGCACGACTGCTTCAACCGGCAGTGGCGTGAGCCGTCGCACGACGACCGAGCGTCCTTCGAGCGGCGCGCACTCTGCCGGATCGCGGACGTAGCGCGATGGGGGCTCGCCGGTGAGGTGGTTCGCGACGATGTGCCGCGTTCGCTCGAACCAGAAATTCGAGATCGAGGTGAGCACGCGGCCCTTGCCGGGAATCGGATCGGGCAGCACGACGTCGAAGGCGGACAGCCGGTCGCTCGCGACGATCAGCAGGCGGTCGTCGCCGATCGCGTAATTGTCCCGCACCTTGCCGCGGTGGAGCAGCGGGAGGGAACGGAGATTCGACTCGAACAGCGCGGCTGAGCTCATGCAAGGGGCTCTTGCTAACATGACGAGTGTCGATGGTAATGGAAAGACTGATGAACTGGACCGGCAAGCTGATCGGCGCAGTCCTTGGATTCATACTGACACGCCGGCCGACGGGCGTACTGCTCGGTTTGATCCTCGGCCATTTCTATGACCAGTACGTCGCACGTGGCGCCGGCGCGCCGCGCGCCGATCCCGCCACCGTGCGCGCAACGTTCTTCCGCGCGGCCTTCAGCGTCATGGGCCATGTGGCGAAGGCCGACGGCCGCGTCTCGGAACAGGACATTGCGGCGGCGCGGCGGATCTTCCGGCAGTTCAACCTGGCCGATGCGGACACCCGCGCGGCGATGCAGTTCTACACCGAGGGCAAAGCACCCGACTTCGACCTGGAAGCGACGCTCGGAGAGCTCGCAGGCGTCTGCCGCGGCCGTGAGGAAGTGTTGCGCATGTTCCTCGAGATCCAGATGCGCGCGGCACTCCTGGGCGACGGCCTCTCGGGAATCACCCGTTCGACGCTTGCCCAGGTCGCAGCGAGGCTCGGCATCAGCGGGCTCGAGTTTGCACACCTCGAAACGCTGCTCCGCCTGCAGGCTTATGCCGGCGCCGGCGGTTATGGACCCGCCGGCGGCGGCCGGCCAGGCGCATCGGCGGGCGGCGCGGATGCGCTCGCGGACGCGTACGAGATCCTCGGCGTGCCGAAGACCGCGACCAATGCCGAGGTCAAGCGCGCCTACCGCAAGCTGATGAGCGAGAATCACCCGGACAAGCTGGTGGCCCGCGGCCTGCCCGAATCCATGCTCGAAGTGGCGAAGCAGAAGACCCAGGCGATCCAGGCCGCCTGGGAGCGCGTCCGCGAATCGCGCGGCATGCGCTAGAGTACGCGGATGCTGAAAGCCGTCATTGCGCCTTCGATCCTGTCCGCGGATTTCGCGAAGCTCGGCGCCGAGGTGGATGGCGTGCTCGCGGCCGGCGCCGACTGGATCCACTTTGACGTGATGTACAACCATTACGTCCCGAACCTCACGATCGGGCCGCTGGTCTGCAAGGCGCTCCGCAAGCATGGCGTCAAGGCGCCGATCGACGTCCACCTGATGGTGGACCCCGTGGACCGGCTGGTGCCTGAGTTTGCGGAGGCGGGCGCGACCTGGATCAGTTTTCACCCGGAGGCGAGCCGGCACGTGGACCGCACGATCCAGCTGATCCGCGACTCCGGCTGCAAGCCCGGCATCGTGCTGAACCCGGCGACGCCGCTGTCCTGGCTCGATCACACGCTCGGATCGATCGACCTCGTGCTCCTGATGTCGGTCAATCCTGGCTTCGCGGGTCAGAATTTCATTGAGCCGGTGCTCGGCAAGCTCGCCGAGGCCCGGCGGCGCATCGATGCGAGCGGACGCGAGGTCCGGCTCGAGATCGACGGCGGGGTGAAGCAGGACAACATCGGCGCAATCGCCCGAAGCGGCGCGGATACATTCGTCGCAGGCAGCGCGATTTTCGGAGCGAAGGATTACGCGGCGGCCATCCGCGGCCTGCGCGAAGCGATGAAATAAAAGGGAATTAAAGGGGACGTTCCCCTTTAACAGCTTACGGCGCGATCATCGTCCTGTCGCTTCCGTTAAAGGGGAACGTCCCCTTTAATTCCCTTTTATTTCGCCGCGGAGACGGCGGCCTTCGCGAACTCGGGAGCCGTGCGGGCCTTGACCTTGGGACGCGCGCCGAACACGACGATCGTCTTGCCGCGCGCCGTCAGAAGTCCCTGTTCCTCGAGCACCTTCAGCACGCGGCCTGCCATCTCGCGCGAGCAGCCGACCAGGCGCGAGAGCTCCTGACGGCTGACCTTGATCTGCATGCCCTGCGGATGCGTCATTGCATCGGGTTCGAGGCAAAGATCCATGATCGCATGGGCGATGCGGCCGGTGACGTCGACAAAGGCGAGGTCGCCGAGCTTGCGATTGGTGCGGTCGAGCCGGGTCGCGAGCTGGGTCGCCAGTTCGAACACGAGGCCCGGGCTTTCCGACGCAACCTGGCGGAACCGCGGATAGGTCATCTCGGCGAGTTCGCACTGCGTGCGCGTGCGCACCCAGGCGCTGCGCTGCTGGCTGTCCGAGAAGAGGCCCATCTCGCCGAAGAACTGGCCCTTGTTCAGGTAGGCAAGGACCATCTCATTGCCTTCCTCGTCCTCGATCATGACTTCGACCGAGCCGCGGATGATGTAGTAGAGGACATCCGGCAGGTCGCCAGCGTGGATCAGTGCGGTCTTCGACGGCACCGTGCGCACGCGGCAATAGCTGAGGAAGCGATTGATCGCCGGGATATCGGTCAGTTGCTTTACGGGTTCTTCCATTGTGCTCCCCTGGGTCGGTCGCCGCGCGATTCGGCGGCCGTGGCAGTCCCGCCCATCGTTGTATTACAGCCCCGCGCGCACCGCAAGACATATACGGACATCGGTCAGATCCAGTAGGCCGTGCCGGTCATGAACCGGGCGGCGAGACGCATGAGTCGAGGAACCGGTTCGGGCAAGGGTTCGCCGCCCGCCGCGATCGCCGCGCGCCCATGCCCGACCTCGTCGGCCTGCATTTGCTCGAGGATCGCGCGGCTGCGCGAATCGTTCGCCGGCAACCGTGCGAGATGGTCCTCGAGATGTCCCTCGACCTGCTTTTCCGTCTCGGCCATGAATCCGAGACTCGCGCGATCGCCAAAGAGGCCTGCGATTGCACCCATCGCGACTGAACCCGCGAACCAGAGCGGATTCAGCAAGGAAGGGCGCGAACCCAGTTCGTCCAGACGGTCCCGGCACCAGGCCAGGTGATCGCCTTCCTCATCCACGGCGCGCTGCAGCGTCTCCCGCGTCGCGGCTGACCGGGCCGTCAGCGCCTGGCCGCGATAAAGACCCTGAGCCGCGATTTCTCCCGCGTGATTGACGCGCATCAGCCCGGCGATATGCCGGCGGCGGCCGGATTCGGCAGGGGCTGGCGCCGGTTTTCCGGGCGTCGGGCGGGCACTTGCGGGCCGCGCGAAGCTGCCGCGGAGGCCCGCATCGGCCAGTTCCAGCAGGCGATCGAGGGGGGAAAGGTGGCGCGGCTCCATGCGACGCATATTATATAGCGATACCCCCGCGGCTTCCCCAGTCGTGACAATGACTTGCGAGCGGCGCGGCGCGGCTTTGCAAGGCTCCGCCATCTGTGTAAACTTGCCCGCCTTTCTCGAACCTGACCCTATTCAGGGGCCCAAGATGAAGACGGTTTTCGCGAAGCCAGAGCGCGTCCAACGCGACTGGTACCTGGTGGATGCGTCCGGCAAGACGCTCGGCAGGCTCGCCTCGCAGATTGCCATGCGGCTGCGCGGCAAGCACAAGCCGGAGTTCACGCCCCACGTCGATTGTGGCGATTACATCATCGTCATCAATGCCGAGAAAGTGGCGGTGACCGGCAACAAGAAGCGCGACAAGGTGTATCAGCAGCATCCCGGCCAGCTCGGCAACCTGAAGACGATTGCGCTCGGAAAGCTCCTGGCCGAACACCCGGAGCGGGCGATCGAATACGCGGTCAAGGGCATGCTGCCGAAGACGATTCTCGGCCGCCAGATGTACCGCAAGCTGCATGTGTTCGCAGGCACCGCACATCCGCACGCCGCACAGCAGCCAAAGCAGCTCGAGCTCTAAGGACCCGAATCATGGCATCCAGCGCAAACCTCGCCACCGGCCGCCGCAAGTCGTCCTCGGCCCGCGTGTTCATGAAGCCCGGCAAGGGCGCGATCACGGTCAATGGCCGGCCGCTCGACGAATTCTTTGGTCGCAAGACAGGCGTGATGATCGTCCGCCAGCCACTCGAACTGGTGCAGATGACCGAGCGTTTCGACATCAACGTCCTGGTCGAGGGTGGCGGCATCACCGGCCAGGCCGGCGCGATTCGCCACGGCATCACGCGCGCGCTGATCCAGTACGACGAGGAGCTGCGCAAGCCCCTGCGTGCCGCCGGCTTCGTGACGCGCGATGCGCGTGAAGTCGAGCGCAAGAAGGTCGGCCGGCGCAAGGCGCGCCGCGGGCCGCAGTTCAGCAAGCGCTGATCTTTCTCCTGCGGACGAACCGAATTTGGGGGATCGTCTAGCGGTAGGACTGCGGACTCTGACTCCGCCAACCTAGGTTCGAATCCTAGTCCCCCAGCCAACATGCCCCCTGAAGGGGACGTTCACCTTCAGTCGCTGAAGGTGAACGTCCCCTTCAGATGTTGGCACCGCCTAACGCTTGAGCGTCTGTACCCCGCCGTCGCCCGCGACCAGCAACACGTCCGCACCGCGACGGGCGAACAACCCGACTTCGACGACCCCGACCAGCAGCCCGATCTGCGCCTCGAGCGCCGCCGGGTCGCTGATCTTCAGGTTGTGCACGTCGAGGATTTCGTTGCCATTGTCGGTCTTGAATCCCTGGCGCAGTACCGGCTGGCCGCCGAGGCCTGCGAGCTTGCGCGCGACCAGCGAGCGGGCCATCGGGATGACTTCAACCGGCAGCGGAAAGCGCCCGAGCAGGTCCACGAGCTTGGTGTCGTCGACGATGCAGACGAAACGGCGACTGGCCGCGGCGACGATCTTTTCGCGGGTCAGCGCGCCGCCGCCGCCCTTGATCAGGGCGAGATGCCGGGTGGCCTCGTCCGCCCCGTCGACATAGAGCGACAGGTCGCCGGTGTCATTGAGCGAAAGCACCTCGATTCCGGCCTCTTTCAGCAGCCGCGAACTGGCTTCCGATGAGGAGACGGCTCCGGCGATGCGGTTGCGCCGGTCCTTGAGTGCTGCAATGAAATGATTGACCGTGGATCCGGTGCCGACGCCGACGGTCATGCCGTCCTCGACGTACTCGAGCGCGGCCACTGCTGCAGCTTTCTTCTTCGAGTCGGCGTCCATAGTCGGGCTCCACAAAAAACTGTGCCCGCTTACGCGGGCACAGTCTCGTCTCTTGGTGAACCGGCGGTTGGTCGTCTCTCGATCAGCCAACCACCGATCCATCAGGCAAAGCGCTTACTTCTTCTTCGCAGCCTTTTTCTTTGCCTTCTTCTTGGTCGCCATGTTGGATCTCCATAAGTCAGGTTAATCCGAGGTCGGAGTATATACATGGTTGACAGGATTGCAAGCAAGGGGTAGCGACTTTGCGCGCATCTTCACTGCTCGCGAATGCTCACGATCACTGATCGGGAACATTTTCGTGCGCGAGTTGATGAATGAATTTCCATTCGTTGGTGGTGACGGGCATGACCGACAGGCGATTGCCACGACGCAACACGATCAGATTCTTCAAGGCACCCGTCGCGTGCTTGCGCAGTGCTTCCAGCGTGACCGGTCGCGCGAACTTGCGAAGCAGGCGCACCTCAACCTGATACCAGCGCGGGCTCGACTTGTCGCTGCCCGCATCGAAGTGCGGGTGCGCGCGATCGAACGCCGTCGGATCGGGATGTCCCGCGCGCACGACCTCCATCGTCCCGTAGATGCCGGGTACGTCGCAGCTCGAATGATGGAAAAGCGCGCGGTCTCCGACGGCAAAATCGTCGCGCAGCATGTTGCGCGCCTGGTAATTGCGAACGCCGTCCCAACCAGCGGTTTGTCCCGGTAAACGGGCCAAATTGTCGATTCCGAACGTGTCCGGCTCCGACTTCATCAGCCAGTATTTCACCGGCCGGGACCCCGGGTCGGACCCCGCGCATGCGCGACCGCGCGTCCGTAAATTCCGAGCTCGGTGACGATGCCCCAGAGCGGGACGTCATGCGCGGCGTCGTGCAGTTGCGGGATGCGTTGCAGCTCGAATGCGAGGCCGATCAGGAGCGGCCTCCGCAATGCGCGCCGGTTTCTGAGGAAGGCGAAGTGGCGGTCATAGAAGCCGCCGCCCATGCCGAGCCGGTTGCCGCGGGCATCGAAGCCGACCAGCGGCACCAGGACCAGGTCGAGCCAATGGCCGCTGCGAACAACCGACGTCACGCCATTGCTTGCGTCGCCCTCGGTCGCAAATCGCATGCGGCGGCTGCGCTGGCTGGTGATGACCGGGTAGTGAATCTCGCAACCGAGCGTGCTCGCGCGGCGGACCACGATCGATGGATCGATTTCGCCGTCCATGGGGTGATAGGCGGCAATGCGCGTCCCGGGTCGCGGCAGTCCGAGGCCGCGCAGTGCCGCGTCGACGGCGGCGGCGGCGCCCGGCCGTTCGGCCGCCGCGACGGCGCGCCGCGCGGCGCGCAGCCGTCGGCGAAGGGCGGGGCGATCGCCGTCAGCCATGGGCGGAAAACAAAATGAGAGGCGCCACCCGCCTGTGCCGTTCCAGACCGTTGCTCTCGATCCGGAGCAACAAGTGGAGCAGGCCGTGGCACTTAAGGCTTTCCGCTACGAGGCGGACTTGCACAATACTGCCGCTAAGCCAGGCTCCTGGGTTTTTCACATTAGGGTCGAGAGGTTCCCAGGTCCAAATCGAACACTGCAGGCGGCGCCAAACCGTCGATGCCCGCGCATCCCGCGCGCGGCGTCACTATTCAGTTCCCCAGTTGCTGGCCCCGCGTGAGCGCCGATTCGACGCGCTCGCGCATGGCCTTGATGCGTACCGCCAGGCCGGTCTCGAACCCCTCGTCGTGGCCGCGCGACTGCAGCAGCTCATTGACGATGTTGAGGGCCGCCATGACCGCAATGCGGTCGAGCCCGACCACCTTGCCGCTTTCGCGGATCTCGCGCATCTTGCGATTCAGGTATTCGGCCGAATCGAGCAGCGCAGGGCGCTCCTCGGCCGGGCAGGTGACGTGGTATTCCTTCTCGAGGATCCGGACGCTCACCTGACTCTGGTCTGCGCTCATGCTCCGCTCTCCATCGCTTTCAGGCGGCCGATCATCGCTTCGACACGCGCCCGGACCTGTTCGTTCTTCTGCATCAGCGTCGCCCGCTCGGCGGACAGTGTGTCCTGGCGCTGGCGTAGCGCGCGGTTCTCTTCCTTCAGCTGAGCGACCACCCCGACCAGTTCGTCGAGGCGCCGTTCGAGCCGCTTGAACTCGCGCTCGAGGCCGGGTTTATTGGACTCTTCCATGGCGCCCTTATGCTGCCACGACCCGCCAATTACTGCTACCGTTTGGGGAATGACGCACCGCGAGATTCAGTCCGCCCTCGACGGGATCGATATCGCCTTCGATGCGGCCGAGGCCCATGGGATTCTTTGCGGAGCACTCTGCGTGCGCAAAGTCTATGACGTGCGGGCCTGGGTCGCCGACCTGGCGGAAGACGCGGGTGCTCCCGCTCCCAATGATGCGCTGCCGGAAGCGCTGCTGGCGGCGCATGAGGAGACCCTCGATGCGTTGCGCTCGCCGGACTTCGGGTTTGCGCCGGTCCTGCCGGATGAAGAGGTCTTGCTTTCCGACCGTGTCGCCGCGCTCGCCGCTTGGTGCGACGGCTTCCTGTACGGCATCGGCTCGGGCGCCTCGGGGGGCGATGTCATGAAAGAGGGCGACATCGGCGAGTTCCTGCGCGATCTGACGGATATCGCCCGCGCGGAACTCGAACCGGGGCGGAGCCTCGATGCAGGCGAGGGCGACTACACCGAGCTGGTCGAATTCGTGCGGGCCGGGGCCCAGCTCACCTGGGACGAGCTCGCAGAGTCGAGGACGCATGCAGCGGGATGAATTCGCGCGCCGGCGGCGGCAGCTGATGCGGCTCATGGGCCGGGACGCGATCGCGATCCTGCCCGCCGCACCGGTCCGGACCCGCAACAACGACGTCGAGTACCAGTACCGTCCGGACAGCGATTTCTATTACCTGACCGCGTTCGAGGAACCCGAGGCCGTCGCGGTCCTGCTGCCGGGCCGCCCGCAGGGCGAGTACGTGTTGTTCGTGCGCGACCGCGATCCGGCGCGCGAGGCCTGGGATGGGCCGCGCGCGGGCCCGGACGGGGCAGTCAAGGACTACGGCGCGGACGATGCGTTCCCGATCGGGGACATCGACGAGATCCTGCCGGGCCTGCTCGAACGCTGCTCGCGCGTCTTCTACACGGTGGGCGCGCATCCGGAATTCGACAAGCGCGTGATCGGCTGGATCAATCGCCTGCGTTCACAGGCCAAAGAGGGCAGCCACACGCCGCACGAATTCGTCGCGCTCGATCATCCGCTGCACGAGATGCGCCTGTTCAAGAGCCGCTCGGAGATCGTCACGATGCGCCGCTCGGCCCGGATCGCCTGCGCCGCGCATCGGCGCGCGCTCAAGGCGACTGCACCGGGGCGCATGGAATACGAAGTCATGGCCGAGATCCTGCACGAGTTCCATCGCCGCCGCGCCGACATCTCGTATCACCCGATCGTCGGCAGCGGCCCGAATTCCTGCGTGCTGCATTACCGCGACAACCGCCGGCAGATGCAGGACGGGGAACTGCTGCTGATCGATGCCGGCTGCGAGTTCGACTATTACGCCTCCGATGTCACCCGGACGCTGCCGGTCGGCGGGCGCTACGGGAAGCGCCAGCGCGCGGTCTACGAGGTCGTGCTCGACGCCCAGAAAGCGGCGATCGCGAAGGTCCGCGCGGGCGCGCACTGGAACGAACCGCACGAAGCCGCGGTGCGTGCGATCACGCAGGGACTGGTCCGCATCGGCCTGCTGAAAGGCCGGGTTCCAAAGCTCATCAAGGATGGCGCCTACCGGCAGTTCTTCATGCATCGCGTCGGACATTGGCTCGGGATGGACGTGCACGACGTCGGTGAATACAAGGTCGGTGAACAATGGCGCCTGCTCGAGCCGGGCATGGTCACGACCATCGAGCCCGGCATCTACATTGCGCCCGGCACGAAAGGCGTGCGCCGCGAATGGTGGGGCATTGGCATCCGCATCGAGGACGATGTCGTCGTGACTGCCGGCAAGCCGGAGGTCCTCACGGCCGGCATGCCGACGGATCCGGACGAAATCGAGAGCCTGATGGCGGCGGCGTGAACGATTCGAAGACTCGGCGCTGCGATGTCGCGATCGCCGGCGGCGGCATGGTCGGCCTCTCGCTTGCGGCGGCGCTCGCGGAGCTTCCGCTCGACGTTGCGGTGATCGAACCGGTCGCAGCGGACGCCGGACTGCAACCGAGCTTCGATTCGCGCGCGACCGCGCTTTCATCCGGTAGCCGGCGCGTGCTCGAGGGCATCGGCGTCTGGCGCGGCATCGCGGGCGAGGCGACGCCGATACGCCGCATTCACGTTTCCGAGCGGGGCGCTTTTGGAACCGCGAGCTTGACTGCGGCCGAGCAGGGCGTCGCTGCGCTCGGTTATACGATCGAGAACCGCCTGCTGGGCCGGGCGCTGCGCGAACGGGTGGCCGCGATTCCGCGGCTCCACCTCTGCCCTGCGGGCGTTCGCGAGGTAGAGACCGGCCCGGATGCCGTTCTGCTGCGGACCGATGCTGGCGATTCGTTCGCGGCGCGGCTCGTGGTGGCGGCGGACGGCGCGCAGTCTGCGGTGCGCACGGCGCTTGGCATACCGGCGAGCGTCTCCGACTATGACCAGCACGCGATCGTCGCCCATGTCGACACGGCGCGCTTTCACGACCATACGGCGTACGAGCGATTTACGCTGACCGGGCCGATCGCCGTGCTGCCGATCGCGGAAGGCCGTTCCGCCGTCGTCTGGACGCTCGCACCGGAGTCCGCGCGGCGCGTGCTCGCGCTTCCTGACGATGATTTCATGTCGGAGTTGCAAGCCGCGTTTGGCCTGCGGCTCGGGCGATTCACGCGCGTTGGCCGCCGACAGTCCTATCCGCTCGCACTTACGCGCTCGGAGCGCCTGACCGCGCCCCGGGCGGTGATACTCGGCAACGCCGCGCAGACGCTGCATCCCGTCGCGGGACAGGGATTCAATCTCGCGCTTCGCGATGTTGCGATGCTTGCGGAACTGCTGGCGGACTCGGGTGGCGGCGATCCGGGCGCTGCCGCGCTGCTCGAACGCTATGCGGCCTGGCGCGCCCCCGACCGCGAGGCCGTCATCCGCTTCACCGATTCGCTGGTGCGCGGATTCGGCCTGCCGTTCGCACCGCTTCGGGGCCTTCGCGGCAGCGGGCTGCTGCTTTTCGATCTGCTGCGACCCGTCAAGCACGAGTTCGCACGCCGCACGATGGGACTTGCGGGCCGGCAGCCGCGTCTCGTGCGGGGGCTGCCGCTGCTTGGGCGGGCGATGCCGGCCGTCGGGAGCGGGGGGCCTTGAAGCGCGATTTCGACGTCGTGATCGTCGGCGGCGCGATGGCAGGGGCCGGCACTGCCGCACTGCTGGCTGCGACGCCCGCAACTGCGTCGCTGCGGATCGCGCTGGTCGAACCAAAGCCGGCAACGCTGCCGGCCGCCGATGCGCCGCTGGATCTGCGCGTGTCCGCCCTGTCGCGGGCATCGCAGCAACTGCTCGAACAGACCGGCGCCTGGTCCGCCGTGGCCGCGAGGGCCGCCACCTATCAGCGCATGGTGATCTGGGAAGAGCGCATGGACCCGGCAGGATCGGGCGCGCTCGTCTTCGATGCGGCCGAGCTCGGCGAGCCGGATCTCGGACACATCGCCGAGAATCGCAGTGTTCAAGCAGCGCTGATCTTGCGTGCGCAGGAGGCTGGGGCCGTGTTGCTGCGCGCGGGATTCACGACGCTCGAAACCGCGGGCGATGCGATCCGCGTCGGCCTCGACGACGGCCGCGAATACCGGGCCGCGCTGGTCGTTGGCGCGGACGGCGCGGAGTCGGCCGTGCGCCGGCAGGCCGGTATCGACGTGCGCGGCTGGGACTACGGCCAGTGTGCGGTGGTCGCGCATCTGCAGCCGGAACGGCCGCACCATGAAACCGCCTGGCAGCGATTTCTCGACACCGGGCCGCTGGCACTGTTGCCGCTCGCGGATGGCCGCGTGTCGCTCGTCTGGTCGACGCTGCCCGCGATGGCGGAGGAGCTCACGGCCTGCGACGAGGCGGAGTTTGCGGCGCGTGTGACGGATGCCTCGGCCGCCGTACTCGGGCGGCTGTCGCCCACGAGTCCGCGCGCCTCGTTTCCGCTCCGGCTCCTGCATGCCCGCCGCTATGCTGCGGAGCGGATCGCACTGGTCGGCGACGCCGCGCACACCGTGCACCCGCTCGCGGGCCAGGGCATCAATCTCGCATTCCTCGACGCCGCGGCGCTCGTGGACGTGCTCGGTGCCGCGGTCGAAGCGGGCGACGATCCCGGAGAATTGCGCGTCCTGCGCCGCTACGAACGCTGGCGCAAGGCGGAGGCGCTGCCGGCGATCGCGCTCCTGGACGGCATTAAGCGGATTTTCTTTGGCGACAATCCCCTGCAGTCGAGGCTTCGCCAGGGCGCGCTCGGCGTCGTCCAGGCGTCGCGTCCGCTGAAGCGGATCTTCATGCAGCGTGCACTCGGCCTCGCTGGCGAGGTGCCTGCGTCCGTGCGCCGCCCGCCCTCATGAACGGATGTCGACGTCCTTGGTTTCCCGGAGTCCGATGAAGCCAACGATTCCGCTCATCGCGGCGATCGCGATCGGATACCACAAGCCGTAGTAGATGTTGCCCGTCAGCACGACGAGCGCGGACGCGAGGAAGGGCAGGAAGCCGCCGAACCAGCCGTTGCCGATGTGGTACGGCAGGCTCATCGACGTGTAGCGGATGCGGGTTGGGAACAGTTCCACGAGGTAGGCGGCGATTGGCCCGTACACCATCGTCACGTAGATCATCAGGATCGTCAGCAGCAGGAAGGTCACGGGCCGGTTGACGCGTTCCGGATCCGCGGCGTCCGGATGGCCTGCGGCGGCGAGCGCCTCGCGGTAAGCGGCTTCGTCGAATCCGTCGAGGCGCACACCCGCGATCGTCGTCACGACGTCGTGACCGGCTTCGGGCGCCGCGCGCTCATAGCTCACCCCGGCCTTGATCAGGAAATCGCGCGCTTGGTCGCAGGCGGTCGCCGGCTTCGCGAAGATGTGGAAGCGACAGTCCTGGCCCGCGACCGTCACCGCCGCGCGGGATTCGAACTCCGCGAGCGCCGGGTTTACCGAGAGCGTCAGGCCCTTGAAGATCGGGATGAAGGTGAGCGCGGCGAGCAGGCAGCCGGCCACCATGATCCGCTTGCGGCCGATGCGGTCCGACAGGCGGCCGAACAGCACGAAAAACGGAGTTCCGACCACGAGCGCGGCGGCGATCAGCAGGTAGGAGGTCTGGAAGTCCAGCTTGAGCGTGTTCTGGAGGAAGAAGAGCGCATAGAACTGGCCCGTGTACCAGACCACACCCTGGCCCGCCGTGGCACCAAAAAGGGCGAGCAATACGATCCGCGCATTCCCCCAGCGCGCGAAGCTTTCAGTCAGCGGCGCGCGCGACAGCCGGCCTTCCGACTTCATTTCGACGAAGACCGGCGATTCCTGGAGCTTGAGCCGGATGTAGACCGAGACGCCGAGCAAGGCGACTGAGATCAGGAACGGCACGCGCCAGCCCCAGTCCTTGAACGCTTCTTCGCCGAAGCCGAGGCGGCAGGTCAGGATCACCGCGAGCGACAGGAAGAATCCGAGCGTCGCCGTCGTCTGGATCCAGCTCGTGTAGTAGCCGCGTTTACCCTTCGGCGCATGCTCGGCGACATAAGTCGCGGCGCCACCGTATTCGCCGCCGAGCGCGAGGCCCTGGGCGAGCCGGAGGCTCACCAGCAGGACCGGCGCCCAGATGCCGATCTGGGCGTAGGTCGGCAGGACGCCAACCAGCGCCGTCGCGAGACCCATGATGACGATCGTGATCAGGAAAGTGTACTTGCGGCCGATCAGGTCGCCGATGCGGCCGAATAACAGGGCCCCCAGCGGCCGCACTGCGAATCCCGCACCGAAGGTCGCGAGGCTCGCGAGAAATGCAGCCGTGTCGTTGCCCGGCGGGAAGAAGAGGGTCGAGAAGAACACGGCGAGCGTGCCGTACAGGTAGAAGTCGTACCACTCGAAGACGGTGCCGAGCGAGGAGGCGAAGATCACGCGGCGGTGGGCGGCATCGATGCCGCGGCTCTGCAAAAGGGGACGTCTATTTTTCAAAGGGGACGTTCACCTTTAGAGGAAGCCCTCCGCAAGAGGGGACGTTCCCCTTTAGAGGAAACTATCAATTCCACTGCAGGGCGTATCCCCTCTAAAGGGGAACGTCCCCTCCTGACGAAACCAATGCATCTGCTTTAGCCGCACAAATGAAATCGTTGTCGGACAAGCCGCCGATCGCGTGGGTCGAGTAGCGGATACGGCAGTAGTTGTAGCCGACCTCGAGATCCGGGTGGTGGTCCTCGATGTTCGCGATGTGCGCGAGCGCGTTGACGAAACTCATCGTGCGCCAGAAATCGGGAAACTTCAGGTCGCGGCGGATCGCCTTGCCGTCTTCCGCCAGTCTCCAGTCGGCCTGCAGCAGGCTCATCATGTGGGCCGCGGACTTCGCGTCGTGCGGCCGCACGCCGCCCTCGCAGGGCACGCACCGTCGTTCCTTGAGCGTCTCCATCAGCCCTCCCGGCGCGCATAGCGGCGCGCGACATAGCGTTCGACCAGTTCCTGGAATTCCTCTGCGATGCGCTCGCCCTTGAGCGTCACGGTTTTTTCGCCGTCCTCGTAGACCGGCGCAACCGGGCGCTCGCCGGTGCCAGGCAGGCTGATGCCAATGTTCGCATGCTTGCTCTCGCCCGGGCCGTTGACGACGCAGCCCATGACGGCGACGGTCATGTTCTCGGCGCCGACGTAATCGTGGCCCCAGGCTGGCATGCGCTCGCGCACGTGATCCTGGATGCGTTGCGCGAGCACCTGGAAATAACTGCTGGTCGTGCGTCCGCAACCCGGGCAGGCGACGACACGGGGCGCGAAGGCGCGAAGCCCCAGGCTCTGCAGGATCTCCTGGGCGACGCGGACCTCCTGGCGGCGATCTCCGCCCGGTTCTGGCGTGAGCGACACGCGGATCGTGTCACCGATGCCCTCCTGCAGCAGGACCGCGATCGCCGCGGTCGAGGAGACGATGCCTTTCGCACCCATGCCGGCCTCGGTCAGGCCGAGATGCAGCGGGTAGTCGCAGCGCGCGGCCAGCGCGCGGTAGATCGCGATCAGGTCCTGGACGCCGCTCACCTTGCTGCTGATGACAATCGCGTCATGCGGCAAGCCAAGCTCCTCGGCCCGCGCGGCGCTCGCAAGCGCCGAGACGACGGTTGCTTCGCGCAGCACGTCGAGCGCGTCCTGCGGCGCGGGCAGACGCGAGTTCTCGTCCATCATCCGCGTCAGCAGATCCTGGTCGAGACTGCCCCAGTTGACGCCGATGCGCACCGGCTTGCGATGGCGGCAGGCGGTCTCGATCATCGCGGCGAACTGCGGGTCGCGCTTGCTGCCGCGGCCGACGTTGCCGGGATTGATGCGGTACTTGTCGAGCGCGGAGGCAGCGGCCGGGTGCGCGGCGAGGAGCTTGTGGCCGTTGAAGTGGAAGTCGCCGACGATCGGCACGTCGCAGTCCTGCGCGAGCAGGCGCTGCTTGATCAAGGGAACCGCCGCCGCCGCCTCGTCGGTATTGACCGTCACGCGCACGATCTCGGAACCCGCGTCGGCGAGTTCCCGCACCTGGCGCACGGTCGACTCGACGTCCGCCGTGTCGGTATTGGTCATTGACTGCACGACGACCGGTGCGCCGCCGCCGACGGTGACGGCGCCGATGCGGACCGCAACCGAGGCGCGGCGTGCGTCGATCACGGTTGCTTCCGGGCTTCGATCCAGTCGTTGACCGTGCGCTCGAGAATCTCGAGCGGCACCGCGCCGGTCGCGAGGATCGTATCGTGGAAGGCCCGGATGTCGAAACGCTCGCCCAGCGCGCCCTGCGCGCGTTCGCGCAGTTCAAGAATCTTGAGCTGGCCGATCTTGTAGGCGAGCGCCTGCCCGGGCCAGGCGATGTAGCGGTCGATCTCGTTGACGACGTCGGTTTCGGTCTTGGCCGCGTTCGCCATGAAGTAGTCGATCGCCTGCTGGCGCGTCCAGCCCATCTGGTGCATGCCCGTGTCCACGACGAGGCGCACGGCGCGCCACTGGTCGTAGGTCAGCTGGCCGAAGCGCGAATACGGATCCTTGTAGAGCCCGAGGTCGTAGCCAAGCCGCTCGGAATAGAGCGCCCAGCCCTCGATGTAAGCCGTAAATCCGCTGAAGCGCCGGAACTTCGGCAGGTCTGTCTGTTCCTGTGCGAGCGCGATCTGGAGGTGATGGCCCGGCGCAGCTTCGTGCGCGGTCAGCACTTCCATTTCGTATTTCGGCCGGACCTCGGGCCTGTAGAGATTCACGTAGTAGTAGCCGGGGCGCGTGCCGTCGATCGACGGGCCCTGGTAATACGCGGTCGTCGTGTTCGGCGCGCTCGTGTCCGGAATCGGGCGCAGCCCGAACGGCGTGCGGTAGAGCTTGCCGAAGAGTCGCGGGAGCTCCGGGTCGATCACTTTCGTGATGGTGGCGTAAGCGCGGTAAAGCTCGTCACCGGTCGTGTAATAGAACTGCGGGTCGGTCCGCAGGTGGTCGAAGAACTCGTTGAGCGTGCCCTTGAAGCCGACCTCGTCCATCACCTTCTGCATCTCGGCGCGGTTCCGCGCGACTTCGGCGAGCCCGATCTTGTGGATCTCCTCCGGCGTCAACGAAGTCGTGGTGTGATAGCGCGCGCGGTTTGCGTAGTAGGCGCGGCCGTCCGGCGTGTCCCAGATCCCGACAGTCTCGCGACAGGTCGGCAGGTATTCATTGCGGAACACGGCCGTGAAGCGGCGATAGGCCGGAATCACGGATTCCGCGATGACCTTCCGCGCTTCGGCCGAGAGGCGTTCGCGTTCCAGGGGCGGGATCGAGTCCGGAAAAGTCCGGAATTTCTCGTAGAACGGGCTGGCCTCCGGCTTGTCGGGCGTCTGCATCGCGAGCTGAGGCAGCACGCGGTCCATGACGACCCGTGGCTGCGTGTATTTCTCCCGGGCGGCGCGGCGCAGGAGATCCGCGAACTGGTCGAGATACGCGGGCATCGTCGCCATGCGCCTGAGCCAGGTCTCGTAGTTGGCGACTGTCTGGAACGGCATCATTTCCGCGGTTTCGTTGAGCGACTGCGGGCCGTCGCGCGCGCGGATGTCGTAATACTCGGGATGGAAGACCGCTGCGGCCTTGCGGTCTTCGTAGTCGTACCGGAACAGGTCGTAATTCAGCTGCTCGGCGGGCGACAATTGATCGCGCGGAATGCCGTCGAGCGTTACGAGCACCTTCGCATCGGCGGCATTGCGCGCATCCAGGGCGGCCGGTGAAATGTCCGGCCAGCGGTCGTCGTAACGCGTGTCGCCCCGATAGGTCGCGAGCAGCGGATTATCCTTGAGGTCGCGCTCCCATTCGCGGTCGAACAGGGCGTGAAGGTCCACCGCTGCGTCGGCCGCGACGGAGGGAGCAGGCGCGAGCATTACAGTGCAGAGCAATATGAATGACGGCAGGATCGATCGGGACATGGGCGGGCTCCGCGACCCGGCTACTGACTGGAGCGCGACTATACCCTGTGCACACGGGCGCTTTCCGCTAGAATCCCGCCTGTCGCGAAGAGTCCCTGCCGGAGAGACCGCGCACGCGCGGCGCCGAAGGCGCAACCCGCCCGGAAACGCTCAGGCACCCGAACGGCAGGCACTTGCGATCTCTGGAGAGCGGCCCTCGCGGGCCCACCGAAGGGGAGCGGAACCGGCGGAACGCCGGTACTTAATCTCTCAGGTTTCAGGACAGAGGGGCGGCGGGTCCGGTGGCCCGCCGCCTTTATTTTTTCCACGAGGCGCAGCCGGGCTGCGGTAACGCGGATGGGACGACGGACACCGCTCTTTGACCTGCACGTCGCCGGCGGCGCGCGCATCGTCGATTTCGGCGGCTGGGACATGCCGGTCGGCTACGGCTCGCAGATCGAAGAGCATCATGCGGTGCGGCGCGACGCGGGCATGTTCGATGTCTCGCACATGTGCACGGTCGACCTGCGCGGCGCGGGCGTACGGCCCTTGCTGCTCCGTCTCCTCGCGAACGACATCGGCCGCCTCAAGGCGCCGGGCAAGGCGCTCTACAGTTGCATGCTGCGTCCCGACGGCGGCGTGATCGACGACCTGATCGCGTATTTCCTCGAAGAGCGCTGGTTCCGGCTCGTGGTCAATGCGGGCACCGCGGACAGGGACCTCGCCTGGATCAAGGAACATGCGAAACCAGTCGGCGTCGCGGTCGTGCCGCGGCGGGATCTCGCGATGATTGCGGTCCAGGGTCCGCAGGCACGAGCGAAAGCGTCGGCGGTCCTGCCCGAGGCCTCGCGCGCGCCGGCGGCAGCGCTCGAACCGTTCTTCGGTGCTTCCTGCGATGAGTGGTTCGTCGCGCGCACCGGTTACACCGGCGAAGACGGCTTCGAGATCGCGCTCCCCTCGGAATCCGCGCCGGCGTTCTGGCAGGCCTTGCAGGGCGCGGGCGTGGTGCCCTGCGGCCTCGGCGCGCGCGATACGCTCCGTCTCGAAGCCGGCATGAATCTCTACGGCAGCGACATGGACGAGACTGTCTCGCCGCTTGAATCCGGACTCGGCTGGACCGTGGCGCTCGAGGGCAACCGCGATTTCATCGGCAAGGAGGCGCTCGAGCGCCAGCGCGCCGCCGGTCCCGCGCGAAAACTGGTCGGACTCCTGCTGCTCGACCGTGGCGTGCTGCGGTCGCACCAGAAAGTGTTCGCGGGTCCGGCCGGGGAGGGGGAAGTGACGAGCGGGACGTTCTCGCCGACACTCGAACGCTCGATCGGCCTCGCGCGCCTGCCGGCCGCCGCGGCGGGCGAGGTGCAGGTCGACATCCGCGGCAAGCAGATGCCCGCGCGTATCGTCAAGCCGCCGTTCGTCCGGAACGGGCGCGCCCTGATCGAACTCTGAAACGGAGATTTGCATGAGCATGACCCCGGCCGACCTGCGATACACGAAGAGTCACGAATGGCTGCGGACGCTGCCGGACGGCAGCATCGAGATCGGCATCACCGATCACGCGCAGCAGACGCTCGGCGATCTCGTATTCGTCGAGGTGCCCGAAGCGGGGCGCGTGCTCGCCGCGGGCGACGCCTGCGCCGTGGTCGAGTCGGTGAAGGCGGCGTCGGACGTCTACAGCCCGATTGCGGGCGAGGTTACGGCCGGCAACGAATTGCTGGCGACGCAGCCGGAGCTCGTGAATCGCGATCCGTTCGGCCAGGGCTGGATTCTGCGGATCAAACCGGCAGCCGGCGCGGGTGCGGCACTCCTCGACGCCGACGGCTACAACGCCGAAGTCGCGGCGGGCGGCTGAAGTTCCTGATGCCCTACATCCCGCATACGAACGACGACGTCCGCACGATGCTTGACCGCATCGGCGCGCGCACGATCGACGATCTGTTCGACGAGATTCCGGCGGAACTGCTGGTCGATTCGCTGCCGGGCGTGCCCGAGGCGCTGTCGGAGATGGAGGTGTCACGCCTTGCCGCGGAACGTGCCGCGAGCGACGGCCGCGTGCTCAATTTCATCGGCGCCGGCGCGTACGAACACCACATTCCGGCGCCGGTCTGGGCGCTGGTGACGCGCGGCGAGATCTACAGCGCCTATACGCCCTACCAGGCGGAGGCGAGCCAGGGCACGCTGCAGATCATGTACGAGTACCAGTCGATGATCGCAGGCCTTACGGCCATGGACGTTTCTAACGCTTCGCTCTACGACGGCGCATCCGCGCTCGCTGAGGCCTGCCTGATGGCGGTGCGCGCCCATCGTCGCTCGAAATCGGCGCGCATCCTGATGCCGGCCACGGTCAATCCGTCGTGGCGCCGTGTCGCGCGCGCCATTACCGAAGGCCAAGGCCTGATGCTCGAGGAATTGCCGTATTGCACGGAACAGGGCACGACTATTCCCGGGTCGCTCGCGCGTTTTGCCGGACAGGACATCACCGCCCTCGTGATCCAGCAGCCGAATTTCTTCGGCCAGCTCGAGGACGTGGACGCATTGACGCGCTGGGCGCGCGCGAACGGCGTGCTCGTGATCGCGGCCGTCAATCCGGTTTCGCTCGCGCTCCTCACGCCGCCGGGCGAATGGGGTGACGGCGGCGCGGACATCGCCTGCGGCGACGCCCAGCCGTTCGGCGTGCCGCTTTCTTCGGGCGGCCCCTACGTCGGTTTCATGGCGAGCCGCATGGGACACGTGCGCCAGATGCCGGGCCGGATCGCCGGGCGCACCGTTGACGTCGAAGGCAAGCCGGGCTTCACGCTGACCCTGCAGGCACGCGAGCAGCACATCCGGCGCGGTAAGGCAACGTCCAACATCTGCACCAACCAGGGCCTCTTGATGAGTGCTGCAACCATTCACCTCGCACTGCTCGGACCGGCCGGACTCGACCGCGTGGCGAGGGCCTGCGTCGCGCGCACGCGGGAACTGGTCGCGGCGTTGTCCCGGATCGACGGGATACGCGCTGTCTTTGCAGGTCCGCGATTCCACGAGGCGGTATTGCAGTTCGACCGTCCGGTCGCACCTCTACTCGAGTCACTCGCGGCGGAAGGCATCGTCGGCGGATTCGATCTCGCGCTCGACTATCCGGAACTCGGCCATGCGCTCCTCGTGTGCGCCACCGAAACCAGGACGGAGAAGGATATCGACGACTACGCGCGCGCACTTGGCCGCTTGACCGCATGATGACGCGCAAGCCGGAACCCCTGATCTTCGAACTCTCGCGCAGTGGCCGCGGTGCGACAGCGCAGTATCCGGCTGTTGAAGAGATTGACATCCCCGCGAGCTACCGCCGCCGGCAGCCGCCGCCGCTCCCACAGGTGTCGGAACTCCAGGCGGTGCGCCATTACACGCGCCTGTCGCAGCTCAACTTCGGGATCGACACGCATTTCTATCCGCTCGGCTCCTGCACGATGAAGTACAACCCGCGGGTCTGTAATTCGCTGGCAATGCTGCCGGGATTCCTGGGTCGGCACCCGCTCGCGCCGACGGCGACCGGCCAGGGCGTGATGGCCTGCCTGTTCGAGCTTCAGGAAATGCTGTGCCAGGTGACCGGGATGGCTGGTGTGTCGCTGACGCCGATGGCCGGCGCGCAGGGCGAATTCGCCGGTGTCGCGATGATCCGCGCCTATCACCGCGCCCGCGGCGACATGGCCCGGAACGAGATCATCGTGCCGGACGCGGCGCATGGCACCAATCCGGCAACCGCGGCCATGTGCGGCATGAAGCTGCGCGAGATCGCCTCGCTGCCGGACGGCGACGTCGACGTGACCGCGCTCGAAGCGGCGCTGTCGCCCGCGACCGCGGGCATCATGTTGACCAATCCGAGCACGCTCGGCGTGTTCGAGCGGCGCATCGTCGAGATCGCGCGCAGGGTGCACGAGGCGGGTGGACTTCTGTATTACGACGGCGCCAATCTCAACGCGATCCTCGGCAAGGTCCGCCCGGGGGACATGGGCTTCGACGTGATCCACATGAATCTGCACAAAACCTTTTCGACGCCGCACGGCGGCGGCGGGCCCGGCTCAGGCGCCGTCGGCGTGAGTAAAAGACTGCTGCCGTACATGCCGGTTCCCGTCGTCGGACGGGAGGGCGATCGCTACCGTTGGCTGGACGAGCGCGACCTGCCGGAATCGATCGGCCGGCTGTCCGGATTCATGGGCAACACCGGCGTGCTGCTGCGCGCGTGGGTGTACATGCGGATACTCGGCGCCGCGGGCATGCGCCGCGTCGCGGAGTTCTCGACGCTGAACGCGAATTACCTGCTGGCCCGGCTGACGGAGGCAGGTTTCGACGCCGCATACCCCGGGCGCCGCGCCAGCCATGAGTTCATCATCACGCTCAAGCGGCAGGCGCGCGAACGGGAAGTCACGGCGATGGATTTTGCGAAGCGCCTGCTCGACCATGGCTATCATGCGCCGACGACCTATTTCCCGCTGCTGGTTCCGGAGTGCCTGTTGATCGAGCCGACCGAAAGCGAGACGCGCGAGGAACTCGATGGCTTCGTCGAGGCGCTCGCGGCGATCAAGAAGGAGGCCGAGAGCGACGCGGCCCGGGTCAAGTCCGCGCCGCACACGATGCCGGTGCGTCGCCTCGACGATGTGCGCGCCGCGCGCCAACTCGATATTGCCTGGAAACCGACTGTCGCGTGAATCAGCGACCTGACAAGGGGACGACCGGTCCGGTCCGGCTCACACGCGCGTTCGGCAGCACCTGGCGTGGATTTCGCGCCGCATGGCGCGAGGAAGAGGCCTTCCGGCAGGAATGCCTGCTCGCGGTCCTGATCGTTCCGCTCGGTCTCTGGCTTGGTCACGACGGTGTGGAGCGGGCGCTGCTGGTCGGCCCGATATTCTTCGTGCTTGCGGTTGAACTCATCAACAGCGCGGTGGAGGCGACCGTCGACAGGATCGGTGTCGAGCGTCACCCGCTGTCGGCGATCGCCAAGGAGCTCGGCTCAGCCGCGGTCTTCGTCGCGTTCCTTCTGCTCGGACTCAACTGGGTACTGGTGCTCGCATGGCGGCATTGATCTGCGGCTCTCTCGCCTATGACACGGTGATGGTCTATCCGGGCCGGTTCCGCGATCACATCCTGCCGGACAAGATCCACCTGCTCAACGTGTCCTTCGTCGTGCCGACGCTCCGGCGTTACTTCGGCGGCTGCGCCGGCAACATCGCATACAACCTGCACCTGCTCGAATGCGACGGCCACGCGATGGGCGCCGTCGGGCACGACTTCGGCCCCTACCGCGACTGGATGAATGCGAACGGCATGTCGCTTCGATACGTCAGGGCGATTGAAGACGAATATACGGCGCAGGCCTACATTACGACCGATCTCGACGCCAACCAGATCACCGCCTTCCATCCGGGCGCGATGGACCAGTCGTTTCGACTCGAGGTTCCGGCGGTCGGCGAAATTACGCTCGGCGTACTCGCGCCGGATGGCCGCGACGGCATGATCGCTCACGCGGAGCAGTTTGTGCGTGCGAAGATTCCCTTCATCTTCGATCCTGGCCAGGCGATGACGCTGTTTGGCGGCGCCGAACTCGGAAAATTCGTCGAGCAGGCAACCTGGGTCACGGTCAACGACTACGAAGCCCAGCTGCTCCAGGAACGCACGGGCCTGTCGACCGGGGAACTTGCGGACCGCGTCGAGGCCTATGTAGTGACGCAGGGCGCGCAGGGCTCGGTTATCTACACGGGCGGCCGCCGTGTCGAAATTCCCGCGGTGCGTGCGGCAGCCGTGCTCGATCCGACCGGCTGCGGCGACGCCTATCGCGCTGGTCTCGTGTACGGGCTGATGCGAGGCATCGACTGGGAGACGACAGGCCGGATCGCATCGCTCCTGGGCGCGATCAAGATTGCAACCGCCGGTACGCAGCATCACCGCTTCACGATGGAAGAATTCAGAGAGCGTTTTCATGAAACATTCGACTACCGGCTGGATTGAGCGCGTCGCGGGACGACTGGCAGGTGCGGCCATCGTCGCGCTTCTCGCCCTCGCCGTAGCCGAAGCTCAGAACGAACCGCTGTCGCAGCCTCAGCCCGCAACGATCACTCCGTCCGAGCCGGGCGCGCCGCCGCAGGCACTGCAACCACCGCAACTTCCGATCCTGCCGCTGCCGCAGCCGATCGAGTTCGAGGAATCCTCGCGCTGGACGCGAACGCTCGAGCGGATCTCGACGGGTGTCGTCGCAATCCAGATCGACGCCGCGCGCGCATTCGACACCGAGTGGAACACCTCGGCGCAGGCGACCGGCTTCGTCGTCGATGCCGAGCGCGGGCTCATCCTGACGAATCGCCACGTCGTCACGCCGGGCCCGGTCACTGCGCTCGCAACTTTCCTGAACCGCGAGGAAGTCGAACTCGAACCCGTGTATCGCGATCCGGTGCACGATTTTGGCTTCTATCGCTATGACCCGTCGAAGCTCCGGTACATCAAGCCCGCCGCGTTGCCGCTGTTTCCCGAAGGCGCCCAGATCGGCGTCGAGATCCGCGTCGTCGGCAATGATGCGGGCGAGCAGCTCTCGATCCTCGCCGGGACGCTCGCGCGGCTCGACCGCCAGGCCCCCGAGTACGGCGTCGGCCGGTACAACGATTTCAACACCTTCTACTACCAGGCCGCTTCAGGGACGTCCGGCGGCTCGTCGGGGTCGCCGGTCATCGACATCCGTGGCCGCGTGCTCGCGCTCAATGCGGGCGGCTCGACCGGTGCCGCGTCGAGTTTCTACCTGCCGCTGCCGCGTGTGGTGCGCGCGCTCGAACTCCTGCAGGCGAAGCGCCCGGTGAGCCGCGGCACCCTGCAGACCATCTTCCGCTACACGCCGTACGACGAGCTGCGGCGCCTCGGCCTGCCGCCCGCGGTCGAGACCGCGGCACGCAAGTCGGCGCCCGCCCGCACCGGCATGCTCGTCGTCACCGAAGTGCAGCCCGGCGCGGACGCTCACGGGCAACTCGCCGTCGGCGACGTCCTGGTCACGGCCGACGGCCGGCCGATCTCCGATTTCGAAGTCCTCGATGCGCTGCTCGATGACCGGATCGGCGGCCAGATCGAACTTTCTGTCGTACGCGGCGGCGGCACGCGCAAGGTTGTGCTGCCGGTGCAGGACCTGCATGCCATCACGCCTGACGAATACCTCGAGATCGGCGACGGCGTCCTGCACACACTGTCCTGGCAGATGGCGCGCCACATGAACGTGCCGATCGCCGGCGTCTACGTCGCGAATCCTGGCTACACGTTTGGTTCCGCGGGGATCCCGCGGGGCGCGGTGCTGACCGAGCTCGATGGCAGGCCGCTCAAGAACCTCGATGACGCGCTCGCCGTATTCGCGAAGCTCGGACACGGGCAGCGCGCGACGCTCCGCTACTTCACGATGGAGGACACGCGCACTCTGCAATTCACGTCGCTGCGCATTGATCGCGCCTGGTTCCCTGCACGCCACTGCGTGCGCGACGACAGCGCAGGCCTGTGGCCCTGCGAGGCGATCGCCGCGGGTCCGGACGCGCCGCCGCCCGAACCAGGAACGACGCGTTTCGCGCGGACCGGCGACCGGCTCGTGGACGAGTACGCGCCGTCGCTGGTGCTGGTCGATTTCACGATGCCATATTCGATCTCCGGCGTGACCGAGCGGAATTACCACGGCACCGGCGTCTTGCTCGATTCCGTACGCGGTCTCGTTGCCGTCGACCGCAACACGGTGCCCGTCTCGCTCGGCGACGTGCGCCTGACCTTCGCCGGCACGATCGAAGTCGATGCAACGGTTGAGTACGTGCATCCGCTGCACAACCTTGCGGTCGTGCGTTACGACCCGAAACAGCTCGGTGACACGCCGGTCAAAGCCGTGAAATTTGCGGAGAAGATGCCCGCGACCGGCGAGCAGGTGCATGTCGTCGGATTGCAGGCGGACAACCGCGTCGTCTCGCAGCAGGCGACGGTTGCCTCGATCGGACCAGTCGCGTTTCCGCTGTCGCGGACGCTGCAGTTCCGCGACGCGAATCTCGAGGTCATGCGGCTCGTCAACGGTCCGGAGGATTTCGACGGCGTGGTCGTCGACCGGCGCGGTGACGTCATCGCGCTCTGGTCAAGCTTCGCCTACGAGGACGGACGCGAGCTCGTGCAGCAGAACATGGGCGTGCCGGCCTCGCTGGTCCAGGAGATGCTGGAGTACGCGCGCGATGGCCGCACGCTCTACTCGGCGGAGGCGGAGTTCGGTCTCCTGTCACTCGCCGAGGCGAGACGCCTTGGCCTGCCCGAGGAATGGATTGATCGCGTGACGGCGCACAATTCGCTCCGGCGCACGGTGCTGACGGTCGACCGGCTGGTGGCCGGCACGCCTGCCGCCGGGCTGCTCGCGCCCGGCGACCTGCTGCTCGCGGTCGACGGCAAGGTCGTCAACAGCTTCAGCGATATCAGCGCCGTCGTGCGCGCGCCCGAGGTCACCCTGACGTTGTGGCGCGCCGGAAACGAGCTGACCGTGCCGCTGAAGACCGTGGTACTTTCCGGCCGCGATGTCGATCGCGTGCTGCTCTGGGCGGGCGCGACGCTCCACGCGCCGCATCGAGCCATGGCCGTGCAGCGCGGCATCGAGCCGGGTGGCGTCTTCATCGCGTTCTTCATGTACGGCTCGCCGGCCTCGCGCTATAAGCTCTGGGCCGGCCGGAGCATCACGGAGGTCGACGGAATTCCGGTTCCCGATCTCGACGCCTTCATCCGCGCGGTCTCCGGCCGGCCCGACGGCGCATCGGTCAGGCTCAAGACCGTGAGCTGGAACGACTCGGTCGATATCATCACCGTGAGACTGGACCAGCATTATTGGCCGGCCTACGAGCTGCGCCGCACCGAGACGGGCTGGTTGCGAACGCCCCTGGAGTAAGGGCGACTCGCCACGCGGGCTATCATCCTCAGATGCTGCCGGATCCCGCGCAAATCGAGGAAGCCGCCCGCCTGCTGAATGCAGGTGAACTGGTCGCGTTCCCGACTGAGACCGTGTACGGCCTCGGCGCGGATGCCGCGAACCCGGCGGCGGTTGCGCGGATCTTCGCGGCCAAGGGCCGTCCACGCAGCCATCCCGTGATCGTGCACGTCAGCAACTTCGACGCGGCCCGCAAATGGGCGGGCAGCGTGCCGGATGCGGCCCTGCGGCTCGCCGATGCCTTCTGGCCCGGACCGCTGACCATCGTCCTGCCGCGATCGAGGCAGGTGTCCGACACGGTCACTGGCGGTCAGTCGAGCGTGGCGCTCCGCGCGCCTGCCCATCCGGTTGCACGCGCGCTGCTTGCGGCGTTCGGACGTGGCATCGCCGCACCCTCCGCGAATCGCTACGGCCGCATCAGTCCGACTCGCGCGGCCGACGTGCGCGAGGAACTGGGCGACCGGGTCGCGCTGGTGCTCGACGGTGGAGATTGTGCCGTGGGAATCGAGTCGACCATCGTCGCCTGCCTCGACGGCCGCGTGACGCAGCTGCGTCCCGGCGCGGTGTCGCGCTCACAGATCGCCGACGTAGTTGGAATCGTCTCCGATCCGGACCAGACCGCCCCACGCGCGCCCGGCCGGCAGCGCTCGCACTATGCCCCGGGCACGCCGCTTTCGATCGTCGATGCTGTGAATCTGCAACAGCAGGTCCAGCAGGCGGTCGTCGCGGAAGTGCGCGTCGCCGTGCTGGCAAGAAGCGTCTCGTCGATGGCATCGGAACGGCTGGTCTGGCGTCGGATGCCGGCCGGGCCCGCGGCCTACGCGCGCGCGTTGTACGCCGCGCTTCGGGAACTCGATGCCGAAGGTGCTGGACGGATCCTGGTCGAAGCGGTGCCGACGGAAGATTCATGGGCGGCGGTCGCCGACCGGCTTTCGCGCGCGGCGGCACGCGGTGAGCCCGCCGCGGATGATGGCGTCATCGACGCGACCTGAATCGATCGCAGCTTTTCGGGTGCGTCGCGAGCTCAGCGCACCCGCACGTTCTCGGTCAGCAGGGCGTTGATGTCGCTCAGACCCGTCTGATCGAGCGTGCCGGCCGCGAACTGAAGGCGCAGCACGTTCAGGAGATAGTCGTAGCGGCTGCGCGCGTAGTTCGTTTGGGCTTCAAAGAGCCGCCGGCGTGCCTCGAGCACGTCCACCGAAGTTCGAGTGCCGACTTCGTAGCCTGCCTCAGTCGCCTGCAGCGCCGTCTGGGCCGACTCCACGGCCTGACGCAGCGACTGGACACGCGCGACCTCGGAGTTGACACCCAGGTACGAATCCCGCGTCAGTCGCTCGGTTTCGCGTGCGGTCCGCTCAAGCCTCTCGCGGGCAGCGATGTTGCGGTACTGCGCCTGGCGCACGCGCGAGGAGGTGGCGCCGCCCGAGAAAATCGGGACCGTCAGCTGGACGCCATAGACGGTGTCCTCAAAGTCCGAGTCGCCTTGGCCGGTGACCGTGCCGGTGAAACTCGATTCCGACTCGAACCAGGACTTCGAGGCCAGGAAATCGATGCTCGGGAAGTGGCCGCCGCGCTCGGCGCTGATGTTGTGCCGCGTGATGTCGGCCGCCAGCCGGCTCGAGATCAGGCGCGCATTCTGCTCCATGGCGAGCTTGACCCAGTCGTCTGCGCTCGCCGGGTTCGGTGCCGCCAGCGGCATGTCGTTGCCCGGTTTCTTGAGTTCGTCGTAGGCGTCGCCGGTCAGCTCGCGGAGGATCTCGCCGGAGGTCGCGAGATTGCGCTTGGCCTGGATCAGCGCGGCCGTCGCGGAATCGAACGCGGCTTTCGCGTCCTGGACATCCGTGACCGCGATGAGCCCGACTTCAAAGCGCTTTTCGGACTGCTCCAGCTGGCGTGCGATCGCGTCGTGCGCGGCCTGCGCGGCTTCGAGCGTGTCCTGCGCGGCGAGCACATTGAAGTACGCTGCCGACGTGCGCAGGATCAGGTCCTGCTGCGCCACGAGATAGTCGGCTTCCGCCTGCGCGCGCTCGGAATCCGCGCGCCGCAGCGCGGCCCAGTTCTCCCAGCGGAACACGTTCTGGCGCAACCTGAGGTCCCAGGTGGTGCTGTTGCCCTTTGACAGCCGGTCGAAAGGCGTGGGCGGGTTCGGCGGATTGATGTCGACGCTGGTGCCGTCGGACTCAAAGTCGGAGTACTCGCCCGAGCCCTCGATCTGGGGCAGCAGCGCCGAGATTGCCTGCGGCTTCGACTCGCGCGCCGCCAGGCGATTCGCATCTGCTTCGCGGATCAGGGGATCGCTCGTGATCGCGCGCTCGTAGACCTCTTTCAGATCCGCAGCCGCTGCGTTGAAGCTGGCAAGGCTCGCGACTGCGAGAATCGTGTAGACCAGGAATCGGGTGTTCATGCGCAAGAATTCCTTCACCAGGTGAAAGCCGAGAGGACAACTACTGTATTACTAGTGTATATCACCAACTGACCCGTCACAAGTGGCTCCAGTTAGGCCTTTCCTGTGGTAACTGGCAACTCAGAAAGCGCCAAGCCGATTGGAAAGTGGGACAAACCGAGGCTTTTGTTGCGAAACTAGAATCTGAATCGGGAAACCGGTGCCGGCTGCACCAGCGGCTCGATACAGGTCTCGAACAGCACCTCGGACAACCAGGTTTCCTCGCCGGTTCGCGTCACAAGGCGAGCCTCCATGACCGGTGCCGAGCCGACGACGACGAAAAGCCGTCCGCCGACCGCGAGTGCGCGCTCGAACCGCCGCTCCTCCGCGGGCAGCGCGCCGGTCACCGCGATGACCTCGTAACCTGCCTGGTAGTCGCGCGCGAACGCGTCGCCTGTTTCGACGACAACGCGGGAGACACCCGATTCTTCGATCGCGCGTGCTGCGCCCGCAGCCAGATCCGCGTGGATTTCGATGCTGTCGACGGCACCTGACAGTTGGGCGAGGCAGGCGGCGAAGTATCCGCTGCCGGTGCCGACTTCGAGCGCGCGTTCACCGCGAACTGGCGCGAGTGCCTGAAGTATCCTGCCCTCGAGCGCCGGTTTCAGCATGAATTGACCGTGTCCGATCGGTATTGCGGCGTCGGCGAATGCGACGGCGCGATAGGCTTCCGGCACGAAATTCTCGCGCGGCACGGCGGCAAGCGTTTCGAGCACGCGCGGATCGAGCACGTTCCAGGTCCGGACCTGCTGTTCGATCATCTGCCGCCGGGCGGCTTCGGTTTTCGGGTTCATCACCATTATGGTGAATCGCGGCGGGCGTCAGCACAAGCCTGAGATATGCTGCCGAAGGCCGCGCAATCCAACGAAATTGACGGTCCCGCGGGCCGCGGATACGAAGGGGATGACAGGCCTGATGACGGTCCCGATGATCGCTGCCGTCGCGCTGGCGATGCTCGCCGCTGTGCTCGGCATCCTTGCCCTGCTGCAGTGGCGCAAACTCCAGCGATTGAAGGCGGAATCCGAGACCGCGAACCCGGCGGGGCGCGGCGGCGAGGCCATGCGCGCGATGCTCGCGGCGATCCGCGAGCCGGCCCTGCTGCACGGCGAACGCATCGAATTCGTGAATGAGGCCTTCGCGTCATTAGTCGGCATCCCGGCGGATCAGATCGTCGGCAAGAGCCTGGCTGACCTCGTGTCCGGCGAATACACCGAACTCGCGATGCTTGCGGTCGCACGCGGACTCGCGGGTAGTAGCGGTCCCTCGCTCACCGAAGTGGAGCTTGCCGACACCCACGGCCAGGTCACGCGTCTTGAGCTCTCCGGTTCGATGCTCGAGCCGGAAGGGCGGAAGATCGTGTTGTTCACCGCCGAGGAGATGCTGCCGCACCGCGTCGATGCCGCAGCCGGCGCGCCGCTGCCGCGATCGCAGCTTGCACTTGATTCGCTCGGCGAAGGACTGCTGACAACCGATGCGCACGGCCTCATAGACTACCTGAACCCGTCAGCCGAAACGCTGACCGGGATGCGGCGCGAGGACGCGCTCGGCCAGGCTTTCGGCGCGATGATCGGCTTCGTCGACGAACACGACCGCCGCCCGCTGCCGGATCCCGTGCAGCAATGTCTCGGCTCGGGCAGCCGCGTGAATCTCGGCCGGCGGTCGCTCCTGATCGCGCGGGCGACTGGCAATGAACTCGGCGTCGAGGCGACGGCATCGCCGATCCGCGGACCCGACGGCGGGATCGCGGGGGCCGCCGTGATGCTGCACGACGTGAGCGAGCTGCGCGGGCTGACGCAGCAGATGTCCTACCAGGCGAGTCATGACGCCCTGACCGGGCTGGTGAATCGCCGCGAATTCGAGCGCAGGCTCGGCGAAGCGCTCGAGATTTCGCGGGCCGGCCGGCAGAGTCACGTGATGTGCTATCTGGACCTAGATCACTTCAAGGTCGTCAACGACACGAGCGGCCATCTCGCGGGTGACAACATGCTGCGCGAAGTCGCGGCGCTGATCCGCGAGGCCGTGCGCGATTCCGACACGGTTTCGCGCCTCGGCGGCGACGAATTCGGCGTGCTGCTGGTCGGCTGTCCGCTCGACAAGGCGCGCCAAATCGCCGACGACGTCTTGCGCGCGATCGGTGAATACCGCTTCGTCTGGAAAGACCGTATTTTCAGCGTCGGCGTCAGCATCGGCCTGGTGGAGCTGACGGCGGAGAGCAATTCGCTCGAGGAAATCATGAGCGCCGCGGATTCGGCCTGTTACGTGGCCAAGAAGCAGGGCGACAGCCACGTGCACGTGTATTCGTCGTACGACGAGTCAGTCGCGCGGAGCCGCGGCGAGATCGACTGGCTGCATCGCCTGCAGGCGGCGCTCCGCGACGGCTTCTTCGAGCTCTACATCCAGCCGATCGAGCCGACGCACCCGGGTGCGCCCGGTGGCCCGGCGATGGAAGTTTTCGTGCGCCTGCACGACGAGGGCCAGGCCATCGCGCCCGCCGAATTCTTTCCGGCCGCGAAACGCTACCGGCTGATGTCGATGATCGACCGCTGGGTCCTCTCGTCGGCGCTCGCGGCGCTCTCGGCCGGCGCGATCCGGTTGCCGCCGGGGCGGAGTCTCTCGATCAATATCTCGGGCCAGACGCTCGCCGATCCGACGTTCCTCGAATTCGTGGTGGAAGAACTCGACCGCAGCGGCGTCCAGCCGGCGCAGATCTGCTTCGAAGTTGCAGAAACCTCCGTGGTCGGCAATCTCGAGCAGGCGCGGCGCTTCATCGATGTGCTGCACGGCATGGGCTGCCGGTTCGCGCTCGACGATTTCGGCACCGACCTTGGCGGCTTCGCCAACCTGAAGCAGTTGCCGATGGACTATCTGAAGATCGACGGCTCGTTCATGCGCGACCTCGGCCGCGACACGGTCAACCAGGCGATGGTGAGCGCGGTCGTCGGCATGGCGCGCACGCTGAACTTCCGGCTGGTGGCCGAGCAGATCGAAGACGTCGCGGCGCTCGAGGCCGCGCGTGCGATGGGAATCGATTTCGTGCAGGGCCACGCCATCGGCCGGCCGCGCCCACTGGCACCGGCCGCATGATGACGGCCTTCAGCGGCTGATCGCAGGCGGGTCGGCGAAACGCCGCACCCCGATCGTCCCGTAGAGGTCGGCGGGCGAATAGCCGACGCCGTCTTTCAGCACGTAGCTGACGCGGCGGATATCGGAGATGTCCTTCGTCGGGTCGCCGTCGACCAGGATCAGGTCGGCGCGCTTGCCGCGCTCGATCGTGCCGCGGTCTCCGAGCACTCCCGCGTAGCGCGCGCCGTTCTCCGTCGCGATTCGGATCGCCTCGCCAGGCGCCATGCCCGCCTCGACGTAAAGCTCCAGTTCGCGGTGCAGCGTGAAGCCCGCAATGTTGTCCGTGCCGGCCACGAGCGGCACCCCGGCCGCGTGGAGCCGTCCGATAAATTCCACCATGCGCTTCCAGGACGAACGGTAGATCTCGAGCCGGCCGCCGCTCACGTCCATGGAATTTCTGCGCCAGCTGCGCTGGGTCGCGAACGGCATGTGATCGGCGACTATGGCAAATGTCGGATCCATGTCGCCTTGCTGCTGCGTGTACATGGCCTCAAACGTCGCGAGGGTCGCGTCGATGACCGTGCCGCGTTCCGCGAGGAGTCCGATGAAATCGCGCACTTGCCTGGAATCGAGGTCCAGTTCCCGGGTCCTCTCGCCGACCAGGACGAAGCGCGCGAGCGTGCGCGAGTCGGTGTCCGGGTTGGAGACGAAATTCAGCATCAGCTGGTTGATGTGCTGCAATTCGTCATACCCGTCCTGGACCACGCGCTCGGAGCGCGAGAAAGCCGGCACGTGGCCGCTCACGCGCAGGCCGCGGGAATGGGCATAGGCCGCGATTGGAGCGGCCCATTCGGGCTTGATGGAGTTGTAGAGCTTGATCTGACGGAAACCGCGCTGCGCATACCAGTCGACCGCGGCCTGTGCCTCCTCAACGCTCTTGACGACGAAGTCGCTGCGGGTCGAGTAAGGGCTGTCTCCCTCGATGAAGCCGGCCCGCTCGATGTGCGGGCCGACCGCGTCGCCGCGCCCGATGTCGGCAATGAGCCCTGCGAGGTACGCATTGTCGAGCGCGCCCATGTCGCGCGACGTCGTGACGCCGCCGGCGATTTGAAGCATGGCGTTCCACGCGTCCTCGTGCGCGTGCATGTCGAACAGGCCCGGCAGCAGCGCTCGCCCTGCGCCCTCGATGACCGTTGCCGCCGCCGCTGCCTGCGAGTTCGCCGGGTAGATTGCGGCGATGCGTCCGTCCTGAACGTACACGTCCGCAGGCTCACCCAGAGCGGTGGTCTTCGTGTCGAACACGCGCACGTTGCGGATAAGGAGGGGGCTTGCGAACGGCTGTGCCTGCTTTTTCGCGATGTCACGCAGGTACGCGGACTCCGCTTCCTTCTGCAGGCGCTCGAGTTCGGGTGCCTGGCTTTCGAAGCCGGCGACGACGAGTTGGCTACCGCCCACATTGATGCTGGCGAAGAGGCGCATGCCGGCGTCGAGCCAGATGAAATCCGGTTGCAGGCCCGTGCCGAAAATTGCATACAGCGCGACGGCGCGCTCCTGCCCGGTCGGGCCGATGCGCGCTTCCTTGAGCTTCGTGCTGCGGAGTTCGCCGCCCGGCAGGGCGGCGAGGCGGCCGCCCGGGGCTTTCTGCGTCGCGCGCACGATGATCGCGCTGACTTCGGGGCTGCCGTAGGTCGGCAGGTAGATCGCGGCTTCATCAAGCTCGCGCTTGCCTTGCTCCGAGGGCGTGCGCCAGCTGGCCCGACCGCGCGACGCCGAAAAGCGATCGTCGAGCATGGCGCCGAAGGTCGTCTTGCCGCGCTGGCGATAGCTCCTGAACGTGCTGTCCGCTGCGAGCGAGATTTCCTCCTCGATATCGGGTCCGCGGCCGTTGTCGCGGTAGGAATAGCTGACCCGCAGGCGTCCATCGTCGGCGATCACGGTCGTCTGCGCGCCTGCTTTCTTGCCAGCGTAGAGAACGTTGTATTCGACCGTCGTGTCGGCATTCGCGGCGAAAGCGAGGCAAAGCGCGAACAGGCAGGCCAGTTTCTTCATGGCGTGGCTGTTCGCGCTGCGGCGCCGGACAGGAGCGCCCGGGCCTCAGCGTCATTGCCGGTGAGTTGCCAGCGGATCATCGAGACCGGGATCAGGCCGGCGCCATTCACCTCGTCGAAATACCCGCGCATCGAGAAATCCGCGCCAAGTTCGTGCGCGCGCACGCGCATGAGGTCCTCCAGCAGGTATTTGCCGGTGATGTAGCTCGAGCCATAACCCGGCTGGCGCAGGTAGAGCTGCTGCTCGGAGCCAAGCAGGTCGAGATCCGGTCGCATCCAGCCGCGCGGCGTCCATTCGACCTGGAAGGCTTTGGCCTGTTTGAGGTCGAACAGATTGGCGTGCGCGTAGAGCGACGCAAGCCCACGCGCCGCGCGCTGGGCGAGCATGATCCAGACGATCTCGCGTGTCCGCGGCGAGTCGTCGAAGAGCCCGGCGTGCAGCATGAACTCTTCCATGGCTGTCGCCATACCCTCTGCGCGGCCGTCCCAGATGTTGTACAGGAGCGCAGCGCGGCGGATCGGGCTCGGATGCGGCTCATCGCGCGTTCGCGCGAGATCCCACCAGTGGTAGAAATGCGTGTAAAGCGTGAGCGGCTCGTAATGGGTCGCGATTGCGAAGAAATGACGCGTCTCGAGCGGCTCGTAGTGGCCGAGCTGCGCACGCAGCGCCGGATCCATGTTGGCGCGCATCGGATAGAGATTTCGTTGCTCGAGGAAGGCGAGGAAACGGGTTACCGCGTCGTTGGCGCGGCGCTGGAATTCCTCGTCAGACTGGATCGCCGGCAACTCCGGCAGGCCGCGATTGCGCGCTTCCTCCAGCTTGAGCGAGGCGTGGGCCCGCGCGAGTTCGCGCTTCAACAGGTCCACTTCCTCTTCCCAGGTCATCGGGACGAGATGGACGTTGCGGAGGCTCCAGCTGTAGTTCTCGCGCCCGACGCCGGACGGGCCGTTCTTCGACGGCGCCTGCGCATCGAGCCAGTCGACGAAACGCACGGTCGATACGCGCGCGGCCTGGATCGATTTTTTCAGGGCGTGGCCGCTGCCGGCCGTCTTTTCCGCGAGCGCATCGAGCGAGGCGATTTGCCCGCGCATCGAGCCCGCGCCGGTGACCCATAGGTCGTGCGCGTTGCCGGTCAGGTTGCTCTCTGCCTGCGCGAGGAGCGGCGGCACGACGGCCAGTTCGTCGGCAAGCTTCTTTTCGGCCTCGCGGGAGAGCGGATACTTATAGGTCCACAACTCGACGCTGCCGTGAGGTTCCGGGCCCTCGTGCGCCGGTGTGTCGCTCTGTTCGGTAAACACGCTCATGTAAAAAGCGGGATCGCGCGCCCAGGGTTGCAGCACGCGGGCGTAGAAATCGAAGCCGTTCATCTCGGCGCGAACCAGGGCCTGATCCACGCGCGCCTCGACCGGCCAACCGGTCGTATCGATCGCTTCGAGGCGCTGGCGGTAAGCGGCCAGCTCCTGCAGCCGCCGCGCAAAGGTCGCCGCGGTGTAATCCGGCGCGCCGTCCCGCATCGGCGGGCGCTCGAACGCCCGCCAGTCCTGGAAGAGCTGCAGCAGGGCGCCGTAGCCCGCCGTGTCGGCCGTTTCCGCGGATCGGGCCGGGGCGGCGATTGCGGCAGCGGCGGCGAGGGCGAGTAGACTGCGATAAGCAACCGATGGAATTTTCATTGTGTGGCCTTTCATAAGAGCCCGGGATTCTAGGTCGGCGTTTTAGACCGCGTCCAGCGAATGGCCGGTCCACAAGGCCGATTGAATTTCTGGAGAAATCGGAGTATTTCAGTGTCCTTCTCAGATTACAGCCCGGAGTACGGCATGAACCGCAATTTTATGCTGGCGCTCGTCGTCATTCTCGTGGCGGCCGCCGGTTTCTACCTGTATGGCCGCACCAGGACCGAAGCGCCGGCCCCGGATCTCGCGCCCGTCGGCGCGAACCTGATCGAGGGCCTCGGCGACTACAGCATGCCGGTCACCTCGAAGGGCAAGGACGTCCAGCGCTGGTTCGACCAGGGCCTTGCGATGACCTATGGCTTCAACCACGACGCCGCCGAGCGCTCCTTTTTGAAGGCCGCCGAGCTCGATCCGGATTGCGCCATGTGCTGGTGGGGCGCCTCGCTCGTGCTCGGCCCTCACGTCAACGCGAAGATGGATCCCGCGAACAACGCAAAGGCCTGGGACCGGCTGCAGCGGGCGCAGGCCGCGGCGGACGATGCAACGGAAAAAGAGCAGGCTTTCATCAAGGCGCTGTCGGCGCGCTATGCCGCCGAGCCGCCGGAAAACCGCCGGCCGCTGGACGAGGCCTATGCCGTGGCCATGGGCGAGCTCGCCGCGAAGTATCCGGACGATCTCGACGCCGCGACGATGCACGCGGAGTCGCAGATGGACCTGCAGCCCTGGGACTACTACGACGCAAACGGCCAGCCCAAGGGGCACACGGCCGAGGTCGTGTCGCAGCTCGAATCGGTAATGCAGCGGAATCCAATGCATGCCGGCGCGCTGCATCTCTACGTGCATGCGGTCGAGGCCTCGCTGGATCCTTCGAAGGGTGTCGCCGCTGCCGACACGCTGCGCGAGTTGCTGCCGGGGTCGGGGCATCTCGTGCACATGCCGGCACATATCTATGCGCGCGTCGGGCGCTACCACGACGCCGTCATCGCGAACCAGAAGGCGATCGCCGCGGACGATTCGTACCTCGCGATCTGCAAGCCCGGCCCGGGGGTCTATCCGCTCGGTTATGTGCCTCACAATCACCACTTCCTCTGGTTTGCGGCGACGATGGAGGGGGCAAGCGAAGTCGCGGTCGCGGCGGCATCCTCGACCGGGCAGCGCACGAGCGATCCGCAGCTCATGCGCACGCCCGGCTTCGAGGCGATGCAAAACTATTCGCTGACGCCCTTGTACGCCGCCGTACGCTTCGGGCGCTGGCAACAGGTGATGGATACACCGAAGCCCGCGGATGACCTGCCGTTCATGCAGGCGATGTGGAACTACGCGCAGGGCATGGCGGCAGCCCGCCAGGGACGGATCGAGGACGCGATGCGCTTCCATGAGGCGCTCGTGCCCGCGACGACGAATCCCGATATCGAAAAGATGATGGTCTGGGATCGCTACTCGCTGATCAGCGGCGTGCAGATCGCCGAACGCTTCGTGGCCGCCGAACTTGCGCGCGCCGCGAAGGATTACGAGGCGGCGATCGCGGCGCTCAAGACCGCGGTCACGATCGAAGACACACTGCTCTACGATGAACCACCGGCCTGGCATTGGCCGGCACGTCAGGCGCTGGGCGCGATGCTGCTCGCAGCCGGCAAGCCGGCTGAGGCCGAAAAAGCCTATCGCGACGAGCTGCAGCGGAATCCGGAGAACGGCTGGTCGCTCCACGGCCTCGCGCAGGCCCTGAAAGCGCAGGGCCGCACGGCGGATGCGCAGGACGCGTCCGATCGCTTGGCGCGCGCCTGGGCGAACGCGGACATCGACCTGAGCAAGACCTGAGGCACTTCAGGAGGGGACGTTCACCTTTAAAGGGGAACGTCCCCTCTTGCAGCGGCTGCCAGCGGCGCGAGGTCCGCTGCAAGCGCTTCGGCATCGTGCGGCGGCCTGAAATACCCCGCGACCCGCGCCTGCGGGTCGATCAGCACGAGCGCGGCGGAGTGGTCCACGGTGTACTCGCCGCCAACGCCGGGATTCCGCACCTGGGCGAGACCGAGTGCGGCGGTGAAGCGCTCGATCTCCACGGTCGTGCCCGTCACGCCGACGAACGTCGGGTCGAAGTGCGCGAGATACGACGCGATGCGTTCCGGCGTGTCGCGCTCGGGGTCGACGCTGACGAACACGATCTGCAGACCGTCGCCAGGGACGCGTGCGCGCAGCTTCGCGAGAAACGCGAGCGTCGTCGGGCAGAGATCCGGGCAATGCGTGAAGCCCGTGAACACGAGGCTCCAGCGATTCTCGAGTGCCGCGCGGCCGAACAGCTGTCCGTGCTGGTCCAGGAGTGAAAAATCGCCGATCGGACGCGGCTCGGCGAGAACGGTGCCCGAGCGGAGCGCGAGCTCCGGGTTGAATCGATCATAAAGCGCGGCGCCGATGCCGACCGCGATCGCGGCCGCGACCGAGGCGAGGATCCAGGAACGGATCTGCATGCGCCGGCGACCGGGTTCTGTCAGAGCGCTCCCAGGTCTCCATGCACGGGTTTGCCCTCGAACAGCGTGACGAGAACCTTCGTGTCCGAGAGCTCGGCCGGTTTGATGTCGAACAGGTTGCGGTCGAGCACTGCGAGATCCGCCCGCTTGCCGACTTCGAGCGAGCCCGTGTCTTTCTCGAGCCGGTTCACGTAGGCGGCGTTGATCGTGAAGGCGTCAAGCGCCTGCGCCAATGTGATGGCCTCTTCAGGCAGGAAGGGTTCGGTCGTGTCGCCGAGCGCGCCGAGGCGCGTAATGGCCGTCTCCATCTCCTCGAAGGGATTGGGGCTCGACACCGACCAGTCGCTGCCGAAGGCGACGGTTGCGCCGCTCTTCAGCAGGCTGTTGATCGCGTACATGTGAGACGAGCGCTCGGGGCCGAGGAACGGAATCGTGAGCTCGGTGATGTAATCGTCTGCGTAAGCCCACAGCGGCTGGTAATTTGCGACGACACCGAGCTCCTTGAATCGCGGAACGTCGGCATTGTCGATCAACTGAATGTGCGAGATGTGGTGGCGATGTCCCTGGTCGCCGTTCGCCGCACGCGCGGCCGCGACAGCGTCGAGCGATTGGCGGACCGCGGCGTCACCGATCGCATGAAAGTGCACCTGGAAGCCTTCGGCGTCGAGACGGGTGACCGCCTCCTTGAGCTTTTCAGGCTCCACCATCGGGATGCCGCGAACGTTCTTCTTGCCCGGCAGCAAATACGGTTCGAGCATCGCTGCCGTGTAATTCTCCATCACGCCGTCCTGCATGATCTTGACCGTACCGGCGTCGACATGGCCCTTCGTGTACTCGCTCCGAAGGCGCTTCATGTTTTCGATCTGCTCGACGCCCTGGTCGCGCTCCCACCAGATCGAGCCGATGACGTGCATCGAGAGTCCGCCCGCGTCGTCGAGTAAGCGGTAGGCCTTGAGGTCGTCCTCATTGACCGAGGCGTCCTGCAGCGCAGTGATGCCAAGTCCGTTCAGGAACTTGATCGCGTAGCGGAGTCCTGCATTGCGCTTCGCGTCGCTGGTCGGCGGCATCTTGGACGCCACCAGACCGCTGGCGCCTTCCTGCAGGCTGCCGACCGCTGCGCCCGTCTTCGGGTTGCGATCGATGCGCCCATCCACTGGATCGGGCGTCTTGTTCGTGATTCCCGCGACTTCGAGCGCCTTGCTGTTGACCCAGGTGGTGTGCCCGTCCCGACTCCAGAGGATGACGGGCCGATCCGGGACGACTGCGTCGATCAATTCGCGCCGGGCGAGCGCACCGGGGCCGAATGCCGCCATTGACCAGCCCCCGCCCGTGATCCAGGGCTCGTCCGGATTCGCCTCCGCGTACTTCTTGATGATCGCGATGTACTCGTCGACGCTGGTCGCTGCGTTCAAGTCGCAGGCTTTCGCCTCGACGCCGGCGGAGATCGGATGAATGTGCACATCCTGGAATCCCGGCACGACCATTCGGCCATCCAGCTCAACAACCTTGGTGTCCTTGCCGATATGCGCCTTGGCGTCCTCGGTCGTGCCGACGAACACGATACGGCCGTCCTTGATCGCGACCGCTTCCGCCCAGCTTCGCTTTCCGTCCACGGTATAGATCTTCCCGCCGGTCAGTGCGAGGTCGGCAGCGTCGGCCGCATCGGGTCCCCGGTTGCATCCGCCGAGCGTGGCGGCGGCCAGGCAGGCAGAAATTGTCCAGCGGAGAGTCGGGCTCATGGAGTTCATCACTGGTAATCCCTCGGTATGGTTCTGGTCCAGGTCTTTTCGCGCACCAACTTGCCGTTTTCCGACAGGTGCCGCCGGTAACTGTAAAGGAAATTTTCGCGGTCGCTGCGGAAAGACAGTTCGGCCTCCCAGACGAGCGTGCGGCCGGGCAGTTCGACCTCCATGCGGTGCGTGCCGAGGACGGCGGCATCGGCAGGGGCGTCGTCTTTCACCTCATAACGGATCGTCTCGAAAGTCCGTTCGGTCCCCCAGGGGAACCGGGTGCCGCCCCCGTTGGTCGCTTTTGCGACCGCGGTGCCCGTCTGCGGATTGCGGTCAACCGACGAGATCTCGCCGTAACCGGAGGTCGTGCCGCCCTCGAGCGATTCATAGCCGGGGTACTGCGGATCGATGGCTGGCGGCAGGAAGGCCGGCACCGGCCGCGCTTCAAACGGCACCACGGGCAGGGCGATGCGGGAGATGCCGCCGAGCCGCAGCTGCGTGGTCATCGGCTCCGGGGTTGGCCACAGCATCGGCCACTGCGCATTGTTGACCGCAAACCGGATCCGGTGGCCTTTTGGGAAGACCCAGGAGGTGAAATGCATTTCGATATCGATCGTGAACGCTTCGCCGGGAACGATCGCCTGGGGCTCGCGCGCCGACACGCGATGGCTGCCGTTGAGTCCGGCGCCGGCGACCTGCGTTACCGTGCCGTCGGGCGCGACGTCGGAGAGGCGTGCGAACCAGTTGGCGCGGGTTGCGTTCGCCGCAACCGAAAGCGTCGCGCGCGGCAGGCCGAGGATTTCAAGGTCCGCAGTGAGCGGTGCGCTGTCATAGACGAGGCTGAAGGCATCCGTGGGCCGTTGATCGTGTGCCACGTCGCCCCACCACATCACCGGCCCGCCCGCTTCGACGCCGACCGAAGGCAGGTAACGCAATTCGTGCGTCACGGCGGCTGGCGTACTCGCACCGAGCGAGTGATCTGCCTGCGGATACAGAACCTGGTCGCGGATTCGCGCGATCGGCCAGCCGTCCTCGTATCGCCACGCGCCTGGCGCGTATTCGAGATACGGACCCGGCGGGTGCCAGTTCCGCACATAGACCGCGAAGCGCGGCTCGTCGAGGATTCCAGTGTCGATGCCCTTGAGCCAGTGGTCGAACCAGCGCACGGCTTCGTGTCGCCATTCGATACCGGGGTTCGGGTAGGGCTCGTTGGGCCAGGCATGCGACCAGGCGCCGACGATCGCCTTGACCGGCGCGTTCTTCACGTTCGCGAGCATGCGCGGGACGCTGTCGCGATAACCGTCATACCAGCCGCCGATGTGAAAGGTCGGAATGCGGATGTCCTGGTAGCGGTCGCGGACCGAAGCGCGATCCCAGAACGGACCGTCGCGTTGCTGAAATTTGTACGTCAGCATCCAGGGTTCGGTGTCGAATCGATTGCGGAAATTATCGTCGTCAATCACGTAGTCGGGCGCACCGGGCCGCGTGTTGTCGAGATCCATGCTCATCTCCCAGGAGTCGAGGTGCATGATCCCGTCCATGAAATGTACGTCGTCCTGGTAGAGGTCCTCGGTCGCATCGACCGCGATGACTGCCTTGAGTGCAGGCACCTTGCGCGCCGCCATCTGGATCGAATTGAATCCGCCCCAGGAGATGCCGAACATTCCGACATTGCCGTTCGACCAGGGCTGCTTCGAGAGCCAGTCGATCACGACCTCGCCATCCTTCTGCTCAATGTCGGAATACTCGTGCGGGATCAAGCGGCCTTCGCTGTTGCCGGTTCCGCGGATGTCGACGGCGGCGACGACGTAGCCGCGCTGGATGAAGTAGGAATAAAGGGAATAATTGCGGCTGCGCGCCTCATGTTTTCGGTAAGGCAGGTATTCGAGCAGGACCGGAAACTTTTCACCGGCCCGACCGCCATCCGGCAGGTACAAGTCACTCGACAGGCGCACGCCGTCTGGAAGCGTGATCGATGCCTCCTGCAAGCGGATGCCGTATCCGGGTGACGGTGGTGTCTGCGCGATGGCGCGCGCGCAGCCGGCGAACATCAGGATGCTGACGCAGAGACAGGCTGACCGATGCATGGCAATCAACACACCGGAATATTCGCATGGGTCCGGCCGCCGTGGCACCCTATTCATAATTATGAACTCATGCGAATGAAGACCGCAGAAGCCAAGAGCGATACTGGCTCACGCTGGGCGCAGTGGTTGCCGGGCGTCCGCATGATTCGGGAGTACCAAGCTTCCTGGCTTCCCAGGGACCTGGCGGCGGGAATCACCCTGGGCGTCTTGATGGTCCCGGTCGGGCTTGCCTTCGGCGAATTGGCCGGCGTGCCGCTGGCGGGACTCTATGCGGGAATGCTGCCGTTGATCGCTTACGCGATGTTCGGCAGTTCCAGGCAGTTGATCGTCGGGCCCGACGCCTCAATGGCGGCACTGGTCGCGTTGAGCGTGGCTCCCCTGGCGGCAGGGGATCCTGGACGACTGGCCGTCCTTGCCTGCGTTCTTGCGGTCCTGATTGGAATGACCTGCATTCTGGGTTCGCTGCTGCGCCTGGGTTTCATGGCCGATTTTCTGGCCAAGCCGGTGATCGT
>JANLWE010000183.1:0-2848 GCA_031364365.1 Gammaproteobacteria bacterium | reverse complement strand
CATCAGTTCGTCCTCGGATCGAGCGTGTTGAGGTAGGCGACGACGTCATTGATGGAGCGTTGGTTCTTCAGCGAATCCGCCATCGTGGCCATCTGCCAGCCGTAGTAGTCGTGCTCGTGCCCGCCGCGAACGCGCTGCTGGAAGTTCTGCAGCTGGCGTACGAGGTACCAGTCCGACATGTCCGCGAGCCGCGGCGCATTAAGCGCCCAGATGCCCTGACCCTCGCTCCCGTGGCAGGCGGCGCAGGTCATGTAGAGCGAGCGGCCGCGATTCGCGTTGCCGGTCACTGTCGCCTGCGGCACGTTGCCCGGCAGCGTCTGGATGTAGGCCGTGAGATTGCGGATTGCGGTGTCGTCCGGGAGCATCGACGCGAAAGCGCGCATCTGAGCCCCGAACGTGTCGCGCTCGTGCACGCCGCGCAAACCGTTACGGAAGCTGTGCAGCTGCCGCCTGAGGTACCAGGCCTCCTGTCCCGCGAGCCGCGGCGCGTTCAGCGCCGGGTTGCCTTCGCCGGACGGGCCGTGACAGGCCATGCACACGGCATACTGCGCGGCACCTGCAAGCGGGTCCGCCTTCGCGAGCGCCTGTGTCTCGCTGAACGTGGGCATCGCGGCGAGCCAGGTGTCGAACTCATCTCGCGCAGTCACGACGACGCGGCCGCGCATCGCGAAATGCCCGACGCCGCAGAGTTCTTCGCAGAGGATTTCGTACTTGCCAGGCTTGGTCGGCGTGAGCCACAGGTAGGTGATCATGCCCGGGACGAGATCCATCTTGACCCTGAACTGGGTCACTGTGAAGTTGTGCAGTACGTCCTTCGAACGCAGCAGGACCTTGACCGGCTGATCGACCGGCAGGTGCAGTTCCGGCGAAGCGACCAGCACGTCGTCGCGTCCCTTCGGGTCTTCCGGATCGAGGCCGAACGGATTCTCGGGCGTGACGAGCGCAGCGTCGCTGTGGCCGAGCTCGTTGTCCTTGCCGGGGAAGCGGAAACTCCAGTGCCACTGTTGTCCGACGGCCTCGACAATCGCCGCATCCTTGGGGACATTGACGAACTTGCCCCAGACGAAGAGTCCTGGGGCAAGCATTGCGGCAACGCCGATCGAGGTCACGATCGTAAGCCACCACTCGAGTTTCTTGTTCTCGGGATCGTAGGTCGCTTTCTGGTCTTTGCGGTGCCGGTACTTCAGTACTACCCAGGCCAGGAACAGGTTGACGACGACGAAGACAACGCCCGTGACCCAGAAGGTGAGGATCACGGTGTCGTCCATGGTGCCCCAGTTCGACGCGATTGGCGTGAACCACCAGGGACTCAGGAAATGAAAAATGATTGAGCCGACGACGAGGAGAACCAGAACAATTGCCATCGCCATCGTCCAGCCCCCTTGTTAAGCGCGTACCCGATCGCCCGAGTTCCGTCGACGCCGCACAGCCGTGAACGGATTGACGAATTGTCGATCGACGCCGGCGAACTCGGCCTCGGGATGGCGCCGGCTCATCATGTGCCGGACCACCGATTCCTGGCCCTTGCGGGCGTAGATCAGTATCAGGTACTTGCCAGCTTCAATATCATCGTGGAAGCGTTCGATCTTCTTGTTTTTCTTCTCCACGCCGATCAGTCCGCCTTCCCAGGCGCCGAAAAGCGTGGCGACGCCGCACAATGCGACATAAACGAACCACGGGATGTTGGCGAATGGACCGAACTGGTCGAGGAGGATGCAGCCGACGAATCCCGCGAACAGGCCGATGGCCGCGCCCAGAAATCCTTCGCGCACGAAGTCGAGCGTCTCGAGGTAGTTGGCGGCGTGAATGTGGCGTTTCTTGAGGCCCGATTCATCTTTCGCAATGACGTGGACGTAGAAATCGTCGATGCCGACGTCGTGCAGATCATCGGAAACTTGCGAGGTGCTCTCAAGCTCGGGCGCCACGTAATACAGGCATTTCATCGAATTCCCCCCGCGATTTTCGAGTCTCGCACACTCACCCTGCCGGCCACAACCAGCCGAACGTGCCACCGGTGAGAAGCGCGTAAATCAGCCCGTCGAGTGTGTGCTTCAGCGTCGTTGACCAGGGCCGGCTGTACCAGATCGATTGCTGCCAAAGCCCGGCTGCATACGCGATGAATGCGGTCGTGCCGGCCACGCGGAACACGCCCAGATAGTGCGTGCCGGCTGGCAGCGTCGCGCCCGCGACGTAGGCCGCGAGCATCCCGACGACGAGCGTGTAGATGAACCACTGCACGAGGCTTTTCGACATTGTGATCGGTCCGTTCGGAATGACGGTCATGATGATCACGGGACCGCGCTTCAGTTTCTCGACGAACTCCGGCGCCTGCATGTGCTTCATGTTTTTCGCGCGCGGCAGCATGTATTCGCCGGGCTGCAGATTGAACGGGCGCAGGGCATCCATCATGCGGTCCTGGTCCGGGAACGGCGGGCATTCGCCGCGGTGCCACAGCGGCGTCATGTGGATGATCGAACTCGCGATGAAGACGATGATGGCCGACAGAAGAATTGGCAGCCAGAGTGCAGCGATAGTGGTCATATCGGTCTCCTGTCAGTGTCCAGATGATGCCCCTTGCGCCCGCCGCGCACCAATGCGCCCTGGCCGAGCTCGCCCGCGATCATGACACGGGCCATGTCGGCGGACCGGCGTACGAGTGCGGTGGCGCCGTCGTGGAGGAATTTCGAATCGCGCACGTACTGTTCGTTGTTCTCCATGTCCTCCGCGCTCCAGCCGCGCGAGTGCGCAATGAAGGGAAACTGCGGAAACTGGCAGCCGAGCTCGGCGAAGAACGTCAGCACCTGGCCGACGACCGCCTGCACGTTGTCCTGGCCGCCGGTCACGATCA
>JANLWE010000170.1:0-8446 GCA_031364365.1 Gammaproteobacteria bacterium | reverse complement strand
GGGTTTCGATCATGCTCGTGATGCGCTGCTCGCCCCAGGACGGAATCCAGCGCACGCCGCGGATCGCGGCCAGCGCGTCACGGCGCAAGCCCGCCTTTTCCATGCTCAGGAACCACTGCGGCGTCGCGCGGAAGATCACCGGTACTTGTGCCGCCAGCAATGCGGGTAGCTGTGCCGGTAAGTCTCGAAATGGATGAGCCGACCGGCCTGCTCGAGCGTCTCGACGATCTTTGGGTTGGCGTCGAAGACCGAGAGTCCCTCGAATAGCAGTGTGCCGGCAACGAATCGCCCGTCGCCGCCGACCGGATTGTCGATCGGCAACCCGTAACGCCGGCCCATCTCATAGTCATCCGCGCCGTGACCCGGCGCCGTGTGCACGGCGCCGGTGCCGGCATCGAGCGTCACGTGATCGCCGAGGATGACGGGTACTTCGCGCTCATAGAAGGGATGTTCGAGCCGCAAGCCTTCAAGCGCTTTGCCGGTCGTCTTGCCGAGCACGCGCCGCGTGGTTGCGCCGATGCGGAGCGCAAACGATTCGAGCAGCGCTTCGGCAACGACCAGCCGGTCGGGTCCCGACGGGCGCTCGAAATCGACCAGCACATAGTCGTAGAGCGGATGCAGACAGACGGCCTGGTTGGCGGGCAGCGTCCACGGAGTCGTGGTCCAGATCGCAACCGATGCGCCCGCGAGCTCATCGCTGGTGAGGCCGAATCGGCGCGCCGCATCGAGAGGATCCACGATCGGGAAACGCACATCGACCGCGGGCGAATTGCGGTCTTCGTATTCAACCTCGGCCTCGGCGAGCGATGAGCGGCAATCGAGGCACCAATGCACCGGCTTGAAGCCGCGCACGAGGTGTCCGCGCCGGATGATGGCGGCGAAGGCGCGAAGCTGCTCGGCCTCGTAGCGCGAGGCCATGGTGAGATAGGGATCGTTCCAGTCGCCCATGACGCCGAGGCGCTGGAAGTCGGTGCGCTGGACGTCGACCTGGCTTGCCGCGTACTCGCGGCAGGCCTTGCGGAACGCGTCGGCATCGAGCTTCTGGCCGACACGGCCGTACTTTTTTTCGACCTGCTGTTCGATCGGCAGGCCGTGACAGTCCCAGCCCGGCACGTACGGGGAATCGTAGCCGTCGAGCGTCCGCGATTTGACGATGATGTCCTTCAGGATCTTGTTGACGGCGTGACCGATGTGGATGACGCCGTTCGCGTAAGGCGGGCCGTCGAGCAGCACAAACTTTGGCCGGCCGGCGGCGCGCCGGCGGAGCTCCATATAAATGTCATCGCCGAGCCAGCGGGCGACCGCTTCCGGCTCCCGGCGTGCCAGGTCCGCTTTCATCGGGAAGTCGGTGTTCGGCAGGTTGATCGTCGGCTTGTAGTCCACTCGCCTCGCCTCAGGCCTGAAGTAATTCGCACGCCCTGCGCGCGTCGTCGTGCATCTGCATCGTCATGCTCTCGAGGTCCGGGTATTGGATCTCGTCGCGCAGCTTCGCAATGAAGTCCACGTCCAACCGCTTCTGATAGAGATTGCCATTGAAACTGAACAGATGGGTCTCGAGCAGCCACTCCTTGCCGCCGACCGTCGGCCGCGTACCGACCGAGGCGACGCCGGCATGCCGCTCGAGCCCGGCGCCCGAGGCGCGCACCGCGAAAATTCCGGCAACCGGTGACACGCGGCGATGCAGGCGCAGGTTCGCCGTGGGGAAACCCAGCTTCCGGCCGAGCTTCTGACCGGCGATCACCCGGCCGCTGATCCGGAAGTCGCGCCCCAGGAGCGTTCGCGCATTGTCGAGCCGGCCGCTTGCAAGCGCCTGGCGCACGCGCGTGGAACTCGCCGCAGCGCCGCCGATTGCGAACGGCGGGACCTCGTCGACGGCGAATCCGCACCGCCCACCTTCACGGCGCAAGGTCGCCACGTCGCCGCTGCGATCGCGTCCGAACCGGAATCCTTCGCCGATCACCACCCGCTTCGCTCCCAGTGCCTGCACCAGCACGCGTTCAATAAAAGTCCCGGCATCCCAGCGGCTGAGTCCCGCGTCGAATCGCAGGACCCTCAATTCCGAAACGCCGGCTTCCGCCATTCGCTCGGCCTTGTCCCGGAGCCGCATCAGCCGCGCCGGCGCATCGGCTTTTGCGAAATACTCCCGCGGATGCGGCTCGAAGCAGACGATCGCCGTCGGCAGCCGAGACTCGAGTCCGCGTTGCTGCAACACTGCCAGAATCGCCCGGTGCCCGAGATGGACGCCGTCGAAATTGCCGATTGCGACGGCGTGTCCGCGGTCTGCGTCCCGGCAGGGTTTGAAACCGCGTCGAATCAGCATGGCCTTGCCGGATCGGTAATCGTGCCCGGCAATTATAGGGGCTTCAGGTCGCGCGGGCGCGTGCCCGCGATCCACAGCGTGCCAAAGTAAACCACCGCGCCGCCTACGACCGACACCGTGAGCCAGAGCGCCCGTTGCGTCGCCGGCCAATCGGTCCAGGCCGACCAGTCGCCCGAGACCCACCACAGGAACCCGGCCATGGCGACACTCGCGAGCCCGATCTGCGGCAGGAGCCGGCGCCACGCGGCCGTCGGCTGATAAATGCCATCATGGCGGAGTCCGCGAAACAGCAGGGCCGCATTGACGAGCGCCGACAGGCCCGTCGAGACCGCAAGCAGCACGTGGGGTATCGCAAATCCGGACAGGAACGCCGGGACGACAACGGCGATGTTGAAGGTCATGTTGATCGCAAGCGCGATCAAACCCACCTTCACCGGGGTCTTCGTGTCCTGGCGCGCGAAGTAGCCCGGCGCGAGCACCTTGACGAGCGAAAAGCCGATCAGCCCGAGCGAATATGCCATCAGCGCGTAGCTGCACATCAGCACGTCGCGATCATTGAAGGCGCCGTATCCGAAGATCGTCGCAATCAAGGGAAAGGACAACATCAGGAGCCCGACCGCGGCCGGCGTCACGATCGTGAGCGTCAGGCGCAGCGCCCAGTCGAGTGTCGCGTTGAATTTCTCGGGCGACTTCTCGGCGTGGTGCGAAGAAAGACCCGGCAGGATCACGGTCGCGAGCGCGATTGAGAACACACCCATCGGAAACTCGACGAGGCGGTCCGCGCTGTAGAGCCAGGTGACGCTGCCGACCATCAGAAAGGAAGCGATGATCGTGTCGAGCAGAAGCGAGACCTGCGCGACCGATGAGCCGAAGATCCCTGGGAGCATCAGTCGCGCGATCCGTCGCACGCCCTCATGCGCACGGTCGAAACGCGGCCGCGGCAGCAGTCCGAGCGCGCGCAGCGCGGGGAACTGCGCGATGAGCTGGACCACGCCCGCCACGAAAACGCCGACCGCGAGCACGACGCCCGGCTTTTCGAAGTAAGGAGCGACAACGCCCGCCGCGACGATCATGACGATGTTCAGCAGCGTCTGGTTAAGGGCGGGAACGGCGAAACGGCCGTAGCTGTTCAGGACCCCGCTGCCGAGCGCAACCAGCGAGATGAAGAACATGTAGGGAAACGTGAAGCGGAGCATCTCGATCGTGAGATCGAAGCGGTCACCGTCCGCCCGAAAGCCTGGCGCGAATACGAATGCGAGCACCGGTGCCGCGATGACGCCGATGAGGGTGATAGCAAACAGCAACACGCCGAACACGCCGCTGACGCCCGCGACCAGTTCCCGGACCTCGGCGTGCGAACGCCGCACCTTGTATTCGGAGATTACCGGCACGAAGGCCTGCGAGAAGGCGCCTTCCGCCGTCAGGCGGCGGAGGAAATTCGGGATCTTGAACGCCACCAGAAAGGCGTCCATCAGCGGCCCGGCGCCGAAAGAGATCAGGTACACCATGTCCCGGATCACGCCCGTGACCCGGGAAAGGAGTGTCAGCAGGCCGACGATGGTCGTATTGCGCAGGAATGCGTGCGACATGCCGGCGGCACTATAGCGCGTTGACAATGCAGGCCCGCATACGGACAATGCGCGCCCTTATGGCCAACACCAAATCAGCCGAAAAACGGGCCCGCGAGGCGCTTGCAGCCCGCGCGCGGAATGTTGCTCACCGCTCGAAAGTGCGGAGCGCCGTGCGCAAGGTCGTCGAGGCGATTCGCGAGGGCAAGAAGCAGGAAGCCGCCGCCGCGTTGAAGGCCGCTTCGAAGATCATCGACGCGATGGCTCGCAAGGGCATCATCCACAAGAACAAGGCTGCCCGGCACAAGAGCCGGCTCGCGAGCCAGATCAAGGCGATGGCATAAAGGGGGGACGTTCACTTCTGAAGGGGACGTTCACCTTCAAGTGCAGTGCCGCCACGGAGCGTACGTTCGACCTTGAAGGTGAACGTCCCCTTCAGAAGTGAACGTCCCCTTTATCGTTCGAGCTCCCTCATCACCGCCTGGCACAGTTCCCTCGTCCCCTCGCCCGTCGCGCCTGAGATCCGGAATACCGGTCCCTTGAATCGCAGTCGGCGCACGATTTCTGTGCAGCGATTCTCAAGCTCCTTGCCCTGCAGCAAGTCGATCTTGTTGAGCACGAGCCAGCGTTTTTTCTTCGAGAGTTGCGGGCTGAATTTCTTGAGCTCCGCCACGATCGAGCGCGCGCCGATGACCGGATCCTCGTCCGGATCAGGCGGCGCGATATCGATGAGATGCAGCAGGATCCGCGTGCGCTGAAGGTGCTTCAGGAACCGGATGCCGAGACCTGCGCCTTCCGCGGCTCCTTCGATGAGCCCCGGGATGTCCGCCATCACGAAACTCCGGTACGGACCCACCGACACGACGCCAAGCTGCGGATGCAGGGTCGTGAACGGATAGTCCGCGACCTTGGGACGCGCGGCCGAAACGGCGCGAATCAGCGTGGATTTGCCGGCATTCGGCAATCCCAGCAGGCCGACGTCGGCGAGCAAGCGCAGTTCGACGCGCAGATTGCGCGCTTCGCCCGGCAGACCCGGCCCGCTCTGCCGCGGCGTTCGGTTGACCGAACTCTTGTAGCGTTGATTGCCCCAGCCGCCCTTGCCGCCTTTCGCGACGAGCAGCGTCTGTCCCGCCTTCGAAAGATCGCCAAGCGTCTCGCTGGTATCGTCATCGATTACGACTGTGCCAACCGGCATCGGGACGAACAGGTCCTCGCCGCCCCGCCCCGTACAGTCCTGGCCGCCGCCGGGCTGGCCGTTCTGCGCACGAAACGTACGCCGGATGCGGTAATCGACGAGCGTGTTCATGCCTTCCTGGGCGCGCAGCCACACGCTGCCGCCGAGACCGCCGTCGCCGCCGTCCGGACCGCCGAATGGCACGAACTTCTCGCGGCGGAAACCGATCGCGCCGCGTCCGCCGTGTCCGGCCAGGACCTTGACCATCGCTTCATCGACGAATTTCATGATGACTTGCCGCCCTAACGAAAAACCCCGGCCGGGCCGGGGTTTTCCTTCGATTCTTGCGGCCCTTGCTTACTCCGGCAGGACGTTGACGAAAGTGCGCTGTTCCGCGCCTTTCTTCCGGAACTGCACGCGACCTGTGACCAGGGCGAACAGCGTGTGATCGGTACCGACGCCGACGTTGTCGCCCGCGCGATACGGCGTGCCGCGCTGACGCACCAGGATGTTTCCGGCGAGCACCTTTTCGCCGCCGAATTTCTTGACGCCAAGACGCTTCGAATGCGACTCACGCCCGTTCCTGGTACTACCGCCTGCTTTCTTGTGTGCCATGTTTCTTTCCTCAGGCCGCCGTGATGCCGGTCACCTTCACTTCGGTGTACGGCTGGCGATGGCCCTTCTGGCGCAGGTAATGCTTGCGGCGCCGGAATTTCACGATTCTGACCTTGTCGGCCTTGCCGTGCGCCTGCACGGTTGCTGTGACCAGCGCGCCCGTGACATACGGCGATCCGACGGCCACTTCCACGCCTTCACCGACCAGCAGGACCTGGTTGAACTCGACGATGGCACCCGCGTCGACGTCGAGTTTCTCGACCCGCACGACGGTGCCCTCGCTCACCCGGTACTGCTTGCCCCCGGTGGCAATGACGGCGTACATGATTGACTGGACTCCAAAAATAGCCGGCAATTGTAGTGTCGGGACCCCCCGCGGTCAAACCTGCCCGCATTTCCCGCCGGGGCATTTGCGGCTAGGATGCCCCTGCCCGCCGGGATGCCGGGAAGCCATGCAACTCAAAGACATACGTGCCCTCGTCGCCGCCGATCTGACCGCGGTTGACGCCGAAATCCGACGCCAGCTCGGCAGCGACGTCCTGCTCATCAATCAGGTCGGCGACTACATCGTCGAGAGCGGCGGCAAGCGGTTGCGGCCGCTCCTGGTCGTGCTCGCCGCCCGGGCGGCCGGCGCGCGGGATTCGGCCCACATCCCGGCCGCCGCGCTCATCGAATTCATTCATACGGCGACTCTGCTGCATGACGACGTGGTCGACGATTCGGCCCGCCGTCGGGGGCGCGCGACGGCTAACCAGGCTTTCGGTAATCCCGCCTCGGTCCTGGTCGGCGACTTCCTGTACTCGCGCGCCTTCCAGATGATGGCGGCGCTCGATTCGGCGGAGTTGATCCGCGTGATGGCCGACGCCACGAACACGATCGCAGCCGGCGAAGTGCTGCAACTGATGAACTCCGGCGATCCGGACACGACCGAGATCCGGTACATGGAGGTCATCTACCGCAAGACTGCCCGCCTCTTCGAGGCGGGAGCCCAGATCGCCGCCATCGTCGCCCGCGCGCCGGCCGAGGTTGAATCCGCGCTCGCGCGCTACGGAAAGCATCTCGGGATCGCATTCCAGCTCATCGACGACGCGCTCGACTACCGCGGCGACGACGAATCGCTCGGCAAGGACGTCGGAGACGACCTGGCTGAAGGAAAGCCCACGCTACCCCTCATCCACGCCTTGCAGCACAGCGACGCGGACGCCGCATCGATGATCCGGAACGCCATTGAACAGGGTGGAACGGAGGAACAAGGCCCGATCCGGGCCGTCGTTGAAAGCACGGGAGGGCTTGATTACACTGCCCGACTCGCTGAAGACGAGGTCGAACGGGCGCTCGAGGCGCTGGCCGGAGTTCCCGCTTCGGCCTATCGCGATGCGCTGGCGGCGCTTGCCCGGTTCGCGGTCAGCCGCAGCAGTTGACCGGTTCGTGTCCCGCATTTCGGGGTGTAGCTCAGCCTGGTAGAGCACTACGTTCGGGACGTAGGAGTCGCAGGTTCAAATCCTGTCACCCCGACCAGTAAAATCAATCAATTACCTGTGATCCTCATAGCACCTATGTGCTCCGCTTTGGACTAGAAGCACAACAGAAGCACAACTGGTCCAAGGTCGGCCAACGAATCGGAAGTGCGGCGGTCGCAGGGGACAGCAGGTCCGGGGACTGCGTACCAAAGTTCGACGGCGCGACCTGGATGCAGTAAAGGAAACCCCGGCGCTGGCCTTACTTCGGGCCATACGAGAGGTCATCCACCGCCCAGCTAAATGGGGTCGATCGCCCTTGAAACACGTCCTCGGCGAAGAAGCCGAATCCATTCAACTGGGCACCAGCAGTCAGACTCTGCGGTATGTCGATGGAGCGAACCACTTTGGTTCCGTCGGATACTTTGATTAAGGTTCCGGTCAATCTGCCGACCCCGGTGCCGCCGCCGTCTGCGTCATATACAAGCTTGAATATACGATCCGCATTAGTCCACAAGCCCATATCGCTTGATTCAATGTATTCCAAGCCAGGCCTACGCTCGACTCGAATCCGCAACTCACCGTTCACAAGAATGAATCCCGCAACTGTCAGCGTTTGTTCTGCGAAGGAGGTATTGGCGTCGAAGAACCCAAAGACCATGCCGCCATCGCTGGCGCTGTTTGCGAGGAAGTCCATCTTGCCCGAGGCATACCAGTCCTCAGTAAACGTCAGCGGTCTGGGGAGGTCGAGGTCGGCATAAAATCGCTTTGTGCCGGCGGTGTACGACGTCGCCCGCGCTTCTCCCGAGCTCCCACCTGCACCTTTACCCTTGTTCCAACCCCAAGACCCCACACCGTTGACCAGCGTCCAGCCGTTTACGGATGCTGCAACGTCGGAGTGGAAAGTTTCAGGGATTAACCACTCGACGCTGCAGTCCCGGTCCGCAGAGTCGGTGAACCCATCGATATCGTTGTCGATCCCGTCTTTGCACTGCGGCCACTGCTCATTGGCACCATAGGCTGAACCGGCTGCCAAGACGGTTACGACGGCAAAGCTATGAATCCAAGAACTCGATGAAATCTTTCTTTCGATTTCCTGGCGCTCCGCTGTAGTCCCGAGATTTCGACGCCAAAGGAATATGCGCGGACTTGAGCAAGTTATACGGGGACGGTTAGGAATTTCAAACCACTCTACCCGATATTGTCGAGCCCACTCCATGACCCTTCGGCGCATCATGTTCCGGTCATGTAAAGAATTCGACTGGAATAGACCCATCGACCAAATTCTATGTGGCATGTCCGCGCTGAGTGC
>JANLWE010000127.1:0-14708 GCA_031364365.1 Gammaproteobacteria bacterium | reverse complement strand
GAAGAAGCCGGGAAAGACGAGGTCGGTCAGCGCGAGCATGTCGGGCGCCTGGGCGGTCGTCATCGTAGTCACCGGCGGCCCGGGCAGATCCGGCGCGCGCGACTTGCAGATCATCTGCAGCACCGGCTTCTTGGGCTCGAGCTGCCATCCGGGCGGCGACTCCGGCGCGACGCCGACGACAAAGACGGACTCCGCGTCGCCGACCAGGCTGGTCAACTGGTGCGCGGCGCGCGCTGAGGGCGCCGCTACTGCGGCGAAAGGAACAATGGCCGCGGGATACCGGGCCGCGCAGTCGGCCGTGAGCGCGAGGCCGGCGTGCTGGGTCGTCAGCGAATGCCAGACCGGATTATCGAGCGCGTGCAAAGCCGCCGTCCATCGCCTCAGCCGACGACTCCGAATGCGCTTCCGATCGCCGCAGTCAGTGCCATCGCGATTGCGCCCCAGAAAGTGACGCGCAGCGTGCCTTTCAGGATCGTGGCGCGCCCGACCCGCGCGGCGATGGCACCGAGCACGGCGAGGAAGGCAAGCGACAGGACTGCCACAATCAGCACGACGTTTTCCGCGGGCGACAAGAATGCGGTGACCAGCGGCAACGCGGCGCCGGTCGCGAATGACGCTCCGGATGCCAGCGCCGCCTGCAGGGGGCGCGCGCGCAGGATCTCTGAAATGCCCAGTTCATCGCGCGCATGAGCGCCGAGCGCATCCTTCGCCATCAGCTGCTTCGAAACTTCCGCGGCGAGCCTCGGATCGAGGCCGCGTTCGACGTATATCGCTGCAAGCTCCCGGTGTTCGGCGTCGAGGTCAGTCTCGAGTTCCTTGCGTTCACGCGCGAGATCCGAGTGTTCCGTATCGGCCTGCGAGCTGACCGAGACATATTCACCCGCCGCCATGGACATCGCGCCGGCCACGAGGCCGGCAAGGCCGGCGATCAGGACGGCGCCACGGTCGGCACCGGCGGCGGCGACGCCGATTACGAGACTCGCTGTCGAGACGATTCCATCGTTGGCACCAAGAACCGCCGCCCGAAGCCAGTTGATGCGACCTGAGCCATGTCGTTCCCAGTGACGCATGTCATTTCTGGTTGATCGCGTAGCGTCCCGGCCCGATGAGGGCGAGGGCGATCGCCGAGAAAAAGTACATGTACTGCTTCTCGAGCGCGAGCCCGCCGGATTGCGGGTCGATGACGAATAATTCGGCGCCGTGCGCAAGGCCGAAGGCAAACAGCATGTTGACCGCGATCAGCCAGGCGCCGATGCGCGCGTAATAGCCCGCGATGACGAGCAACGGCGCGACGATTTCACCGATATAGACGCCGTACTTGAAGAAGACTGGCAGGCCCTCCGTGGCCAGGGCGCCGTCGATCCAGTCGGCCCCGTGCATCAGCTTGCCGATTCCATGCAGCAGGATGAGGAATCCGAGCGCGATGCGAAGAATCAGCTTGCCGGTGCTCTCGTTCATGACTGTGACTCCCGGGGTATTGCGTGGCCGCGTGACGACAGGATACGTCAGTCCTCGATCCGGTACTCGATGTCTGCGGCGTCCTGGCTGCCGGATTCGGCCGAAATAGTCCAGCGGTCTCCGATCGTATAACGAAGCTTGAGCGTATTGATCTCCTCGACCAGCGAGATGCCGTAACTGACGTAGAGGCGCGGTGAGAGGTATTTGCCAAGGACGAGCTCCGCGCCTGTGTCGGTGTCCTGTATAAGTCCGACCTCATCGAGACCCACGTACTTGCCAAGCTGACCCGCAATCATTGCGCCGCCTTGCTCGGTCATGCCCACGGATTCGTCGATTTTCCCAGGATCTTCCTGGATGCTGGACCGGCCGACGAGCAGCATCGAGGCGATCTGATGCTGTGGCAGGCTGGGTTCCGAGAACAGGCTGAGCTGTGGCCGGCGGAGCGGTCCCCGCGCGATCACGCCGACCTTGTAGCCGGGTAATTCGCGCGTGGCGCGAAGGTCCACGCCGGGATCCGTGACCGGGCCGCCGGTGAACAGCAGTTTTCCACGTTCCACTTCCAGCTCTTTGCCATAGGCACGGTATTCGCCGTCGACCACTACCAGTTCGCCGCTCGCGACCGACGCTTCGCGCGGGGCTGTGCGCGACCGTACTGCGCCGGTGACGGTGCCGCTGAGGCCATAGGCGCTGATCTGCACTTTCTTGCCGAGGGTAACGCGCAAATCAGTCGTCACTTCGAACGGTTCGGTGGCGCCGGGAGCTGTTTCCGGCCGAATGATCCGCTCGTCCGTCGATACGAGCACCGCGGTTGCGGTGTCGGCAGGCACAATTCGGGCCTCGGGTATTTCCACGCTTCCGCTGACATTCATGCGCCGGCCATCGAGCACGAATTTGAGGTCGGGTGAGGCAAAAACGCGCGCCTCGGGCACATCCGTCACAAGCAGGCTGTCACCCGACAGCGTGAGTTCGCCGTTCAGCCGCCGGTTTGTCCAGCCAAGCCGTCCGTCGATATCGAGGGTGCCATCTCCTGCCTTCCCTTCCGCCTTCAGGGTGAGCGTGTTGTCCCGCAGACCGACAGTCGAGCGAAGCTCGCGGAGACGAAGGTTGGCCTGGTAGAAATCCAGCGAACCCTGGGTCAGCCGCGCCTCGCCTTCGAGCAGTGGCGCGGCGACGCGCCCGGTGACGGCGAAGTTGAGTGCAACCTGGCCGGAGGCATTATCGATGGCGTCTACGAGCAGCGGCAGCAGGCCGATCAGCCCAGTTGAGCCTTTCACGCTGCCGCTGACCGGTAGCTCGCCGAAGGGTATGTCCGCAATCCGCGCCGCCTCGAGCGCGACCGTGAAGTCGATGTCCGCGGCATCGCTGACGCGCAGGTCGAGTCGATGGCGATCCGCATCGCTCCGGAGCGTCATTCGCGTGAGCCCGAGTTGCACACTGCGCTCGGTGCCGCTCGCGGACTTGTACTGGAGCGCGGCATCCCGGATCTCGGCACGCAGATCGGCGGTCCAGGGTTCTCCCGGGACGCCCGATGCGCGGGCGTCGGCGACCAGGAGGCCGCGGTAGCGCGGCTTGTCGGGCGCCTGCTTGTCAAGCGCTTCCAGCGGAAACGATTCCGTTGTCGCTTTCGCCGACCATCGGCCGTCCCGCTGCCACTGACCTTCGAAGCAGAGACGACGCGCCTCGTAGACGAGACAGGCGGGCTCGAGCCCGGCCCCTTCCAGGCTCGCTGACAACCGGGTCGGGGATTCCAGGTGCCAGGGCACGACGCGGGGGCCGCTCGCGTCAATGCGATCGAGCGAAAGCGTGAAGCGCTCGTCGACCCAGGCGCCGCGGCCGCGAAGCAGTACTGCGTCCTTGCCGGCACCGACGCGAAAGACGAGAGCGTGATCCTGCGGCAGGCCGTCGACCGAAAGACGTGTGTCGGTCAGCGGAATGCCGGCGACGGTAAGGCCGTTCGAACGCAGTCGAAGCCAGGAATGCTCGCGCCCGTCGCGGTCGATGTTCGCATCGACGGAGAGGATCACCGCGCGATGCGACTGCCAGGCGAGGTCATGGCCGGTGAATGCGATCGAGATCGTCCGGTCGCGCATCAGGAGCGTCGCGTCGACCTGCCCGCCGAGTTCCGGCAGAAAAGCCGACAGGTCGTCTGAGGCGAGGCGTGCGTCGAGATTCGTGCCGCGCCCGAGCGTGCCATCGAGTGCAAGCCGGGCGGGACCGAGTGCCAGGGCGACGTCCTCGAACTCGGTGCGATCCTCGCCGCGCCGAACCCCGCCGCCGCCGCTCAAAGGCTGGCCGCGAAACCGCCCCGACAGCCTCCGCACCGACGCCGCCCAGGTCGAGTCCTTCTCGAATCCCGCACCGGAGCCGGCGAACTCGAACGCGAGCTTGCCTGGCAGTTCCGCGCGGATCTTCGATGGATCGATGTCTCGCGCGCTGCCGTTCACCGTCCACGATTGCCTGGCGTCGCGGCCGAGCGTTCCACGGAGCGCCACGTTTCCCCCGAGGACATCCCAGTTGGATTCCTCGACGACGATCTGTTCCGTCGTGAAGCGGCCCGACGCATGGCCCTGCAACGGCGGCGCACCGGCGGGTTCGAATTCGCCGTTCACGCGATAGTCGAATTCCTGCCAGCCACGGGCCTCGAGCCCGCCGCGCGCGGAGTTCAATACCGCGCGCCCGGCAAGCGGCCAGCGGAATCCGGACCACGTTGCGCGAACGTCATACTGCGGCGCCTCTGCGACCGTCATCGTGCCTTCGGCGCGAATCGCCATGGAATCCGCTTCGAGCGCGAGTTCCGGAATGGAAACGACGCCGTCGGCGTACTGCGCCTGGCCGCGAACGTCCAGGCCCGATTCCGGAAGACCGGCACCCAGGACGACGCCCGTCGCGTTGTAGTGCGTGCGATCGCCTTGAAGCGATAGCGAAGCGCTCAATGGCCCGAACGGTGGGTTCTCGATCCATTGCTGGAGATCGAGCTTTTCCACCTCGGCCTTGCCGTTCCAGCGAAGGTTGCCGCTGAGGTCCCTCATGTCGGCCGTGACCCGCGCGATGGCGGGCGCGGCGACATGGACGTCCACCAGCAACCGATCGAAGTCGCCGATCGCGTGCACGATACCTGCGATCTGATGGTCGCTCGAGAGCGACCAGGCCGAGTTCACGTTCAGCGCGATCGGACTGCGCGCCATCAGGCTGCCGCTCGCGCCGGCGACAGCCCAGGCGGGCGCATTCATATGCAGGCCGTCGAATTCGATCTCGCTCTTCGCAATTCTTGCCGAACCGCGGACATCCCGCAGCGGCAATTCGGTGCCGCCCGTTGAAACGAGGAGAAACTTCGCGACGGCTGCATCGTCGACCACGACCGTAAGCCAGCCTGGCATGAAGGACGGCGGGCCGGAAGGGGCTTCGTGCGGCTGCAGCCGGATGCTCGCCTCTTCGATGCGCAGGCCCTCGGCGGAGATCCTGCCCGCGAGAATCTCGAGCGGCTCGTAGTCGGCCTCGAATCCGGAGATCCGGATCGTCGCGCGCGGATGATCGATGGCAAGCGAGGCGATCTTCAGCGGACCGATCAATCGCCCGGCCGCCCCGTCCACGCGAATCGCGATTCGGTCCTGCGATTCGAGCGCGGCAACAGCCGATGCAAGCCCTGCTTCCGTCGTCACCAGCCAGGCGACGCCCGCGGTAAGAATGGCGAGAGCGATCGCGAGCGACGCGAGCAGCCATCGGAGAGTTCTTCGGGCGGGCCAGCGCATCTCAGAATTCCGGCGTGAAGTTGATGTGCAGGCGCGGGCTCCGATCCGTCTCGGAGATCGACTGCGCCACGTCGATGCCGATGCTCAGGAACGGCAGGCGGTAGCGCAGGCCGATGCCGACGGAATACTCGACCGGGTCGCCGAATTTGTTGATTGCATTTCCGGCGTCCATGAAGACTGCTCCGACGAGATTTTTCGGCAGGCTCCTCTGAAGCTCGACGCTTGCCGTGATCAGGTGGCGGCCGCCGATCTTGTTGCCGTTGGCGTCGACCGGCGACAGTTCCTCATACCCGTAGCCGCGGACACTCTGGTCGCCGCCGGCAAAGAATCGATAGTCCGCCGGCAGCTCCTGGAACTCGCCGACCGCGCTCGCGCCGATTTCACCGCGAACCTGGAATGCCCACTTGTCGCCGAGGCGGAACCTCCGCTCGTCGCTCACCACGATGCGCGTGAAGCTGGTGTCGGATCCAAGAGTCTCGGTCGAAGCACTAAGCTCGACCTGGAAGCCGCGCGGAATGGCGTTGACGCCGAGAAAATTCGGTGGCAGCCGGGCATAGGTGATGCCGGGCACGAGCAGCGTGCTGCGATTGCGGTCGACAAGCGTCGACCCGGCGGAAACCGTCGTGACTTTGTCGTCGGTCCTGTCCGCCGTGACGGACAACGCGCGTTGCCAGCCGCCGCGGACCTGGGTGAGTCCGACCTTGAAGGTGGTGCCGCTGGTTTCGACGTCTCCGTGCTGTTCTTTGAAGCCACGCAATTCGAATGAGAGCTTCTCGAGCGCCGGGTCCGTCCAGGGAATGATGTAGGCGACGCCCACGGAGTCCTCGATATCCGACGCGCGTATCTGGGCGCGTATTCGATGCCCGGCGCGGTTGAAGCGCCGATCCTCCCAACCGAGTGTGCCTCGTGCACCGGTGTCCGTCCCGTAGCCGGCAGCGATCGTGTAGAGATGCCGGCGATTGGATTCCGACGAGATCCGGACCGGCGCGATCTTGTTCTGGCGGTCCCTTTCCTCAGGCAGCACTTCGACCAGCGAGAAGTACTGCGAATCATCGAGCGCGAACTGCGTGCGCAGGAGCGCCTCCGCGCTGTACCAGTCTCCCTCGCGGTACCGGAGGTAGCGCCGGACCAGGCTCTCGCGCAACGAACTTTGCTCGACGTTTGTCGGCCCGAAGCGGTAACGCTCGCCGGTCTCGAGCGTCACTTGGGCGCGGGCAGTTCGCGCCGCCGGATCGACCAGGAGCTCGGCGCGCGTGAACTCGGCATCGAGATAGCCGTTGCCGAGCGCCGCGCGCAGCATTTCGCCCTTCAACTGGTCGTAGGCAAGGTGACTCAGTCTCTCGCCGGTCTTGAGCGGCGACCGGGCGAGCGCTTCGCGCAGGAATTTCTCGTCGCGGCCCGGACCTGTGATCTCGAACTGCTGCTCGACCAACAAGACCGGACTGCCGGGATCGATCGCGACATGGACCTTCCACGCGCCTTCGGCCTCCTTCAGTTCGGTTTCGACTTTCGGCGCGTAGTAGCCGAATGGTCGCAGGGCCGTCCGCGCTTCGCCCGGGGCACGCTGCGCGAGACGGCCGACCATTTCGGCGTCGAGTTCCTCCGACGTCGACAGCCGGTGCAGACTCGACAGCGCCTTCACATTCTCAAGGAGCGCACCCTCGACGCCGGTGAATTCGACCTGAAGTTTCGCGTCCTTGTTGCCGTTGCTGCCGATGCCGAAGAGCTCAACGGCGCCCGCCGTGGGCAACCAGGCGAGAGTCGCCAGGCAGAGTGCGACGACGGGTTCGCGCGAGCGCATGCCAATTCAGACCGGGCGCCTGCGCCGGCGTTGCAGCAGCCAGGCGACGATCGCCGCGGCGGCGACCACGGCAATCAGCGGCAGGAGGATGGCGAGCATTGCGAACAGGACCGAACCCGCGAGTTCCGCCGTCGAATACAGCGGATTCCCGAGGCCGCCGGAGGCGAGGCCGGTCTTTGCGCGGCCGACGGCGTTCAGGGCGTGACCGGCGGTCGTGACGGCGCCGCCCGCGCCGATCGCGGTGAACCAGCGCAGCCAGTCCGGCAAGCCGACGATGACGCCGGCCGCGGCGACAATTCCCGCGGCGACGGCGACCGGTGCGCCGATCAGGTCGAGCACGTGATCGACGCCGGGAACGTAATAGGCGGTGATCTCGGTGAGCGTCGCTGCGATGAGCGCGACGAGGACGATCGGCTCGCCGAGCCAGTCGAAGCCGGGCGCGGCTTCGACATAACCAAAATGTATCGCGAGACCGGCAGCGAGCAGCGGGACGAACGCGCGAAATCCCGCCGCTGCGGCGAGCGCGAGACCGGCCGCGACCGACAACAGGACGCTCAATGATTCAGCCATTCTTCGATGAGGCGATAAGCAATCGACTGGGAGAAAGGCATCATCGAACCGGTTGCGAGTTCGTCGCGATGAAACCACCGCGCGTCCTCGAGTTCACGGTCGCCCAGGCGGATCTCGGTCGTCTTCGCCTCGGCGCGGAATCCGAGCATCAACGAACGCGGGAACGGCCAGGGCTGCGACGACTGGTAGATCATCGCGCCGGCTTCGATGCCGGTTTCCTCAAGCACCTCACGCCGCACCGCGTCCTCGAGGCTCTCGCCCGGCTCGACGAATCCGGCAATTGTCGAATAACGCCCGGCTGGCCAGCCCGGCTGTCGGCCAAGCAGCGCGCGGTCGCCGTTGGTCACGAGCACGATGATCGCCGGATCGACGCGCGGGAAGGATTCCGTGCCGCAGCCCTCGCGCGTGCAGGTCATCACGCGGCCGTTGTCCTGCGGCTCGGTCGGCGCGCCGCAGCCCCCGCAGAAGCGATGGCGGTGACGAAACGAGATCATCGCGCGCGCATAAGCGACGAGTCCGGCCTCGTCATGCGGAAGCAGCGTGGCCGCATGCCGAAGATCGGCGAACTCCGCGCCGTCCGGCAGCGGCGGTGGATCCGCGGCCTCGATCTCGGTCGTGAATATCGCGAGACCGCGATAGTCGCCGAGAAGGATCGTCTCGCGGATGTCGATTCCGGCGAACGGACCGCTTTCGAACGGGAGCAGGAAAGCCGCGGGCGTCGGAAGACGGACGACCGGGCAGCGCGACTTCCAGATCGGGATCAGCCGTGCCGATCCCTCCGCGATCGCGCGCGCGACCAAATCGGCGTCGGCGTTTGCGAGCTTGAGACGATCGACATGCGGCCCGGCGAATACGTTGGGGCGCATCGGTGCCCGTTCCTCAAAAGCGAATTGCGCATTCTAGCAGTCGCCCACCGAGAGCCCGGGGCGCGCGGGTGGCCGGCTCGTTGCGCAGAACTCGCAGGCTTTCGGCCGCTCCGCATAGCGCATGACCACGAGCAGGCTGCCGCAGCCCTCGCAGTCGTCGAGGCAGATCTCGTTCTGCTTTTCGAGCGAGCGCATCAGGTGGCAGGCGTGCTCGAAGGAGATCTGCGGACGCTCGTTGAGACTGACAAAAGTCTCGTAGGCCTCGCAGAAGTTCTCGCCCCAGCGCAACTGTTCGACGGCGCCCACCGTTGCCGTCGACTCGCGCCGGATCAGGCCCAGGATGCAGAGGAGGGTGGCGAGCCCCGCGGCCTCGCGGCGGATGCCGGCGTTACGCATGAAGAAGGTGCTCTGCCGCGGACTCTTGCCGCGATGTCGGCGCACGTCGCGGCGGCCCGCGTCGGCGACGTAGGAGCGGTAAAGCTTGCGTATCCGGTCATCGGTGAGGCCGGTCCAGTTCCGGATCGTGCGGGTCCGCGCCTCGTGGCGGATCAGCCGCAGTGCGAGGTCGAGCCGCAGCCGGTCGCGTGTGTATCGGTCGTCGGTGATGCGCATGTTTTCGCCTTGACGGTTTCGAACAGGACTGGTAGTTTAATACCAGTCAATCGTAAGCTGGCCCCAGAGCCGGCGAAACGATAAATGGCACGTCATCGGGGAGAAATGCCATGAACCGTCAGCAGCCACTTGCGCTCGCGCCGCCCGCGGGCAACGCCGACTGGACCGAACGTTCGCTCCTGGACGGCCCGATGCGACGGGCGCTCGGATCGATCAACCTGGCCTTCCTGAATCTGGCGATTGAGCTCGCGGAGGAGGGTCGGCTCAAGCTGATTTCGGGGCTGCCAGCGCGGGCCATCGACTCGCTGATCGATCCTGACGCCGGACGCAAACTCTGCGAGAGCCTGCCGTACGCGCTCTTCGACCTGCGTTTCGGCGACGGCAGTTTCTGGGCAAGCGAGATCGCCGCGACCGGCAGCGTGCAGGACGCGGAGCCGGGGCCGGCCGTGGACGAACGGCTGGTGTCGTTCGCCAGGGCCGCGATCATGCTGGTCTGGCACCTTGCGCAGACGAGGACCGCAGGGGCGCGGCTCATCTTTGGCGCGTCGCCTGCAACCATCGCCGCCGTGGCGGCGATGCCGATTTCGGCGGCGGAGCGACTTGCGCGGCGTGTGGCGGCCGTGTTGGCGGCGCGTTTTTCCTCACGCGCACGCTACTGGCTGCAGTTCGAAGGCTGCGCCGTGCAACCTGACGACCGGGCGGTCAATCTGTTGCGACAGCTCGGGCTTCAGATCCAGGGCGCCGACAGCGCGCGCGGTCAGGCGCTTCAAAGGCGTCAGAGGCGTGGCGCGGCCGGCTGAGGTACGCTTCGCGCCTCATGCAGGCGCTGTCAATCCGCGGGCTGACCAAAACCTACTCGAACGGCGTCCTTGCGCTCCGCGGTATCGATCTCGACGTCGCCGAGGGCGACTTCTTCGCGCTGCTCGGACCGAACGGCGCCGGCAAGACGACGACGATCGGCATCATCATGTCCCTGGTCGAGAAGAGCGGCGGCACTGTCGCGGTCTTCGGCCACGACATCGACCGCGAGCTCGACCGCGCGAAGTCCTGCATCGGCCTCGTGCCGCAGGAAATCAACTTCAACCAGTTCGAAAAGGTGTTCACGATCATCGTGAACCAGGCGGGTTTCTACGGCATTCCGCGCCGGCTTGCGGTCGAGCGCTCCGAGCGCTACCTGCGGCAACTGCAACTCTGGGACAAGCGCGAGCAAATCGCGCGGTCGCTCTCGGGCGGCATGAAGCGGCGCCTCATGATCGCGCGTGCGCTGGTGCACGAGCCCAGGCTCCTGATCCTCGACGAGCCGACCGCGGGGGTCGACATCGAGATCCGCCGCAGCATGTGGACCTTCCTGCGGGCGATCAACGAGCAGGGCACGACGATCATCCTGACGACGCATTATCTCGAAGAGGCCGAGAGTCTCTGCCGCAATATCGCGATCATCGACGGCGGCCGCATCATCGAGAAAGACACGATGGCGGGCGTCATCCGCAAGCTCTCGCAGGAAACCTTCGTTCTGAATTTCCGCGCCGCGACTGCGACGCCGCCAGTGCTGTCCGGCTACGTTTCCCGCATGACGGACGATCACACGCTCGAGATCGAGGTCAAGAAGGAGCAGGGACTGAACGACATTTTCGCCCTCCTGTCGCAGCAGGGCATCGAGGTCGTCAGCATGCGGAATAAAGTGAACCGGCTCGAGGAGCTGTTCATGCGCCTGATCGAGAGCAAGGGCGCCGCCGGCGCGCTGGCGCGCTGACGTGGAAACGCAATCCCTTGCGCGTATTCGCCGCATCGGCTTGCAGACGATCGTGCGCCGCGAGTACGGGCGCATCATTCGCATCTGGGGCCAGACGCTGGTGCCGCCCGCGGTCACGGCGGCGCTCTATTTCGTGATCTTCGGCAGCCTGATCGGCCGGCGAATCGGCCAGATGGGCGGCTTCGACTACATGCAGTACATCGCGCCCGGACTCATCATGATGGCGGTAATCAGCAACTCCTACGGCAACGTCGTCTCGAGCTTCTTCGGCGCCAAGTTCGGCAAGCACATCGAGGAACTGCAGGTTGCGCCACTGCCGAACTGGCTGATCGTCATCGGCTACGTCTCGGGCGGCGTAATGCGAGGGCTCCTGGTCGGGGCCGTTGTCACCGGCGTGACGCTGTTCTTCACGCGCGTTCCGGTCGCGCATCCGCTCCTGATTCTTGGTTCGGTGTTCCTGACCTCCGTGGTCTTTTCGCTTGGCGGATTCTTCAATGCGATTTTCGCGAAGAACTTCGACCAGATTTCCTGGTTTCCCACGTTCATTCTCACGCCGCTCATCTATCTCGGCGGCGTGTTCTATTCGGTTTCATTGCTGCCGGAATGGGCGGAGCGGCTTTCCTACGTGAACCCGATCCTGTACATGGTCAATGCGTTCCGGCACGGCTTCCTCGGGCAGAGTGACGTGGATCCGGGATTCGCATTCGTGATCATGGGTGCATTCGCCGTCGCGATGTTCACTGTCGTCGTCATGCTGATGAACCGCGGGACCGGCATCCGGGAGTAGGCGGGAAGGCGCATGTGCGGTCGTTACGCATTTTTTTCCCCGGCCGAGGCGGTGAAGCGGATCTTCGCGCTCGACGAAGTGCCTGAGCTCGAGCCGCGTTACAACATCTCCCCGACCCAGTCCGTCCCGGCGGTGCGCGCGGGCGAGGAGGGCGCGCGCGCGTTCGCGATGCTCCACTGGGGACTCGTGCCGAAATGGGCGAAGGAGCGCGCGATCGGCAACCGGATGATCAATGCGCGCTCGGAGACCATTGCGGAGAAACCCTCGTTCCGCGACGCGTTCCGCAAGCGCCGCTGCCTCGTGCTTGCGGACGGCTGGTATGAATGGCAGGTCACGCCAGACGGCAAGCAGCCCTGGTTCATCCGCATGAAGGACGCCCGGCCGCTCGCCTTCGCCGGTCTATGGGAACGCTGGAAAGATCCCAAGGACGGTGCGCTTCTCGAGTCCTGCACGATCGTGACCACGGACGCTTCGCAGTCGATCAGGAAGATTCACGAGCGGATGCCGGTCGTGCTCGCGGAAGCGGACCGGGACCGCTGGCTCGACACGGCTTTTTCGGAGACCGACAAGCTCTCGGACCTGCTTCGTCCTTACGAACCGAAAGCACTCGAGGCCTGGCCCGTGAGCCGGCAGGTCAACGCCCCGAAAAATCAGGGTCCGGAGCTGATCGCCCCGGTTGAATGACTCATTTCTGTGTCCAGGCGCCCGCCTTCGACTTGTAGTACCAGCCGGCGCGCGCGTTCGCGATCCAGCGTTCGGCGAACGTGTTTCTGATATCGGCTTCCCATTCCGGCTTGCCGTTCGCAGTCGCGATCTCGCGGTAGAGCGCATTGCGGTCCGCGTTGTCGTCGCTGACGAGCTTCTTGACGCGGTTGCGGTCGGCGAGTGGCACGGCATTGGCATCGCGAATCTCGACGAGGCCGTCCGCCGTCAGCCCGATCGCCCCTGAACCGAACAGGGTCTCGAGGTCCGCGGCGCGGCTTTTCATCGAAGCCGTCAGCGCGCGAATCGCCGGGCTCGAGATGTCGATGTCGGCCTGTGCCTGCGCAGCCGGGATGACGAAATCGAGTGCGCCCCGCAATGCCGCAACCATGACGTCGGCGGCACCGCGCTCCGTCGACGACTGTTCGTCACCCGCAGGTTTCGCGGCCTCGCCGGGCCCCCAGATGTCCTCAATGATCCGGTCGGCGGCCTTTTCCGCCGCCGCGGCGGGGAAGTAGACGTTGATCGTCACGCAGGCGGCGAGGCCAAGGACGAATGTGGCGAGCAGGGCGGTGATCCAGCGGAACATTGGAATTCTCCTTCGAGTCCTGAACCGATTCTAGCGCAGCATGCCGCCTCACTCGACGACGATTTCAGACTCCGTTACGGCGCCGAGCTGACGAACGAGCGTGGTCCAGGCGACCCGCGTCTGGCTTCCGATCACGTCGATGCGCGGCAGGCCCGCGCCCTTGACGATGTAATAGCCTGCGCCCGCCTTCTCAACGCCGCCCATAAGGCAGACATCGTTCGCAAGGCGGCAGCTCAGGCCCAGGCGCTTGTACCCGAAATCGTCGAAAAACTTCAGGAAGCCGCCCTGCAGCGCGGCCGCGACGCTGCCGCCGCTCCCGCCGCCGATGCTCGACAGGTTGGTGACCGCCCGCTGGCTGATGCGGTGCTTCGAGCGGTCGTCCGGCGGCGTGTAGAGGAATGCGTCGAACGCTTCCGGCATCCAGCCGAAAGTCTCAAGATCCGCGATCCGGCCCGAAAGCCGCCCAGCGATCATGCCGAACGAAAACGTCTGCGTGATGAGAGCCAGATCGAGATTGTCGATGTCGATGCTCGCGTGCAGGCGGGGAAACTTGCCGAGTGGTTCGCTGAGGCTCAGGTCGCGCACGACGACGCGCCCGTCGAAGACAGCCGCCTCGAGATTACCGTCAAGCGTCACGACGCCCTGCCGCAACTGCAGGCCGGGGATGCTGCCGGCGAGCGTGCCCTGGAACTCCGGCCAGCCGAAGGCACGCGACAGTTGCGTGACGCCGATCGGGCGGATTTCCGCGTCGAAGCGCACGTACATCTCGTCCGTTCCCGCGTGCCGGACGCGCAATGTTTCGATCGCGAGGCCGCCGTCGAAGATCGGAATGACGACCGGTTGCAGCAGCCGGAAATGCCGTCCCGTCGTCGCAAACGGGAGGTCCGCGGCACCAAGTTCGAGTCCCCATAGCCGCGCGGAGTCCCAGGCGAGCTGCGACAGAAAGAGGCCGTCGTCAATGCGGCCTGCGAGCGTCGTGCGCGCTGCATCGTCGAACCAGTTGACCTGGCCGCGCAGCCCATCAAGCGAGATCGAAGCGGTCGGGCTGTCGACCGTGACCGCGTCCAGTTCGAGCGCGGCGCGAGTCGGATAGCCGCCGGCGATGTCCACTTCGCCGCGGATCGTGCCGGCCCCCGCAAGATCCTTGAATGCGCTGTCGATCAGGAATGGCTGCGCATAGGCCGGCAGCGCATTCGCGACTTCAAGCGCGGCGATCCGGATACGCGCCTCGGGCAGCAACGATTCGGCTTCGAAGTCGAGTGTCGCTGCGCCGCTCGCCTGCAGGACACCCGTGTGATCGAGGGTGAAGTTCTCTGCGACGAGCCGTGCGGCATGCGTGTCGAGCGTTCCCGAAAATTCAATCTCGGCGCCGTGCGCCCCGAAGTCCAGGAAGACCGGATCGCTGTAGGCCTGGCCGCCCGTGAGCGCCAACCGTCCTTTCGTCGCGAAGGCGGTCGCATTCGTCGCGGTTGCGTCGATCTGGAAACCTCCGGTCAGCCGCTCGCCGGCGAGCGTGCCTGCCGTATCGGAGAAGTCAAGCGTCTGAAGAGCGATGTCCGCGTGCGCGGACCAAAGCAGCTCGCCGTTCCCGGCCGCGCGAAAATCTCCGGAAGCCTTGCCCGCGACACTCAGGTCCTGCGGCAGCTCGAGCCAGGGCTTCGCAACGACTGCAAGACGGGCGATGTCGAGATCCGCGAGGTTCGTATCGAGCGTCCAGCTCGAACCGTGAAGCGATACGTTGAGCTGGCCGTGGCCGTCGGCGATTCCGAATCGATCGAATCCAAGCCGGAGGCTTCCGTCAGCAAGACGCTTCGCCTTGAA
>JANLWE010000121.1:0-3257 GCA_031364365.1 Gammaproteobacteria bacterium | reverse complement strand
AAGCTGCGCTCGCCCGGGCCCACTTCGCCCCCGCTTGGAATGAAGCCCGCGACGCGCCAGCTCTCGGGGTCCTCCGACAGGTTCGTGTAGTTGCCGGCGAAGATCAGCGAGATTGCCGGATTAAAGGCCGATGCGCTGCTCGCCGCGGCCACAGCTGGGACCGGCTCGGGCGCCGCCGCCACGGTCGCGGTAGCCTCCAGTTGTCCGATACGCGACTCGAGCGCCGCAACCCTCGCATCGTAGTCGGCCCTCAGCGACTGCAGTTCGGCGCGCAGTGCCGCGACATCATCGTCCGCGCGAACGATGGCGGGCGCCACGGCAGAGCAAACGGCCACGAGTGCCACAATGGGCTTGAAACCATGCATGACGGTAACCTCGTCTGAAAGAAACGAATGCCGCCCGCATCACGCGGACGGGAAATCGGCTTTAGGCGAGTATGGGAGGAGCGCGGGCGCGGAATGCCCGGAAGGACGCTTGATGAAATCCAGAGACGACAGGCTCGGGGACGATCGTCAACCAAGCTAGAGAACGAACCGGCAGCGCGGACTCGGGCGTGCCGACGGCGATCTGCAATTGCGAGGATGCGAGGCAGTAACCGCAACTGCGCGCGACACCCAGGCGTTCGACCGGATCAATAAGCGAATGCGAATAGACGTGGATCTCGGCGCCGAATTGCGCGACGAGCAGTGCCAGGGCCAGTACCCGGCCCAACAACCGGTATCGATTTCCGGTCACGGCCTAATCCGTCTCCGCTTCACAGGGCTTGACCTCGAGCCGCAGTATACGCCCGCCCTCGCCCTGCAGTCGCGCGGCATCCGGCAGTTGCGCCGGCGGCACGACGTCCACGTCAATCCAGTAGACGGTTCCGTTGCGTTCGCGATTGACGATGCGTGGCGCGAGTCCGAGCGCTTTCACGTCGTCGAGACGGCGCAGCGCTCGCTGGCGTTCGCTGAAGAGTCCGAGCGAAATCGTGATGTCGCGCCCGTCGCCCGGCATCGCGTACGCATCGCCGACGCCGAATCGTCGCAAGCGCTCGATGATGCCGCTCGCCGCCGTCCGGTCGGGAACGCCATCGAGCGTGACCCAGAATCCCTTCCACACAACGCCCTCGCCCGCGCGCTGGCGCGGCTGCAGTTTGTTTTCGCGAAGCAGCGTCGAGGCGCGCGCCGCGTCGGTGAGATCCGTGAACGGTCCGAGACTCAGGCAGTTGTTGCCCGGTCGCGCCGATGCACGCCCTGTCGGTTTTGCCGGTGACGCCTCGCGCGCGAGCTGAAGCCCCGGTCCGGGCGCAGCTGTGGCGGCGGTCGCGACCGCCCCGTCAGGCGCGGCAACCCAGTGTGTCCACCCGTACCAGGCGAGGTTCGCGAACAGAAGCAGGGCGAAGGCCAGTCGCATCGATGCGAATCTATCACCGAACCTGCCGCACGCTCACCTCTCCCGACAAGATTCGGCGCCTTGAACCCTCGACTTCCACCAGCAAGGCGCCATCGGTGTCGACACCGCAGGCCAGGCCCTCGAACGATTGGTCGCCCTGGATCACGCGCACCGGGCGGCCGGCGAGCGCGTCGGCGCTGCGCCACTCCTCCGCGAACGCCGTCATGCCGCGCGCGCCGAATTCGAGGAGCGCGAGCGCGAGCTCGCTGATCAGGGCCGACGCCACGACATTGCGCCCAGGTGGCGTGCCGAGCGAGGCGAGATCGATCGCGTCCACACCCTCGGCGCGAAGATTGTCCCGCGTGGCCTGCGGCAGCCGCAGGTTGATTCCGACACCGACGACGAAATAGGCGGGTCCGGCAGCCTCGCCGCGGAGATCGATGAGTATTCCGCCGAGCTTGCCGTCGCGATGGACGATGTCGTTCGGCCATTTCAGCGCAAGATCCGCGAATCCGAGCCGGCGCAGCGCGCGCAGCACGGCGACGCCCGCGGCGAGCGACAAGGCGCCGAAGGTCGCGGGCGCATCGCGAGTGTTCCAGTTGACCGACAGGCACAGCCCCGAAGCGAAGGGCGCGATCCATCGCCTGCCACGCCGGCCCCGGCCTGCACTCTGGAACTCCGCCAGGCAGGCATCGAAACGTCCCGGTGGCAGATCGTCGACCGCGAGCAGTCGATTGCTCGTCGATTCGAGTTCCTCCTGCACTTCGAGATTCCGCAGGCGCTCCGCAGAGGCCTGCGGCAGCTGCGCACGGATCTGCGAATCGTCCAACAGGTCGAGCGGCACCGCTAATCGGTAACCGCCGCCCGGACGTGCCTCGAGCGCGAGGCCCCAGTCGCCGAGCTGCTGGAGCTGCTTCCAGACGGCCGCACGCGAAACGGAAAGGGCAGCCGCGAGTTCCTCGCCGGAATGCATTTCGCCGTCGGCCATCAGGCGCAGCAATTCACCACGGCGGCTCATCACTTGCCGGTCCGCGGGCGCAACAGCCAGAGCCGGTTCATGCGGGGCTCGGTCCCCGCCCACATGCGCGCCAGGTTGCCGCGATGCGCCCAGGCGACCAACACGGCCATGGCGAGTGAAAACACGAACAAGGGCGTGGCCTCGAAATCGAGCAGCCGGACGGCGACCGGCACGGACGCCGCGCCCGTCATCGTCGCGAGACCCACAAGGCCGGTCACCACCGCAACGGCGAGCCAGCACGCGATCGCGATTGCAACCAGGATCGGTGCGAGCGCGAGCAGCGTGCCGACCAGAGCCGCTCCGCCCTTTCCGCCGCGGAAGCCGAAAAACTGCGGCCAGACATGGCCCGCGACCGCGGCCGCGGCGCAGGAAACCGCGAGCCAGTCGCGGTCGATTGCGGGATCGGCGGCGACACCCGGAATCTCGAACGCGGGCAGGCAGCCGGCCGCAAGCCAGCCCTTGCCGACGTCGATGAGGACAGTCGCGGCGGCGAACCAGATTCCCTGGGCGCGAAGCGCGTTCGTGCCGCCCGCGTTGCCGCTGCCCTGCGTACGGATGTCGACGCCGCGCATTCGCCCGACCAGCAACGCGCCCATCAGCGAACCGAGCAGATAGCCGATCAGCGTCTTGAGGCCGAGCTCTAGCATCGCTCATCCGGTGCGGAGCGCGGCAGGAAGACCTCGGCGATCATGCAACGCACACTGCCGCCGCCATGCCGCTCAATGGTTGGGATCGGAGCCGTGACGATCGCACCGTGACGCTCGAGCCTGCGTCGTGTCTCCGGCGACAGGCTGCTCCAGGCGGTGTCGGACACGGCAATTAGCGGGCGGCCATCGGTGGAACATAGCGCCAGCAGGTTGCCGGC
>JANLWE010000074.1:0-4503 GCA_031364365.1 Gammaproteobacteria bacterium | reverse complement strand
CGCGCTTTCACGGGGTGTTTGCCCCGCATGCGGCGTTGCGCGCCGCGGTGACGCCGGCGGGACGCGGGTCGGGGGCGGGCAGCCGGGCCGGCACCGCCGAGAGCCCGACGCCGCGGCACGTGACCATGACCTGGGCGCGCCGGCTGAAGCGGGTATTCGGGACCGAGATCGAGTGCTGCGCGCGCTGCGGCGGGCGGCTTCGGGTGATCTCCAGCATCGAAGACCCGGAGCTCATCGCGCGCATGCTGGCGCACCGGCGGGAGCGGGGAGCGGAGCATCCGTCAGTTGCGTCGCTCGGAGCGCGGGCGCCGCCGCCGGGGAGGTCGGGAACGTTGTTCTGATTCGGGTTAGCGTCGCCGTGCTCGTTGTGGCGGGCGAGCGCGCGGCGGGGTGCTGCGCGCGATGAACGCGGGCACGACGATCAGCCGGGAAGCCGCGAGCAAACGCTCACGGGGCGGGCACGGTCGGGGCGCGCGGCGCCCGGATTCTCGCCGCGCATCCCCGCGCACGGCCCGGCGCTACACTCGGCGTCAACAAAGTGCCCTTTTATCCGTACTATTCCCACGACGGGCGCATCGCGCGCCGCTAGCTGTGCTTCAAGATTCCAGTCTTCCGGCGCCGCACCTGTCCCCAGGTTCTGGAACACCACCAGCTCGACGTCATAGACGATCGGCGCTGCGTCCTGGGCGCGGGCAGTTGTCGCCAGCGCCAGTAGCGCGCAGCTGGCCCAGATTGGCCACCTCATGCCATCTGGATTCCCTGCTTCGACAGCGGCAACGCACGGACGGGCTTCCTGGTGAGGACCATCAATGCATTGATCAGTGCCGGCGCAATGACCGGGGTGGCAGGTTCACCTACACCACTCGGCTTGTTGGCAGAGGGCACGATGTGCACTTCGACGACCGGCATCTGATTGATTCTGAGCACCGGGTACTGGTGGAAGTTCGACTGCTCGACGACGCCGTCTTTAAGCGTAATGGCGCCCATCAGCGCCGCCGACAGTCCATAGCCAATGCCGGATTCCATCTGCATGGCAATGATGTTCGGGTTGACGGCGACTCCGCAGTCCACCGTACACACCACGCGATCCAGCTTGTAGCTCTGGCCAGTGCGTGTGACCTCTGCCACCTGTGCGACCACCGTCCCGAACGATTCGTGGACTGCAATACCCCGTGCGCGCCCGTTGCCCAAGGGCTTGCCCCAGCCCGCCTGCTCGGCGGCAAGCTCCAATGCGGCGAGGTGCCTGGGATGCTGCGTCAGCAGGCTGCGGCGCAGCTCGAACGGATCCTTGCCCGTCGCATGCGCCAGCTCATCCAGGAAGCATTCCGTGACATACGCCGTGTGTGACGAACCCACTGACCGCCACCACTGGATCGGCACGCCGATTTTCGTCGTGTGCAGTTCGACACGCAGGTTTGGAATTGCATAGGGCAGGTTCGCTGCGCCTTCAACAGACGTCGGATCGATGCCGTTCTGAACCATCGCCGCCATCGGGCCGTCGCTCATGATGGACTGGCCGACGATGCGCTGCTGCCAGGCAATGATATTGCCCTTGGCATCGAGGCCGGCTTTCACGGCGTGCACGTACAGCGGCCGGAAGAAGCCACCCTGCGTGTCTTCCTCGCGCGTCCACACCATCTTGACGGGGACGGTGGTTGCGGCTGCCTGCGCAATGGCCGCCGCTTCCAGCGGGTAGTCCGCGAGCGGATTGGCACGACGGCCAAAGCTGCCGCCTGCAAACAGCATGTTGATCTTGACGTTCTCGGGCGGAATCCCCAGCAGCCTGGCCACCGCTGCCTGGTCGGTGGTCTGGAACTGCTCGCCATTCCACATCTCGCACGAGCCCTCGCCCAACTGCACGACGCAATTGAGCGGCTCCATCGAAGCGTGGGCGAGGAAAGGTACTTCGTAGGTCGCTTCGATGACGCGGGCCGCTTGCTTGAAGGCCGCTTCCACATCGCCATCGTTGCGGGCCACAGTGCCGGGCGTTGCCGCGAGCTTGCGGTAGTCCGCCAGGATCTCGGCGGAGCCCTGCTTGAATGCGTTGGTTTCGTCCCATTCCACGGTCAGCACATCGCGGCCTTTCTTTGCCGACCAGAAATCATTCGCCAGTACCGCCACACCCGTCGACACTGGCGTTTCGAACATCACGACGTTGACCACGCCCTTGACGGCTTTCGTCTTCGCTGCATCGAAGCTCTTGACCTTTGACCCGAAGCGCGGCGGATGCACGATCAGCGCGGTCAGCATGCCGGGCAGCTGCATGTCCTGTGTGTACTGCGCAGTACCCGTGGATTTTGCGCGCGCATCGACGCGGGCAGAAGGCTTGCCGATAAAGACAAAGTCCTTCGGGTCCTTCAACTTTATTTCGGTGGGCACAGGCAATGCTGCTGCGTCCGCAACGAGTTCGCCAAAGGCAACTGTGTTCTTCGATGCCGCGTGGCTGATGACGCCACCGGCCACCTGGATTTCGCCGGCCGCTACGTTCCAGCGCTTGGCTGCCGCGGCAACCAGCATTGCCCGCGCGGCTGCACCAGCCTGCCGATACTGCTCGAAGGAGTTCGCGATGGCCGTGCTGCCGCCCGTGCCCTGGACGCCAAACGCCAGGTTTGCATAGCGCATGGCGTCCGCCGGGGCGCCTTCGACACTGATCTGGCTCCATGCCGCATCAAGTTCGTCTGCCACGAGGGTGGCAAGGCCGGTGTAGGAGCCCTGGCCCATCTCAATGTGTTTGGAGATCACGGTGACATTGCCATCTGCGCCGATGCGCACGAACGCATTCGGCTCGAAGGCGGTGGCGCCCGTTGCCGTAGCACTGGTGTCGGTGGAGGAATCCGGCGAGCAGCCGGGGAGGTAGATGGCGAGGGTCAGCGCGGCACCGACTTTCAGGAAATCGCGACGGCTCGAGGACTCGCTCGCGCCGGGGGCCATGCTGGCATTGACGATGTTGGATAAGCTCATGATGGGTGCCTCAGGCGAGCCGAGCGGCGGCATTTTTGATGGCGGTGCGGATCCGGGCGTAAGTGGCGCAGCGGCAGATATTGCCAGCCATGGCAGCGTCGATGTCCGCATCGGTCGGCGACTTGTTGCTCGTCAGCAGCGCCGTTGCGCTCATGATCTGGCCGGACTGGCAGTAGCCGCATTGCGCGACGTTCTCGGCGATCCAGGCTTCCTGAACTGCGTTGCCTACCGGGCTCGCGCCGATGCTTTCAATCGTGGTGATTTTTTTGCCAGTCACCGCGGACACCGGTGTGCTGCAGCTGCGGATGGGCTGGCCGTCCAGATGCACGGTGCAAGCGCCGCACAACGCCATGCCACAGCCGTACTTCGTGCCGGTCAGCGACAGGTGGTCGCGCAGAGCCCAGAGCAGCGGCATGTCCGGATCGACGTCGACTTCGACGCGTTTGCCATTGATATCAAGAGCAGCCATGTGAAAACTCCCTGGTTCCGCGATCGAAGCAATCGAAGCCAAAAAATCGGCAGCCCGGAATATACGCCTCTGGTGCCGGGCCGGGAAACCGGGATAACGCTACCGTCTCTCGGCCGCCTCAAAGCGCTGCTCGTCCCCTTCGAGCTTCTGGGTGAAGCGGCTTTTCTGGGGACCATCGAACCGGTGCGTCTTGGAGCGCAGTTGCACAAAGCGGATGACGACGGCAGGGTCCGCTGCCGGTTTCGGGCCGAAGGTCAGTACGCCACCCCCCGGCCCGATATCCAGCTTGCGCAATCCCAGCGCGGCAGCGAGCAACTTGCACTCTGCAATCCGGAACAGGTTTTTGGCGGGGTCGGGAAGCAACCCAAACCGGTCGATCATCTCTACCTGCAGATCCCGCTGAGGCGGGCGGCGCCATGGACGACCTGATCGGCCACTCGATCACCTACCGGGTGGCGGTCGGCCCGCGCGCGGGGCAGCAGGTGTTTGCATTGCAAAGCGTGCCGGCGCGGTCTGCAGAGCCGAGGCCAAGCGTGGCGCAGTGTGCGGGGTTTTCGTTGCACGCGGGCATCGGGGTGGAGGCGGATCAGCGCGCGAAGCTCGAGCGCCTCGCCCGCTACGTGAGCCGGCCGCCGGTGGCGGTCGAGCGCCTCGCGCTGACCGCGCAGGGGCAAGTGCGCTATCGCCTGAAGACCCCGTACCGCGACGGCACCACGCACATCGTGCTCGAGCCGGTGGATTTCATGGCCCGGCTCGCGGCGCTGGTGCCGCCGCCACGGGCGCATCTGACGCGCTTTCACGGCGTGTTTGCCCCGCAGGCGGCGTTGCGCGCGGCGGTGACGCCGGCGGGGCGTGGGGCGCGGAGGATTCGCCGGTTGCGTCGCTCGGGCCGCGGGCGCCGCCGCCGGGCTCATCGGGAATGTTGTTCTGAATCGGATTGCCGTCGCCATGCTCGTTGTGGCGGGCGAGCGCGCGGCGGGGTGCTGCGCGCCATCAACGCGGGCACGACGATCAGCCGGGAAGCCGCGAGCAAACGCTCACGGGGCGGGCACGGTCGGGGCGCGCGGCGCCCG
>JANLWE010000063.1:0-9403 GCA_031364365.1 Gammaproteobacteria bacterium | reverse complement strand
TACAAGAAAATCATGGATGAGGGCGACAGCCAGGCGCAGATGGAGGCCTCTTTGGCAAAGGCGAGCCACGACCAGTCGATGTTCATCAACGTAGTGGTCAATTCAAATCAGGCGGTGCCGGATCCCAGCGCGAAGAAAATTCCGCTTCCGCCGGGCGCCCTTGCCGCTTTTCGTTGGGACACCAGCAGGGACCAGGTTCCCTCGGAGAATGCGCTGATTCTTGTCGGCCAATGGCGAGGCAACCCGGACGGCACCTGGAAACGCGTCCTCCACCCAACTATGGCGCCCACCGCTGCACAGGTCATGTCGATCAGCATCACGGCCGATCCGGATCGCATCGCTGGGATCATTGGGTCGATCGACGTCAAGAGTCTGGCGGCGGCGCTGCCCAAATAGGAAAGGAGCTCGACATGAATTCGTGTGCGTGGCGTGTTCTTCTTCTTGCGTTAGTCGTGGCCTGCGCGTCGTGCTCGGGAAAGAAGGACGAGTCGGCAAATGCAGCAAGTGGATCGCAAACCGGCGAACCGGCGAAAGTCGAAGTCGCGAAATCGCCCGAGGATGCGCGGAAAGGTCTCGCCGATCACGTCGATCGGATCGTGGCGGAGACGGCCAAGTTACCCCGGACGGAATTCGAGCCCGCCGCACTATCGGCATCGCTCGGCCAGGATCCGCAAAAGCATTTCGAATGGGTGCGCGATAACACCTGGTGGGCGCCGTACCGCGGGCTGTTGCGCGGTTCGCAGGGCGTGATGCTCGATCGCATCGGCAGCAATCTCGATCGCGCGGTGTTGCTTGGCGATCTTCTGCGCCGCGCTGGATATACCGTGCGCCTGGCGCACGCGAGTCTCTCCGAAGATCAGACGCGTGAACTGCTGGGCAAGGTGCGGACAATGCCTGCGCAACGTGGCGATAACGCGTCTGACCAACAGGCCTCCGAAGCAAGACAGTTTGAGGCCAAGGCCGAATCGCTGGTCCAGTCGCAGACGCAAACCATTCTTGCGGCGTTAAAGGACGCAGCGAGCCCGAAGCAGGCCGATGACAGCGTGGCACTTGCCGCGCTACGCGATCACTGGTGGGTCGAGCGTGAAGAAAATGGGAGGTGGATCGCGCTCGACGTATTGCTGCCTGACGCGAAACCTGGTGAGACACTGGCGGGCGCTGCTTCGACCAGCAGCTGGAATGCCGACGCCGCCACGCCGTCGATCCCGGACAGTGAATGGCACACCGTCGACATGAAGGTCGTGGTCGAGCGCTATGAAGCAGGCGCCACCAATGAGTTCACCGTGCTCGAGGCAAGCCTCCGGCCCGCGGAGACCGCGGGAAAACCGTTAAGGCTCAGCCACGCGCCGGTGCCATGGCCGGATGAAATTCCGGATCCCGACGTCAATCCGCAGCCGTTCCGGGATGCTGCGCTCGCTGTAAAGATGTGGATCCCCGTGCTGAAGGTCGGTGACGAACAGATCATCAATGCCGGATTCACGGGGAAAGGGGATCTGCAGTCCGAACTTGTCGAATCGGTGAGCGACATCGGCAAGCTGGGCGGAGCCGAAGTGGTGAGCGGAATGGACATGGCGCTCGGCGGATTCTCACCCGACGAGGTGACGCCTGCTGCGACAGCGGAATGGATCGATTACGAGATCAAGGTTCCCGGGTCCCCGATCCAGCGGTTGCGTCGGCCGGTGTTCGACCTGCTCGGACCCGCGCGGCGGGCGAGCCACGCAACAGATTTCGACGGCACGCCCGATTTGCGGAAGCTTGAGCGCTTCGAGGCGCTCTGGGGGGCGACCGATATCCTGCTGCAGTCCTCCGACTTCACCGCCGAGTTTGTCGCTCACCTGCATTCGGCCGATCTGGTCGCCAGCCAGAAGGCGCTGAAGGATTTGGCGCGCGAAGAGGATCCCGCCAAGGCGCGCGATATGGCAACCGAGATACTCGGTCGCATCGAGATATGGGGCGCGTTGCCGAATTACGTCATGTGGCGTTCGAGTCTCGGCGCGAACGCAGGAGACTCGTTCATCGACAGGCCCAACATGCTTCACTACCGCGCCGGCCGGGCGGTGGTGAAAGCGGGCCCCGGTGTTTTCCGTGAGCTGATAGACGTGGCTTCCAACCCCGGAGGCGCCCGACGGGGATCCGGCAGCAGTTCATTCGAAGTTCGCGTCAGGCAGGGCGTGGCCGACACGGTCGCCGAGATGCTCGCGCTCGGCGCGGATATCGGCATGGCAGAGAACACGGCATCGGTGTTCGGCCGGTTGCCGGCCAACAACAACCGCGGGATGCTCATTGCGGCCGGCGACGAGGCGGCTGCGCGGGCGCTGCCCTGGCCGGAAGATGAAATTGCGCGCGTCGCGGCCGACGTCAGCGCGGGCTATATGGTGCTCGTGCCCAGAGAGGCGGTGATGATCGGCGACCAGCAGCGCGTCGGTTGGTGGCGCGTGGACCCGGTGTCCGGCGAAACAATTGGTGTGATGGATTCTGGCTTTCACCAGGGCGGGGTGGAGTACAAATTGAAAGTCCTGATCGCGACGATGACACCATTCATTCTCCGCCCTGGCAATGCGGAACGCGCGGATGCTGCCAGACGGATCATTTCCCAGGGCGGCGGACAAATGCTTACAGCGGGGCAAACGCGTCTCTTGGCGATGTTCGACCTCTACCGATACTTGATGGCCGATTTGGCTGTGCTGGCTGGCGGCGGATGAGGGCGTCGGGCGGGTGGCGCCACGACTAATTCTCCAGCGCCAGGTCCCACGTTGTTGTCACGTTGACTGGTATGGTGGTCCCGTCGTCTGAACGCGAAATGCCCACCGGCGCCGTCGTGAGCCAGGACTGGGGGTCCGCCGCATCCATGTGATCCACGAGGGTGCGGGTCATAGAACCGCTCAAGCGCTTGTTGTCCGGGTCATATAGCTGGCAGATCCCATACGACGACGGGCAGCTGATCGTGAAAGACCATTTATCCCAGGTGAAGTCGACGGGCGGTTCCAGCACGCCTGCCGGAAGCTGAATTCCGCAATCGTTTCTCTCGGTGCCCGTCGTATTGCCGTTGCCCCTTTCTTTTGGCCCGCTGAAACGCATCGTGTAGCTGCCGTCATCCTTTATCTTGATATCCAGCGTCCCACGCGCATTCGCGGTCGTCGTGGTCGTCCAGGAAGAGTCCGACGTCTGGACCGAAGTGCAGGGTCCGTTGGGCCCCACCATGTGCAGCGTCTGGACAATGACGCCAGCACCGCCTGCGGTGACCGTGACATTTGTTGCCCCGTTTTCCCGAATCAGCTTGATATCCCTGGTAGCCGTCTCGTTGACGTGAACCGATGAGGGTGGGCCCATGCCCGGCATCGGATACGTATAGTTGCTGCCGAAGGTTTCTTTCTGGGTGATCACGCCTTTCCAGCCGCCGCAGGCGGCACCGGAGTCGAGCCATTTGCGCGCGGCAAAGAGAAAATCACCGCGTGTCATCGGGGGCTTTTCGGGTGGATCCGGATCCCGCGCACCTCCTGCCATTCCAACGAAGGCTTGGGTAATCAGCGTGTCGATTTCCAGATGGCGATAATAAGACTGGCGCGAGCGCTCGTGCACTTTCGTCGACTGCATATCGCACATCTGCTTGGCATCTTTGCCTAGGAACCTCAGTGATTCGTGGGCCGCCAACGTCCACGCATCCCGGATCTCCTGCGTCGCGTCGTGGCAGGTCTTGCACTCGAGCTGTTGGCGAACAACGCCGCCTTTGTGTTCGACGTGCGCCATCGCCTGCGGCTCAATGCTTGGGTTCACGCCACCGTGACAGTTCACGCAACGCGGGTGACCGAACACCGGCATCATCTTTGTGAACAGGGCAATCGGGTCTTCGATGTCCGCGGCGTTGGCGGAAATGGCGATGGCGACAAGGCTGGCGATTGCAAACAGGCTGCTACGGACGTGCGCGAAAGGATTTTTCACCGGATGCACCCCCGCACCGACGACGCTTCGCCGGACGTGTCGCGGCGTGTGATTAGGTATCGTCGCTCGCGAATGGCTGCCTTGCAATCGTGCATTGCGGCATCCGCGCCCACTTGACATCCCCCTGCCGGCAGGCGCATATCACGCGTCACCCCGGTCAACCATCATCAACTTAAGTAGGGAAATATATGATCTGCTCATGGTCCGGCCGCCTTGCGGCGGCAGTTTCGCTGGGATTCCTCGCCTTCACGCCGACCAGCCTGGCCGACGACCCGCCGGGCGTTCTCTGGGAAACCACGTCCCAGATGGTCATGGAAGGCATGCCGATGGCAATGCCGGCGCGGAAGCTGAAAATCTGCGCCGCCAAGGAATGGACGCAGCCACCACCGGGCGGTGACCAGAATTGCACGAATTCGGATTTCCAGAGAGAGGGTTCGAAGGTCACGTGGACCGTGCAATGCACGGGCGAAAGGGAAATGACCGGTGTTGGCGAGATGACCTTCGAAGGCAGCGATGCATACTCCGGCACCATCAAGTTCGACGCCGAAGGGATGAGCATGACGACAAAGCTCAGCGGCAAGAAGATCGGCACCTGCGACAAGCCGCTGGGCTGAGGAGTACGCCATGAATTCGCCCGCATTCCGTGGGCCGCTGGCGGGGGCCCTTGCCGCGCTCGCATTCGCGTCTGCCCTCCAGGCCCAGCCGGCGACAGGCCCCTGGACCAAAGTGCCGGCGGCACCGACCGCCTGCTATTTGTCGCAGGATCAATACCTCGATCAGAACTCCGCGGCGCTGGATGCCGTCCAGAACGAGCACTACGCGGTGAATGATCGGAACGCGGAGATTAAGCAGAAACTTAACGACGCCCTGAACGCGGACCCGATGGCAATGGCGCAGGCCATGCAGCAGGCCATGATGGACGATCCGCAGAACGCGCAGAAATACATGGAGCAAATGATGCAACAGGGACAGGCCGCCCAGACCGAGATACCGGCGGCTTTGGAACGCGAAACGCAGATCGAGGCCGAGGAAAAGAACCTGATCAAGCAGTACCAGGCGGCGCTCGACAAGGCCAATGGACCGGCCAACGCACGCTGGACCGCGCTCAAGAAAAAATACGGCCTGCCGGATGACGCGCCGGGCCCGGGCGAATCGGGCGTGCCGGACTGGGTCTGGCAGGAGTGGGGCGTGATCCTGAAAGAATGGGACCAGGCCTATCGGGCGAACTGTGCCACCTGGTTTTCGCCGGCGGGCCCATTGCAGTCGTACCTGAAGCGCTACAAAGGCTTCCTGGTCCAGGAGCGCATGCCGTATGAAAAGAAGAACATCGATGACCCGTGGCTCGATCAATACAAGATGATGGGCATCTCGACCGAGGGTTACCGGACAACCACGGAATACGAGGCGGTCGAGGATTACATAAAGGCGGCGTATCGGATATTCAGCGCGCGGACGTACAGGCCGCGCTGCGGGGCCGACGATCGCTGCGAATAGCAAAGTTCAAAGGGGACGGTTACCTTTAAGGGTGACCGTCCCCATTAGGTATAGATTCCCTTAAGCGAGCTTCAGATAGCCGATTGGTTCGGCGGACCCCGCTTCTCCAAAGTAACGCCATCGGGAATTCGGTGACGAAACGGAAGAGAGGACAGGGTTATGTTCACATCAGACAAGCCAAACATTCGCAGGGGCGTCAGCGTCGTAGTCGCTGCCGCGATCGTCGGCATCAGCGGTCTGGTGTTCGACCGCGGGCACGAGGGTGTAACGCCGCGTGGAGTCGTGGAAGTCGGGGCGCTTGTCCCTGTGGATTTCCTGCCGCGCGTCGCGGAGCTTCCCGAAATCGTCATCAGCGCTCCGCGCCTGGCGACTCTCGACCGCGCGACGGAGGTCTGACGCCATGCGTAACATCTTTCGCGAGATATTCGCGCGGTACCGATGAGCCTGAACCTGAAAGTTGACCGCATCCGCAGACCATCCGTGTCGCGCTCTGTGAAGCTGCGCCCCGCGACGCCGGACGACCTCGAACTCCTTCAAGACTGGGACCGGCAACCGCAGGTCATCGCCGCGAAAGGCGACGCTGACAGGCAATGGGAAACTGAGCTCGCCCGCCACCCCGACTGGCGCGAGCAGCTCATTGCCGAAGTGGCCGGCCGTCCGATCGGCTTCGTCGAAATCATCGACCCGTCACGCGAGGACTGCCAGTATTGGGGCGGTTGCATCGCGGCGGATCACCGCGCGATCGACATTTGGATCGGCGAGCGGGACGCCCTCGGCCTCGGCTACGGCACGCAGATGTTGAAACAGGCGATCAAGCGCTGCTTCACGGACCCGACGGTGCAGGCCATCCTGGTCGATCCCTGCGACGGCAATCGGGCCGCCCATCGCTTCTACGAGCGCCTGGGATTCGAATATGTCGTGCAACGGCAGTTCGGTGACGACAGTTGTTTCGTTTATCGCCTGAAGCGTCCCGGAAGCCCCGCCGCGAACGCCTAACACCGCGTAAAAACAGCATTTTTTCGCCTTCTTCGCGGTTGTGCCGGAGGGCTCCCGCCGCCTATAATGCCGCCGGTTTTTGGCCGCCTTGCGGCTTGCTTGCTGCGCGTGAAGACGCCACGGACCGCCTAAGAGGGCCACGTGGCGTTTTTGTTGCCGGAGGCCGGTGAATGCAGACCGTCCGCAACATTTTGCTCGCCCAGCTCGGGGTCGCCGTGGGGCTCGCCGCGATTGTCTGGATCTGGTTGGGTTCCGACCGGGCGATCCCCACCTTGTTGGGTGGACTGATCGGCGTCGTGCCGAACGCATTTCTGGCGGCGAGACTGATGTCGCCGCGGGCCGGCAGCAGCGCGCAGAGCCTGCTGAGGGCAGGGTGGTTGGGCGAGGTCGGCAAGATCGTGATTGCGGCAGTGATGTTTGCCGCAGTGTTCGCGACCTTGAGGCCGCTGCACCCGGAGTTCCTGTTCGCCGGGTACATCGCAACGCTACTGGCCCTGCCGGTGGGACTGCTGTTCGATAGGGGACGCTGAGGGATCATGGCGGAAGCGGGACACACGGCTAGCGAGTACATTGGCCACCATCTCCAGAACCTGACCGTCTGCAAGGCGGACGGCGCGTGGGTCTGGAATCATTGCAACGGCAATTTTTTCGCGATCAACGTCGATTCGATGTTCTTCGCGGTCCTGCTCGGCCTCGTCTTCCTCACGATCTTCGGCCGCATGGCCAAGCGCGCCACGACCGGCGTCCCGGGCCGCTTCCAGGCCGTCATCGAAATTGTCGTCGAGTTCGTGGAACAGAGCGTCCGCGAGACTTTCCACGGCAAGAGCGCTGTGATCGCGCCGCTCGCGCTCACGCTCTTCTGCTGGATCTTCCTGATGAACCTGATGGACCTGATCCCGGTGGATTGGCTGCCCTTCGCAGCGAAGCAGGTGGGCATTCCCTACCTGCGGGTCGTGCCGACCGCCGACGTCAACGTCACGTTTGCGATGGGCATCTCGGTGTTCATCCTGACGCTTTACTACAGCATCAAGATCAAGGGCATCGGCGGGTTCACCAAGGAATTGGCGCTCCAACCTTTTAATCACTGGGCGGCGGTCCCGTTCAACCTGGTGCTGGAGGGCGTTTCGCTGCTCGCGAAGCCGCTCTCGCTGTCTCTGCGACTGTTCGGCAACCTCTACGCCGGCGAACTCATTTTCATGCTGATCGCATTGATCGGCATCTGGCAGCTGCCGCTGCACTTGGCATGGGCCGTGTTCCACGTGCTGATCATCGTGTTGCAGGCATTCATTTTCATGATGTTGACGATCGTGTACCTGAGCCAGGCGCACGAGACTCATTGATCGATTTTCGACCAGGAGACTAGAGATGGAAACTGTGATTGGAATGACCGCGATCGCTGTGGCGATCCTGATCGGCCTCGGCGCCTTGGGCGTCGGCATCGGCATGGGCCTGCTGGGCGGGCGCTTCCTCGAAGGCGCGGCGCGTCAGCCGGAGCTCGCTCCGATGCTGCAGGTGAAGATGTTCATTGTGGTCGCGTTGCTCGACGCGGTTGCGATGATCGGCGTCGGCGTGGCGCTCTTCTTCGCATTCGCCAACCCGTTCATCGGGCAGCTGAAAGACGCGCTGGCCGGCTGATCGTCGGGAGACTGCGATGAATTTCAACCTGACACTGCTCGGGCAGACGATCTCGATGATCGTTTTTGTCGCGATCGCGATGAAGATCTGGCCCAAGCTGATCGCCGCGATCGACGCCCGCCGCAAGGTCATTGCGGATGGCATCGCCGCGGGAGAGAAGGGCCAGAAGGAACTGGCCGATGCACGCCACGGCTCGGAGGCGATCCTGACCGAGGCGCGGCAGAAGGCCGTACAGGTCGTGGACATCGCGCACAAGCGCAGCAACGAGCTGGTGGGCGAGGCCAAGCACCTGGCGATAACCGAAAGCGAGCGCATCGTGACGGCCGCTCACGGCGAGGCCGTGAACGAGAAGGCCCGTGCACGCGATGCGCTCCGAAAGGATGTCGCGGCGCTCGCGCTCGCCGGCGCCACCAAGGTGCTTGGCCGCGAAGTGGACGCCAAGGCCCACGCGGCGCTGCTCGACGAACTCGCCGCGGAACTCGAGAAGCAGGCACCGTCGCATGGCTGATCGCGCCACCATCGCAAGGCCTTACGCGCGTGCGGCTTTCGCGTATGCGCAGGAGTCGAAGGATCTGGCCGCCTGGTCGAAGCTCCTGGGCGCCGCTGCGCAGGGCGCCGTGGACTCCCGCGTCGCACGCCTGATTGGCAACCCGCACGTCACGGGCGACGAGCTTGTGGATCTCCTGGGTGGGTTGTCCGGCAAGGCGGGCGCGGAGGCGGGGCGCAACTTTCTACGCGCGCTCGCAGAAAATCGTCGGCTCGCGCTGCTGCCCCAGATCACGGCGCAGTTCGAAGCGCTTCGGGCTGAGGTCGAAAACGTCGTGGACGTCGAAGTCGTCGCAGCGCAGGAAATCGCGGCGCCCCAGCAGAAGAAACTTGCGGCCGCGCTCACGAGGCGCCTCGGCCGCGACGTGCGCATGCACACCCGGATCGACGAGTCACTTCTCGGCGGCGCCATCGTGCGCGCCGGGGACCTCGTCATCGACGGATCGCTGAAGGGTCGCCTCGAGCGACTCGGCTCGGCGCTACAGAATTAGTCAAGGAAAGCGACATGTCCATCAAGGCTTCTGAAATCAGCGACCTGATCCAGGCACGGATCAAGAACTTCGACGCCGCGACCGAAGCGCGAAACGTCGGCACCGTCGTGAGCGTCACGGACGGCATCTGCCGCGTGCACGGCCTCGCGGACGTCGCCTACGGCGAAATGGTCGAGTTCCCGGACAACACCTTCGGCCTCGCGCTGAACCTGGAACAGGATTCCGTCGGCTGCGTGGTGCTCGGCGAGTACCGCCACATCGGTGAGGGCGCGACTGTCAAGACGACCGGCCGCATCCTCGAA
>JANLWE010000057.1:0-19763 GCA_031364365.1 Gammaproteobacteria bacterium | reverse complement strand
TGAACGTCCCCTTCATGAGCGTCCCCTTCATCATTAGTTCTCGGGCGAGACTACGCGCGCGAGCATCGTCTCGACGACCTGCTTGAGCGGAATGCGTTCGTGCAGGACTTCATACACATGCCGGCAAATCGGCATCTCGACGCCGAGCCTTGCCGCAACCATATGCACTGCTTTCGCCGCGTGATAGCCCTCGACGACCTGGCCGATCTCCGCGATCGCGTCCTCGACCGGCTTGCCCGCCGCGATCGCGCGGCCGAAGCGTCGGTTGCGCGACTGATCGTCGGTGCAGGTGAGCACGAGGTCGCCGAGACCGGCGAGTCCCATGAGCGTCTCGGACTTGGCGCCGAGCGCGACGCCAAGCCGCACCAATTCGACGAGGCCGCGGGTGATCAGGAACACGCGGCTGTTCGAGCCAAAGCCGAGCCCGTCGGAAACGCCGGTCGCGATCGCGAGCACGTTCTTGACTGCGCCACCGATCTCGACGCCGACGATGTCGGACTGCGTATACGCGCGGAATCCGCCGGATGAAATCCGTTCGGCGAGCGAGAGCGCGAAGGCATCGTCGGGCGAGGCGACGGCGATCGCTGTCGGCAGGCCGAGGCCGACTTCCTTCGCGAAGGTCGGGCCGGAGAGCACGGCGATCGGAACGGAGGGTCCCAGCACCTCGCGTGCAACCTGGTGGGGAAGCTTGCCGGTTTCGAGTTCGAAACCCTTGCTCGCCCAGGCAATGCGTGACGTCGCGCCGAGCATTGGCTTGATCTGCTTGAGCACAGGGCGCAGCACGCTCGAGGGCACGACGAGCACCAGATCCTCGCCGCTTGCGACCGCCTTTTCAAGGTCGGGTTCGATCGCGAGCGACGGCGGAAACGCGGCGCCGGGCAGGTAACGCTCGTTGTGCCGAGCGCGCGCGAGTTCTTCCGGATTGTCCTCGGCGCGTCCCCAGAGAATGGTTGGGCCGCCGGCGCGCGCGAACTGGATAGCGAGCGCCGTTCCCCAGGAACCGGCGCCCAGCACCACGATCGGCCGCATGCGAGGCCGGCTCAGTTCGCCTGTTCGGGGGGCTTCGCCTGACGCGCAGCCTGTTCCTGCAGCGAGCGCTCGAAAAGCGCGTCGAAATTGACGTGCGGCAGCAGGAATGGCGGGAAGCCACCCTTGCTCACGACGTCCGACACCGTCTGCCTGATGTAGGGGAACAGGATGTTCGGCGCGAACGAGCCAAGAATGCGGCGCGTTTCGTCAGGGCCGAAGCCGCGTACGACGAACACGCCCGCCTGCTTGACCTCAGCGAGGTAAACAGCGACGTCGCCGTTCTTCGCTTCGAGAGTCACGGTCAGCACGACCTCATGCGCATCCTGGCCGACGGAGTTCGACATCGTGCTGAGGTTCAGCGAGATCTTCGGGTCCTGCACCTGCGTGGGCAGGAACGGTCCTTTCGGCGCCTCGAACGAGAGGTCCTTGATGTAGACCGTCTGCAGCGCGACCGCCGGACCCTGGCCGTTGGTGGCCGGATCGCCCGCGCCCGGCGGCGTTGAATTTTCGTCAGCCATCGTCATTCCTCGCTTGTATCAGTTTCAAATGTTCGCCGACATGAATCTGTGGCAGGGTGCGCCGTCCGCTACTCGCCAGCAACTTTTCTCAGCCCTTGACGACGGGCAGGTTCTCCTGCTTCCAGGCGGCGAGGCCGCCGCGCAGGCTGAACACGTTGCCGGCCCCGGCGCGCGCGAGGGTCCGTTGCGCAGCGGCGGTGGTCGTGCCGGTGTCGCAATAGAGCACCAGAGTCTTGCCCGAGAGCCGCTCGAGCGCTTTCGGATCGGTCGCGAGTTGATCGCCCGGCACATTGCGCGCGCCTTCAATATGACCGTCCTTGAACTGGTTGGCCGAGCGCAGGTCAACGAGCACGGCACCGGCATTCATCAGTCGGATGGCTTCGTTAGGGGCAATCGAGGCGGATGCGGCTCCGCGCTGGCGCAGCTCGAAGGCGAGCACCAGAACGGTCATCAGCAGAAGGCCGCCCGCAAGCAACGGATGATTGGTGGAATAATCGAGCAGTCGGTCCATGGGGCGGATCGCGGGTCGGCCGCGCGGTCGGGGCACAAAATGGCCGCGCATTATATCAGAGAGATATTCCCTTATAAATCAAATACTTAAGCTGGCGCGCAGCGGCGCCATTGTCCTGGTCTCGGGCCTCGTGCTGGGCCTTGCGACCCACGCCTTCGCTGCCGAGACCGAGGCGGAGAAGGAGCTCCGCGAGGTCCGCGAGCGGATTACGGAACTCCAGCGTTCGGCGCGCCGCGACGCCGACCGGCGCGATGCCCTGTCCGGTCAGCTTCGTACCGCCGAGGAAAAAGTACGGGATGCACGCGAGCGCCTGGGCGATGTCAGGAAGCGCCTGGCCGCGAGCGACGCTCATCTCAAGGAGCTCGCGGCCGATCGCGCGCGCAATGAAAATGCGCTCGGCGAGCAACGGGAGGCGCTCGCGGCCGAACTTCGCACCGCCTACATGGGCGGCCGGCAGGAGCAGTTCAAAATGCTCCTCTCCCAGGACGATCCCGCGGAATTCGGGCGCATGCTGGTCTACTACTCTTATTTCGGCCGGGCCCGCGCGGGCCGGATCGCGGAGATCCAGAAGATCGTCGCGGCACTCGAGCAGGCAACCGCGGCGGAAGAAACAGAGCGCGCGAACCTTGCCGCGCTCGAGGCCGAGAGCCGCCAGGAGCTTTCGTCGGTGGACGCCGCGCGCGATGAGCGGAGCCGTGCGCTCAAGTCGATGAATGCGCAGATCCGGACGCGCAACGATTCGATCACCAAGCTGAAGCGCGAGGCGGCGGCGCTCGAAAAACTGATCGCGGATCTCCGCCAGGCCATGCGGGACCTGCCGCCGACCGGCGGGCAGGCATTCGAGAAAGTGCGCGGCCGGCTCGCCTGGCCGGTAGCGGGGAAACTTGTCGCGCGCTTCGGCCAGGCCCGCGGCGGCGGCCTCAAGTGGAACGGAGTGATGATCGAGGCGAATCGCGGAGCGGAGGTGCGCGCGCTCTATGGCGGCCGTGTCGCCTACGCGGACTGGCTGCCGGGCATGGGACTCCTGCTCATCGTGGACCACGGCGGCTACATGAGCCTGTATGCCCACAACGAGCAGCTCTACAAGGCAGCCGGAGACCGTGTGGAAGGCGGGGAGGTCATCGGCACGGTGGGCGACAGCGGTGGGCGCAGCCACCCGGGTCTCTACCTCGAAATTCGCCGCGGAGCCAAGGCCATAGACCCGGTGCCCTGGTTCAGGCGGTCGTCCCCGTAGAGCGGGCCTCCTGCCCCGCAAACTGCGGATTACGTCAAAGACGCCCCGGGCGTCCTGAGCGACGCTGCCGGGGTGATCGGACCCGCACCCATTGACCCGCCGCTGCAATTCGCAGGCGCGAAGCACACTCTCGATCCGTACGGGCAGCTGCTGCGGATGTTGATGCCACGTGCGCTGGGCATCGGCGTCTACGACGCAAAAGGCGTGCCGCTGTGGGTGGCGGATGGCTACGACGGGCCCGATCCTTCACCGCTCGTGCACGCCGCGCTCGCGAGCGTGCCACCGGCGACGACCGGCTGCATCGACGGTTTCAGCCAGGATCACGAGGGCGCGCCCGGCTATGTGTTCCGGCTGCGCAATAACGAAGGCGAAGTCATCGCGATCGCGACGCTCCTCACACGCGACGGCGAGAACCGTCCCTTTTCCTTCGTGCAGTCGATGGTGCAGCCGGCGCTCGAGTGCTTGCAGCGCGAGCTTGAAGCCCGCGCCAGCGTCGATTACCTGACGCGCGACCTGCGCTCGCGCGACGACGACCTCGACCTGCTCCTCAAGATGGCGCCGGACGATCCGGACAGCCCGCTCCAGGGCGACGAGCTCGGCGTGCTGGTGCAGACCTGCGTTGATCACCTTGGCTGCCTGCTGGGCGCGCTGGTCGTGCCGGAGCGCGGTGTCGCGATCTGCAAGGCGCCGCGCGGCGAGCGGCCCCAGGTCGAGATCCTCACGAGAATGCACCGGCACCTGCTCAACTGGGCGCAACTGCAGCGGCGCAACCTCGTGATCAACAAGGTCAAGGTGCGGCCAATCGAGCTGCCGCCGTACAAGATCCTCTGCACGCCCGTGCGTCATGCCTCAGGCCGCGTCGCCGGCTTCCTGGTGATGTTCCGCGAGGAACAGGCCCCGGATTTCGAGCCGCGCACCGAGCGCCTCGTCGAGCTGCTGTCGCGGAAGACGACCACCACGCTCCAGAACAACTTCGATGCGCTGACCGCGCTCCTGACGCGCGCTGCATTCGAGACCCAGGTGCGATCGCTGCTCGCGTCCCGCAAGGGAGCGGTCCCGGAAAGCGTCCTGTACCTCGATATCGACCGGGTACACGTCGTCAACGACAACTTCGGCATGCATGTCGGCGACGAGGTGATCGGCAAGGTCGCCGAGGTGCTGCGCAAGAAAGTGCGCCCCGGCGCGCTCGCGGCACGGATCGCGGGCGACCGTTTCGCCGTGTTCCTGCCCGACTGCACGCTCGATTTCGCCCAGCAGATCGGCGAGATGCTGCGGCGCCAGTGCGCCGAGCTTACGTATGCGCGCGACGGCGGCACGGTGCAAGTGACGGTCAGCGTCGGCGCGGCGGAGCTGCCCGAGGAGTCGCAGCACCGGCTCGCGCACGGACTCGCAAACGCCGAGATCGCCTGCAAGGCTGCCAAGGACCGCGGCCGCGACCGCGTCGAGATCTTTCAGGACGCCGACCAGAGCATCATGCGCCGGAGCACGGACATCGTCGTCGTGCAGGCTTTACATGAGGCGCTCGCGGCCGACCGTTTCGCGCTATTCGCGCAGCCGATCCTGCCGCTGCAGGCGGAGCATTCGGAGCCGCACTTTGAATTCCTGCTGCGCATGTTCAGCGAGAACAGCGAGCTGCTGCCGCCAGACAAATTCCTGTCGGCCGCCGAACGGTATCAGCTGCTGCCGGCGATCGACCGCTGGGTGATCAAGAATGCGCTCGCGGCGCTGGCCGAGCACTCGAACACGCTGCGCGGTCGCGGGATGCGGTTCTCGATCAACATCTCCGGCGCCTCGATCGCGTCCGAAGAATTCCTGGAATTCATGGAACATTCGATCCGCGATTCCGATGTGCCGCCCGAGTCGCTTTGTTTTGAGCTGACGGAAACCTCCGCCGTCTCAAACCTTGCGCGCGCGGACCGGCTGATGCAGCGGCTGCGCACGCTCGGCTGCATCTTCGCGCTCGACGATTTCGGAACGGGGCTCTCCTCACTCGTCTACCTCAAGTCGCTGCCGGTCTCGGTGCTCAAGATCGACGGCGCCTTTGTGCGCGATGCCGGCACCAACCAGCGTACGGAATCAATGGTGCGCGCGATCGCGCAGCTCGCGCACACGATGGGCATGGAAACCGTCGCCGAATACGTGGAGACGGACGAGCTTCGGTCCCGCATGACGGCCCTCGGCGTCGATTACGGCCAGGGCTTCGCGATCGGACGTCCGGTGCCCATCGACGAGATTCTCGGCGACCTCGCGCTCTACGAAGCGATGGCCCAGCAGGAGCCTCCGGTCGTACCATAGGCGCATGAATCTCGAGAAGCGCACGCTACTGGTCGGCCTGCTGGGCTGTCTCGTGGGCGTCGTGCTCACCACCGGCACCCTCTGGTACGCGCGCCACCACCGCGACGCCCCGGACATCGCGCCGAACGACGAACGCCTTTTCGCCGAGGTCCTCGGCCTGATCCACGAGGACTATGTCGACCGGACCGACAACCACGAGCTGATGTCGAACGCGATCCGCGGCATGGTCGGCGAACTCGACCCGCACTCGGCCTTCATGGACGCGGAGGAGTTCGAGGACCTCAGGATCGCGACCGAGGGCAATTACTCCGGCATCGGCGTCGAGGTCGCGGTCGATGCCGACGTGCTCAAGGTCATCGCCCCGATCGACGGTTCGCCGGCCGCGCGGGCGGGGATCCATGCGGGCGATGCGATCCTCAAGATCGATGGGCGCACGCCCAGGACCGATCGCCTCGCCGACGCGATCGCAACCATCCGCGGCGAGCCCGGCACGGTCGTCAAGCTCACCATCGGCCGTGAAGCGGCCCCGCAGCCGCTCGAGTTCTCGATTGAGCGCGCTCTGGTCTCCGTTCATTCCGTGCGCTACGAGATGCTCGAGCCCGGCTACGGTTATCTGCGCATCTCGCAGTTCAGCGAAACGACCGGGGCAGACACCAAGGCCGCGATTCGCGCGCTCGAGCTGAAGGCCGCAGGCCGGCTGCGCGGCCTCGTGCTCGACCTGCGCAACAATCCGGGCGGTGTCCTCGATGCCGCGGTCGAAGTCTCCGACGCGTTCCTCGAGAAAGGCATCATCGTCTCGGCGGAAGGCCGCTCGGAGGAGTCGCGCTTCCGCATGGAGGCGATGGCGGGCGACCTCTCGTTTGGTACGCCGATCGCCGTGCTCGTTAACGAGGGTTCCGCTTCCGCCGCCGAGATCGTCGCCGGGGCGCTGCGCGACAATGGGCGCGCCAAGCTCCTCGGTCAGCGCACTTTCGGCAAGGGCTCGGTGCAGACCGTGATGGCGCTCGATGATGGCCAGGCCCTGAAGCTCACGACCTCGCGCTATTTCACACCCTCCGGCGTCTCGATCCACGGGCGCGGCCTCGAGCCGGACCTGCCGCTGCCCGCGCGGCCGCCCGCGGCGCTCACGGGTGAGCAACCACCGCTCGAAAGCGATGCGGACATCCGCGCCGCGATCGCCTGGCTCAAGACCGGAAACACGACGCTCGTGACGGTGCAGGCCGCAGCGGACGGCGGCTGAGTCCGGCATGAAGCGTGTGCTGGTGCCGCTGGCTGAAGGTTTCGAGGAACTCGAGGCGGTCACCATCATCGACGTGCTTCGCCGCGCCGGTATCGATGTCGTGGTCGCATCGCTCGGCACGAGCCCCGTCACCGGCGCGCACGGCATCCGGCTCTCGGCCGATACGCCGCTCGGTGCGCTCGCGGAGCAGGACTTCGACATGATCGCGCTGCCCGGCGGCATGCCGGGCGCCGAACACCTGAAGAAGGACGCGCGCATCATCGAACTCGTCCGGCGCCTGCATGAAAAGGGGCGACCGGTGGCGGCGATCTGCGCGGCGCCCATGGTGCTCGCCGCCGCGGGCGTGCTCGACGGGCGTCGCGCGACGAGTTACCCGGGTTTTCTGCAGGGCGCCCCCGGGGCGACCGTCGTCGGCGACGCAGTGGTTGTCGATCGCGGCGTCATCACCTCGCGCGGTCCTGGCACAGCGCTCGATTTCGCGCTCACCCTCGTCGCGGAGCTCGCGGGACCGGCTGCCCGGGAGGCCATCGAGTCGCGCCTCGAGCGCGAGAAGGTGGCGACGGCATGACCGAGGAGACGGGAACGCGGCGCGAAACCGTGCGCGAAGACGAGCACGCGAGCATCGTGCAAAGCCTCACGCGCATCGACTGGCTCGTGCTGCTGGTGGTCGCGCTCTACACGCTCGTACTTCGCGCGCCGGAGGGATCGCCACGCCTCCTGGTTGCGGCGATGGCGACATACACGCTCTTTCTGGTCGCCTTCCGCTGGCGCGGGTTCCCGGTCAAGGACGCGGGCGCGCGCATTGCGCTCGGCGCAGCCGCGATGGTCGCCTTCATCACGGTGGTCGCGATACCGACGGGCGGCTCTGAAAGCCCGATGGTGAATCTCTACCTGCTGCCGATCGTCGTGGTTGCTATGACGCTCGGGCGCCGCGGCGCCTTCGTGATCTTCGCCGGCGTCGCGCTCGCCTGGCTCTCGCTCGTCGCCGGCGAAGGCCCGCCGCCTGCGACGGCTGCGCTGCTGGCGCGGCTGTTCGGCGAGCTCGGCCCCTATGCGCTGGTCGCCTACCTGACGCAGGCGTTGGCCGGGACGATCCTGACGGCGCGGCGGCGCATCGAGGAGATGGCCGAGCGCGACAGCCTGACGGGCATGCTGAACTTGCGCACCTTCAAGTCGATCCTGAACCGTGAACACGGGCTGAGGGCGCGCGGCGGGCGCGGCGGTTATGCGATCCTGCTCGTCGATATGGACGATCTGAAGGCACTCAATGACGAGCACGGCCACCAGGCGGGCAACCGGGCGATTACGGCGGTTGCGAGCGCGATCCAGCGCGCAATTCGCACCACCGACATGGCTGCCCGCTCCGGTGGCGACGAGTTCGTGGTGTTCCTGCCCGAGGCGACGCCGGAAGTCGCGGAAACGGTCGCCCAGCGGATCCGCAATCACGTCTACCGCAGCCTGTTTCCGGTCGGCGAGCGGCTGCAGCGCATGACCGTGAGCGTGGGCGTGGCGAGCTATCCGCGCGACGGCGCGCAGCACGACGATGTCGTCGCTGCGGCCGACGTTCGCATGCAGCGCGACCGTGAATTGCGCCAGGCCGGCGACGACGCGGCGACATGAGACGGCAGACCCGTGGATACATGCAGGGATTCGAGACGGCCGCGAGCGCGGCAACGCTCTGGCGCGCACTGACTGAGCCCGAGGCGCTCCTGCGCTGGCTCGCGACCGAGGCGATCGTGGAGCCGCAGGACGGTGGGCGCTATGCGACAGTGTCGCGGCTGTTCGGGCGGCGCGAGGCGCGGATCGAGCGTTTCGATATGGGCGCCAGGCTCCAGCTCATGTACGAGCCAACCGAAGACTGGCCACCGTTGCCGGGTAGCGCGCTGGTCGAGGATTTCATCATCGATGAAAAGAAGGGACAGAGAATGCTGCGTGTGATGGGTTCGGGTGTTCCTTCGGACGAGGAATGGGCAAAGACGCTGGTGCGCCTGCGCACCGGCTGGGCGCTCGCGTTCGCGCAATTACAGATACGGCTGCGCGACGGTTCCATCGGCAAGGCTGCGCCGTGATGCTTGCGACGATCCTGGCCGGGGCGACGCTCGTGCTCGCGGGCGGGACAGTCATCGACGGCTACGGCAACGCGCCGATCCAGGACGGCATCGTCGTCATCGAGAACGACCGCATCCTCGCGGTCGGGGGCGTGGGTCAGGTCACGATTCCGGAGGGCGCGGAAGTCGTCTCGACCGAGGGCATGACCGTGCTGCCGGGTCTCTGGGACATGCAGGTCGATTTGATGCGTCTCGGGCACGGCGACACCGCGCGCTGGAACGAAACCTACGGCCCGCTCGCCGAGCGCGTCGTGATGCCGATCGCGGCGCGGCAGCTCCTGCAGGCCGGCGTCACCAGCGCGCGCGACGTCGCCGCGCCGCTCGAAGCTGCAGTGCGCGTCCGCGGCCGGACCCGCGAGCGGCTCATCGACGGCCCGAATCTTTTCATTTCGGGACCCGCGCTGCGCAAGCTCGCCCCGACCGGCACTGGCGACTGGCAGTGGGAAGTGAGCGGTGCCGCCGACGCGAGAGCGAAGATCCAGCGCCTCGCGGGCGCGGGTGTTGACTACATCCTGCTCGCGGACGTGGAACTGTGGACCGCGGAGGAACTCGAGGCAGCGGTCTCCGAGGCGCGGATTCGCGGTCTGCCGATCCACGCCTACGCCGAGCGCCCGATTGACATCGTGCGCGGCGCGGCCGCGCAATTCGATGGTTTCCTCGGCACCGGCATGGCTGCCGAGGCGTATTCGCCGGAAGCGATACAGGCACTGACCGGTCGGCTTACGCAGGCCGGTGCGCGCCCGATCGCGTGGTCGCCCGCGATCTCGGCACTCCTCAACCTCGAGTCGCTTCGCGTCAACGATGAGCCGCTCGATGATCCGGCCGCCACCGCCGAACTTCCCGAGCTGGTCGCCGCCGACATCCGGGGCTCGCTCGCGAGTATCGATCACATCGCGGCGGCGGAGTTGTCCGCAGCCCGGGCCGCGACGCTCTGCGAGAAGCTCCGGCAGCTCGACGAGGCAAAAGTGCTGCTGCTCCTCGGCTCGGGCGCGGGCAGCCCGGGGCACCTGCACTCGCGGGCAACCTGGCAGGAAATCGACTTCTGGGTGAGGCAGTGCGGCATCCCGGCACTCCGGGCCATTCGTGCGGCGACCCACGATGCTGCGACCGCGATGGGCGTGGGGCACGAATCCGGCGCGATCTCACCCGGCAAGATCGCCGACATCATCGCCGTCCGGGGGGACGTGCTGCGGGACCCCGGGCTGCTTCAATCCGTGGATATTGTCATCAAGCGCGGTCGTCGCGTACGCTGACGCGATGGCCACCTTCATCCTGCGGGTACTGATCGCCGCGCTCGGCCTCTGGCTCGCGACCGAATGGGTCGACGGAATCAACGTGTCGAGCGCCACCACCCTGATCCTGGCTGCCCTGCTGCTCGGCGTCGTGAATGCGATCGTCAAGCCGGTTGTCGTGATCCTGACGATTCCTTTCACGCTCGTGACGCTCGGCCTGTTCCTGCTCGTGATCAACGCCGCGATGCTGGGACTTGTCGCCGCCTTCCTGCCCGGCATGGGCATCAGCGGCTTCTGGCCGGCATTCTGGGCCGCGATCATCGTCAGCGTCGTGAGCTGGATCGGGGCAGTGATTTTCAAGCCGGGCGACAAGAAAGATTAGCTCGCTGCTCCGCGTCCCATGAGCATCAAGTTCCGCCTCACGGTGATGAACTTCATGCAGTTCTTCGTCTGGGGCGCGTGGCTCATCTCGCTCGGCGCCTACATGATCGTGACGCTCGGTTTCTCGGGCGGGCAGGTCGGCAGCATCTACGCGACCATGGGCGTCGCCTCGCTCTTCATGCCGGGCCTCATGGGCATCGTCGCGGACCGCTGGCTGAACGCGGAGCGGCTCTACGGCGTTCTCCACCTGGTCGGCGCGGGCCTGCTGCTCTGGGCATCGACCGTCCGCGACTTCGACACGCTGTACGTGATCATGCTGCTGAATGCGATGGTGTACATGCCGACCATCGCGCTCAACAATGCGATCTCCTACAAGGTCCTCGAGCAGGGCGGCCAGAACGTCATCCGGAGTTTCCCGCCGATCCGGGTCTGGGGCACGGTCGGTTTCATCGCCGCGATGTGGATGGTGGATTTCGCCGGCTGGACCAAGAGCGCGCTGCAGCTCTACATCAGCGCTGGGGCCGCCGTGTTCCTCGGCATCTATGGCTTCACGATGCCGAAGTGCCCACCCGCCCGCGATATTGCTTCGAGGAGCCTCGCCGCGGCACTCGGCCTGGACGCTTTTGTTCTGTTCAAACGTCCGCAGATGCTCGTGTTCTTCGTCTTCGCGATGATGCTGGGCGCGGCACTACAGATCACGAATGCGTTCGGCGGGGCGTTCCTCGACGATTTCAAGACGGTCTATCCGGGTACATTTGCGGTTGAGCATCCGAATCTGCTGATCTCCATTTCGCAGATCTCCGAGACGCTCTTCATCCTGACGATCCCGTTCTTCCTGCAGCGCTTCGGCATCAAGATCGTGATGCTGATCAGCATCTTTGCCTGGGTGTTCCGCTTCGGGTTGTTTGCGTTCGGCGATCCCGGCGCGGGGCTCTGGATGCTGGTCGTGTCGATGATCATGTACGGCATGGCTTTCGACTTTTTCAACATCTCCGGGTCGCTCTACGTCGACCGGGAAGCCGAGGTCACGATCCGTGCGAGCGCGCAGGGTCTCTTCATGGTGATGACGAACGGGCTCGGCGCCTTCTTCGGCAGCATGACGGCCGGTCTCGTCGTAGATCACTTTACGATCGATGGCATGAAGGACTGGCAGAGCATCTGGCTCACGTTCGCGGGCTACGCGCTCGTGCTTGGGATGGTTTTCCCGTTTCTGTTCAGGTACAAGCACGACCAAAAGGGGACAGTCCCCTCTTGAAGCGTAACCCGCGCTTCTACCGCTTCTCCGCAACGATCTCGAGCACCATCGGCGTGATGAGAAGGGTCGCGGACTTCTGCTCCGCGTCCGCGAACTCGGCGCGTACGCTATCCGACCAGGCCTGGTCGATGCGGCCGAGTTCGAGCTGGTGCCGCAAGTGGATGTCGATGAACGAGGCCGGCCATTGCCACATTGCGTCGCCCGGCCGCACGCAGAAGACGCGCGGGATTGCGTCGCGGATCGCGAATCCGCGCTCCTGGAGGAGCGCCACGACCGTGGGCGCGACGTTCGGCTCGCCGCCGGTTGCCCGCCAACCCTCTTCGACCTGCCGCACGAACTCCCGCATCCGCGGTCCAGCAGTCGCGATGCGCAGGCTGTCGTACTGGATGTATTCGTGAAAGATCGCGACGCCGCCGGGACGGATCACGGCGGCGATCTTGTCGAGCAGGAGCGCGGGCGAGGTGACGAAGCAGGCGACCCAGCGGCACCAGCTTGCATCGAAACCGGATGCGGGAAGCGGGTCGGTCATCAGGTCGAGCTCGTGATACAGGACGTTCCCGAATCCATGTTCGGCGAGCATGGCGCGACCCGCCTCGACGAATCGTCCCGAGCGTTCGACGGCGACGATCATTCCTTCAGGCCCGACAATTTCCGCGAGATCCGCGGCTGCAAAGCCGGGACCTGCGCCGATATCGAGCACCCTGGACCCCGTCGTGATGCCCGCGCGCCGCCAGCATTCCTGGACCGTCGGCCGCCAGACGCGATGCTGGAGTCCGAGACGGGCGATCTCCTCGTCGTGCGTCCCGAGAAAATAGTCGCGATCAGCCGGCATCGGTGGAGCCGCACAAATTGATTGTGATTTCCTCAGCTTTCACTGCGCAGTGCAGTGCCGTGTTTCAGGTAGTGATTCATCCGGGATTCCCACTCGCGCATGAACTGCACGTAGTACTCGGCCGTGAACGAGGCGATGAAGGTATCGCCCTCGGGGCCGAGGCTCGTGTGGCTATAGGTGATTTCAGCTTCGCTGCCCGGTTTTGCCGGGCGGACCCGGATCGTCAGCTTGCAGGCGGTGACGCCGGGCGTGATCTTGATCATCTCGACGAAACCGCGCGCCGGATCGTGCCGCGTGATGAACCAGATCGAGTCGTGCACCTTGGCGTCGGTGATGAACACGCAGTCCTGTTCTGCGACGCCGGACTGGGTCAGGACGAGAATCGGATGCCACCCGTCGATCCAGTCCGCCTCGCGAACCGGGCACAGGAGCGGAAACACCTTGGATACCGAAGCGACGAGACGCTGCTTGTAGCTGCGGGTGACGCGATTGGGGGCACGGATGTTCATGCTTGCACCACTCCAGGATCGCTCGCCCTTACTGGTAAACCCGGCCTCGATGCCTGATCCAGCCGGCTGCATGTTGCCCCTGCGGATCATGGTGCGTCCAGTGCACCACGCCGCCCTTGTCGTTCCATTCGTATTCGCCGCTGAATGACACCGTGTCGCCTTCTTGAAGCGATTCGATCCGCGGCGCGATATCGATGTTGTGGGCGACCAGCAGCGTCCGGCCCGAATCGAGCGTCAGGATGAATCGCTGGTGCCGGTCGCCCATGCTGTCGTCGCCGAGAATCCGGGAGACCGTGCCCTCGCCCGCGACCTGGGCTCCGCTTTGCCATTCGGCAGGCGCGGTCGGCTCCGCGATCACCGGGGAGACCCGGTCCTCCGGCTGCCGACCGAGATAGATGGCGGCCGCCGCGACGATGGCGAGCAGGAGGAGCTTCTTCATGGGATCGCTGCCGGCGATTGTATCGACCGTTCATGGCGCACAAAAGCAAGCCAATGCCGCAAATCGGTCACTCGACCGCAGGCCCAGTCACCATACTCGACAGTATCGGCGAAGCCCGGCAGCGGCAGGAGAATAGAGGATGGATCAGCAGCAGGCACAGCCCACACGCAGCCGGCGACCGAACGCCCGCGAAGCCAAGCGTGCCGTGCGCGCCGCACATGCAGGCCAGTCGGTTCCGTACATCACCCGCAAGATTCCGTATTACGAGGTGCTGGGCGAAGAGGGACTGGCCCTGATCGAAAACAATGCCGACACGATCCTCGAGGAGATCGGCATCGAGTTCCGCGAAGACCCGGAAGCCCTGTCGATCTGGAAGGCGGCGGGGGCCGACGTGCAGGGGGAGAGGGTGCGCATGCCACGCGGCATGTGCCGCCAGCTGATCCAGGCGACTGCGCCGCGCGAATTCACGCAGCACGCCCGCAACCCGGCGCGGAACGTCGAGATCGGTGGCAAGAACACCGTGTTCGCCCCCGCCTATGGCTCGCCCTTCATCCACAACCTCGACGAGGGGCGGCGCTACGCGCGCATCGAGGACTTCCGCAATTTCGTGAAGCTCGCCTACCTGTCGAAGTCGCTGCACCATTCCGGCGGAACGATCTGCGAGCCCGTGGACCTGCCGGTCAACAAGCGCCACTTCGACATGGTGTACAGCCATATGAAGTACAGCGACAAGGCGTTCATGGGTTCCGTGACCCACCCGGAGCGCGCGAAAAACACGGTCGAGATGGCGAAGATCCTGTTTGGCGACGGCTACATCGATGCCGCGACCGGCCGGCCGAAGACCGTGATCGTGAGTCTCATCAACGTCAATTCGCCGATGACTTACGACTCCACAATGCTGGGCGCGCTCAAGGTGTACGCGCGTGCGAACCAAGCCTGCATCGTGACACCGTTCATCCTGGCGGGCGCAATGTCGCCGGTCACGGTCGCCGGCACGGCGACGCAGACGCTGGCCGAGGCGCTCGCCGGCATGGCGTTCATCCAGTTGCTGAACCCGGGCGCGCCGATGGTGCTCGGCAGCTTTGCCTCATCGCTGTCGATGCAATCGGGCGCGCCGACCTTCGGCACGCCCGAGCCCGCGCTGGTGCTCTACATCATGGCGAGCCTTGCACGAAGGCTCGGCGTCCCGTTTCGCTCCGGCGGAAGCCTGTGCGCGTCAAAGATCCCGGATGCCCAGGCGGCATTCGAATCCGCGCAGACGCTGCTGCCCACCTGCCTGGCCGGCGTCAACTTTGTGTTGCACGTCGCCGGCTGGCTCGAGGGCGGGCTCGCGATGGGCTACGAAAAATTCGTGATGGACGTGGACCAGGCCGGGATGATGCACACGCTGCTCGAGGGCGTGGACCTGTCGGACAACGGCCAGGCCCTGGATGCCATCCGCGAGGTCGGGCCTGGCAAGCACTTCCTGGGGTGCGCGCACACGCTCGCGAACTTCGAGACGGCGTTCTACCGCTCGCCGCTCGCCGACAACAACAGCTTCGAGCAGTGGGATGCGGAGGGCCGCAAGGACATGATGATGCGCGCGAACGAGCTGTGGAAGAAGCAGCTCGAGGAATACGTCGCGCCGCCGCTCGATGTGGCCGTGGACGAGGCGCTGCTCGACTACATGAACCGGTGCAAGGCGTCGTTCCCGGATTCGAACGTCTAGCCAAAGAAAAAGGGGCGCAGTGATGCGCCCCTTTCGCTCATGTCAGGCCCGCTGCCTGAGCGAACTCAGAAGTCCTGCTTGAACTGGATGCCGATGGTCCGCGGACGTGGGCTCACGCCGTAGGCCTGGACGCCGCACCTGAACGAGGCGCATTCGGCGTCGAGGTTGAGCGGCGCATCCTCATCCGTGGCATTCGAAAGGAACAGCTCAATGGCGTACTTGTCGTTCTCGATGCCGAACGCGAGGTCGACGAACATGCTCGACGGGATCACCCCCAGGGCTGCGGCATCCGCGACGTCCAGATCGGAGGAGCGGCTGCCTTCGTAGGCCAGCGTTCCTTGCACGTGTCCTTCGAATCCGCCGAGCGGAAACGTGTAGCGACCAATGAGATTGCCTTTGAACTCCGCGGTGACCGGCAGTGGAGTGCCCGCAGGGGCAAGGACGACCCCTCCATTTCCGAGATAGTCGTCTTTCAGTTCTGAGTCGTAATACGCCGCACCAACAGACAGCCGGAAGTTATCGGTGGCGAGCCAGTCAAGCTGCATTTCCGTTCCCAGAATCTCCGCGTTCGGACCATTGGCGACCTGCGTGATTCCGTTGGCACCCTGGAACGCCACCTGAACTTTATCCCATTCTTCCAGGAACACGGCACCGTTGAATTGCAGCCGGTCATCCGCCCAACGGGACTTCCAGCCCAGCTCATAATTGGTGAGAAAGTCCGAGACGTAGTCAGGGACAGACGGATTGCGATTGATACCGCCGGGGCGATACCCCTCGGACAAGGTCGCATACAACAGGCTTGTGTCGGTCACTTTCCAGTTCAGATTGACACGGAAAACGCTGTCGCTCTCGGTGACCTTCCGGTTGGCGTTCACGCAGGGTGCGTCCTTGCGATCCTCCTGCGAGGGGCAACGCCACTCGCCGTTCCGGGACCAGCCTGCGCCGCTGGGAGAGTATGTGTCCGAGCCCCCGACGGCCGGGTCACCGGGTTCATAAGGTTGGATATTCCCGGCATTGACCGCGCTCGGCGGCCGGCCCGGATTGAAACCCAGGCCATAGCCGAAGAATCCCTTGACCTGGGTTTCCGGCTCGAAGTAGCGAGCGCCGAGCGACAATTCCATCCGGTCCGTGATGTCGAACTGGATCTGACCGAACACGGCCTGGTCGTAATCAGTGCGGTCCATGCTGTTCAGGTACACGACGCCCGGGAACTGCTGGGCGCCGGGCTCGAACTCATTCATCAGCCTGAAGTCGGCCAGCCCTGGCATGACGCCGAACTCCTCGTGGAAGTCGTGGTACTGCTTCTGGTAGAAGAATCCGAGCAGGCCGCGGACGCGGTTCTCCTGCGGCGTACTGACCCGCACTTCGTGGCTCATCTTGGTGTAGTGATCGTCGGCCGTATAGGCCTGCGCCCGATTGAGGTAATTGCCGTCGTTGTCGACGAACAGGTTTGCAAACGTGCCGGCATAGGAGCCCGTGGACCAGTAGAGGTCATAGAAATAGGTGTAGTCCGAGTAGTCGGCCGAGCCCTCATCATCGCGATTGAGGTAGTTGCCGGAGTACACCACGTCAAAATTGCCGATCGAACCCTCGATCGTGAGTCCCGCCTGGTACCACTCGTCATTCGCGAACTCTTCCCGGAAATGCATGACCTTGTTCTTGCCAGCGGCGAGGAAATCCTTGGTTTCATCGCCCCAGAAACCCTCCTGTTCCGACTTCTGGTACATCACGCCCGGCGTGATCGTCCAGTTGTCGCCGAGGTTGATGCGGAGCGACGCGCGCGCCCCCGTCGTGTCGATGGTGTTGTAATTGTCCTCGGCGAATTCCGCGTTATTGACGACAGAGTCGTCCGTCGGGTCGGCCGCATTGCCGGGGTAGATACGGGTGCCTTCCACGTTGTCGACCCAGCCCGCTTCGTGCAGGGTCCAGCCCACGAGCCGGATCGCCGCGGCGTCGCTGAGCGGGATGTTCACGAAGCCCTCGGCGACATAGCCAGCGTCGTCGCCGTCGACGTAATTACCCTCGAGCGAATAGCCCGCCGCGAACTTGGAAGGATCCGGCTTGTTGGTGATGATGCGGATCGTGCCCGCCTGCGAGCTCGCCCCGTAGAGCGTGCCCTGCGGCCCGGCGAGCGCCTCGACGCGCGCGATGTCGTAGAGGTGGACATCGAGGTTGCCCCGGACGGTGGTGATCGGCTGTTCATCCAGGTAGGTACCCACGCTCGGCTGGGAGGTGATTGCCTGACCGTCGCCGCCGGTCGCGACGCCGCGCATGTAGACCTGGTTGAAGCCGCCGCCCGCGTTGATATTCTGCTGCGTCGACACGGCCGGCAGGTATTGCACGTAATTCTTGAAATTCTGGATGTTCAGCTGATCGATTGACTCGCTGTTGATACTCGCCACGCTGATCGGCACGTCCTGCAGGTTCTCCGCGCGCTTCTGGGAAGTGACGATCACTTCGCCCAGGACGGTGGTCTCCTGGGCCTTCGCGGCAGGGCTTCCGAGAGCCACCAAAACCGCGGTCGCGACCGGGGTTCGCATCAGGAAAGACGGCGAGAGTCGTGGATTAGCAACCGGCATGTTGTGACTCCAGTAGTGGCCCTGTAGCGGGAAAGACTACGATCAAAGTCAATACAATGCAAAAAAGCCTGATTTGTTGCTCGAGCGCAACTTCGGCTAGGCCCGGGGAACCTCCGGGTAGGCATCCAGGATCGGGCCGAGCGTGGATTTGAGCGGCTCTAGCCACGCTTCAAAATGGCGCCATTGCTCGATCCCGTCGCGGTAAATGGGCTGGCGTACCTGCTCGGAGCTGGCCGTCCGTACCGGGCGCTCGTTCTCGAAGAAGCGCAGGCAACCGGCCTCGAACGGCAGGCCGCAGTAGTCGAGCAGGCGGCGGACTTCGCCCTCGGTGTCCTCGACGATCCGCTCATAGATGACGCGGTGAACGCGGCCTGGCAGGACCTCGTCGAAATGCGCGAACAGGCCGACATAGTCGCGGTAGAAGCGGCCCATGTCCACGAGGTCGTAGCTGAACAGCTGGCCGCGCGCGTAGAGCTGCTTGAAGTTCGAGAAGCAGCAGGCGAGCGGATGCCGTCGCGCATCGATGATCTTCGCGTTCGGGAGCACCGCGTGAATCATTCCGACGTGCAGGAAGTTATTGGGCATCTTGTCGATGAAAAAGGGCCGGCCGGTCTTGCGCTGTATGCGGGTGCGCTCGATGTACTGCTCCCCCAGCAGCCGCAGTTCCGCGGCGCTCTTGCCCGCAAGCACCTCCGCATAGGCGACGGCTTGCTCCGAATCGGCCTCGGCACGCAGGTCCTTTGCGATCGTCAGGATCTGGGGCAGCTCGCTGGTTCCTTCCACCGCTGAATGGCTGGAGAGGATCTGCTCGAGCAGAGTCGAGCCTGCGCGCGGCATGCTGACGATGAAGATCGGATCCGGCGCATTGCAGCCCCATCCGGCGCGTTTGCCGAAGAAATCGCGTGTCAGGATCTCCTTGAGGTGCTTGACGCGCGCGGAGTTCCGGTCAGCGTCATAGGGATGGCTGGCACGGTACAGGGCATTGCCCTTCGAATAGTGTTCGAAGGCCGGCGTGTAATCAGCGCCGTCTTCACAGGCTTTGCCGAGCGCAAAGTAAAAGTTGACGCGACTCGCGTCGTCGAGCTCCGGGCGGGCCAGCTGCGCGCGCATCGCCGAATGATCCACTTCCGCGAAACGAAAGGTCTTGAGATTGGCGAGGCTCCAGTACGCCTCGCCGAAAGCCGGTTCGCAGGCGATGCTGCGGCGATACGCCTCGATGCCGTCTTCCTGGCGGCCTGCAGTCTTCAGCACATGGCCGTAGCTCAGCCATGCCTTGGAGTGCGCGGGGTACTCGCGGAGCAACTGGCTGTAGATTTCGAGCGAGCGGTCGTACTCGCCGATGTGGCACAGGATCACCGCATGCAGGTTGCGATAGCTCGGGTTGCGCGAATCGGCCTCCAGCAGACGCAAGACCTGAACCAGGGCCCCGGCGGCGTCGTTATTCCGATGCAGCAGGAACGCGTAGTTATGACGCGCAGCGGTGAAACCCGGCGCCAGCTCGAGGCAGCGCTCGAGCAACTTGCGTGCGTCGTCGTTGCGACCCACGCGCGCGGCGACCTCGGCCAGCATGCGGATAGCGGGCACATCGGTCGGCACCCGCATCAGATGTGCCTTCAGCAATGCCTCGGCCCTCGGAATGTCCTTTCGGAGCATTGCGACCGCCGCCTGCTGCAACGCGGGGCTGCGCGTCGAGGCATGGATGTGGCTGGCATAGGCCCTGTCGGCACCCTCTGCGTCGCCGACAGCCATCAGGTGATCGGCGAGGACCCGCCAGGCCTTGGGGTGATCAGGGTTCAATTCGACGGTTTTTCGCAGCGCGACAATCGCCTCGTCGCCGCGGCCCGTGCGCTGGAGTGCAGTGGCGAGGAGAAAAATGGCGGGCGGGTGATTCGG
>JANLWE010000149.1:0-7811 GCA_031364365.1 Gammaproteobacteria bacterium | reverse complement strand
GTCACCAATCAAAGGGGACGTTCCCCTTTAAAGGGGAACGTCCCCTTTAGAAACAGGCTCCGCCCCCAGTTCCTGAATCAGCTGCGGCAGCTGCTCGTAATCTCTGGACTTGTTGAGGAAGTACTCGACCCCCAGCGAATCGGCGAGACGCTGGTATTCCGGCAGCATGTAATTCGTGAACACGATGATCTTCGGCCGGATCTTGCCGAGCCTCCTCACGACCCCGAAGCCCGTGCCTTCCTTGAGCTGAAGATCGAGAATGATGACGTCGATCTGATTCGCCTTCACAGCAGCGACGGCGGCCGACTCATCCGTCACCGTATCGACCACCTCGACGTTCTCGAGCGAGTCGAGCGCTTCGCGGAGGCGCTCTGCGAGCACTGGCGAATCTTCGACGAGTAATACGCGCAAGGGCACGGCATAGGCCTACTGAATCAACCCGTTGCGGAGTGCGTAGGACGTGATGTCGGCGTTCGTCTTGAAATGCATTTTCTCGAGCACGCGGCTGCGGTAGGTGCTCACCGTCTTGACGCTGAGGCAAAGCTCCTTCGCGATCTCCGACACGGAGCTGCCGCTCGCGAGCTTGGTGAAGATCTGGAACTCGCGCTTCGAGAGCTGCTGGTGGATCGGCCGGTCGCTGCCGCCGTTGTCGATCTCGGAGATCAGAAGCTCCGACATCGTGGGACTCAGGTAGCGCCGGCCCGCGAGAATCACGTGCACCGCTTTCAGCAGGTCCTCAGCAGCGCTCTCCTTGCCGAGGAATCCATGTGCGCCGGCGCGCAGCATGTTGATCGCATACTGGCGCTCCGGGAAGCCGGAGAGGATCAGGACCCGCGTGTCCGGGTAACCGGAACGCACATGCCGGAGGATGTCCAAGCCGCTTCGATCGGGCATGCCGATGTCGAGTATCAGCAATTCCCAGGGGCTTTCGCGAAGCCGCTCGAGCGTCTGCTGGCCGGTCGCGGCCTCACCGATTTCGCCGACTGCGGTGTCTTCCCCGAGCAGTTGTCGGAGGCCTGCCCGCACGACCGCGTGGTCGTCGGCGATCAATACCCTGGCAGTCACCATAGGGGTCTCATCCTACTGAAAGATAACCCCTAATTCGCACATGTGGACCGCCAGCGCGAGCCGGATATGCCTGCCGCGGATGTAGGCGGATTCTGACATGGGCTCAAATGCACGATATCGTTAGGACATGCGCAAAATGCCCGCCAGCCGTCTCGCGTCTGCTCCGATCCTGCTGGGGATCGCGTTCATCGCGACCCTCTTCCTCGTCGCCGAGTCCGGCTACAAGCGCCTGCACGAGGCGAGCGACGTCATTTCAGCCGCGGAAGAGCGCCAGGTCCTGCTCGCGCGCTACCTCGGACTCGTGCTCGACGCCGAAACTGCGCAGCGCGGGTTTCTGCTCACCGAAGACACACATTATCTCCGCAATTTCGATCCGGCCATCCGGTCGCTCGAGCCTTTGATCGAGCGCATCGTCGCTGGACTCACTGAGTCGGGATTGACGGAAGACGCCGCCACGGCGCAAGCGCTCCGGATGACGACCGGCCGGAAGATCGGCGAGATGCAGGCGTCATTGCGCCTCTACGGCGAAGTAGACCGCGCCTCCGCGCTCGCGCTGCTCGACACCGACCTCGGGCAGAAAGCGATGATCGACCTGCGCTATCAGCTCAAGGAATTGTACGACCACGAAGGGGCGCGTCTCGTGGCGGCAAGGGTCGCCTCGGAAAAAGACCTCCGTACCTCGCGGATCCTGTTGGGAGTCGCGGCTGCGCTCAGCCTGATCCTCGTCATCATGCTCGGCGCCCTGCTCACGCGCGACATGCGCCGGCGCGAACAGGAGTCCGAAGACCTCGAAAGCCGAAACCGGGAGCTGGACCGGGTCGTCCAGCAGCGCACGGCGATGCTGTTTCACCTCTCGAGTAACCTGCAGAAGGTCGCCGAGCGCGAGAAAGCCGCGCTCGCCCGCGAACTGCACGACGAGTTGGGCGGCCTCCTTGTCGCCACGAAGATCGACGTTTCCTGGTTGCGACGGCACGTCGACGATGGCAGCGAAGCAAGCAAGTTGCGCTGGGAACGCGTTCTGCGGTGCATGGACGAGGGCCTGACGCTCAAGCGACGCGTCATTGAGAGCCTGCGCCCGACGCTGCTCGACAACGTGGGCCTGGTTGCGGCTCTTCGCTGGCTCGTGGACGAGAGCCTGCGACGCTCCGGAATCGCCTGCGAGGAACAATATCCGGACACGGTGCCAGAGCTTTCCGCAGATGTGCGCATCGCGATCTTTCGCGTGGTCCAGGAATGCCTGATGAACATCATGAAACACGCGCAGGCGAAATCAGTCATAGTCCTCGTGACCGTGAACGACAGGGAGTTGTCCGTGGTCGTGCGCGACGATGGTGTCGGCATCGACGAGCAGCGGATCGAAACGCCGCAATCGCACGGCCTGCTCGGCATGCGCCACCGCATCGAGTCGCTCGAAGGCAAGCTCTCGATCCGCTCGCTCGGGGCCGGGGTCGGCACGGAATGCTCGTTTACGCTCCCGCTCGAGCGCATACGGAACTCAGGAGCGTGACCATGAATACCGGTCGACGAACAGGGCTCTTCATGCGGGCTGGAGCCCTCGCCGCGTTGCTCCTGCTCGGCGCCTGCGACCGGGAGCCGGAAGTCGACACGGTCGAGCAAGCGAAGCCCGCACTGCCGCCTGCGATCATTCCTCCTGCCGAAGTCGCGGATCCCGCAGCACCGCCGAGCTACGAGGTCGGCATCGCGACGGCCGCGTCCGATCGCAATCGCGCAAAGGAGAAGTGCACCGAAAAGTCCGGGCGCCTGCGAGCGCTCTGCGAAGCTGAGGCCGATGCGGCGTTCTCGAGCGCCGAGGCCGGGCTCGAAGACTTACGAGGCAATCAGCAATAGTCCTACAGAGGACACCCTCTCGATCGCCCATGCTCCTCGGGAGCGTCGCGGATTGGCCGCCGCGCCTTCCATACCTCAAGGAGAGAGCCATGAATTGGGACCGCATCGAAGGGAATTGGAAACAACTTCAGGGCAAGGTCCGCCAGCAGTGGGGCAAGCTCACGGACGACGACCTTGACGTGATCGACGGCCGTCGCGAAGAACTCGCCGGCCGGATCCAGGAAGTCTACGGAATCTCGAAGGACGAGGCGGAGAACCAGATCGAGCGTTTCTCCGGTGCGCTTGATGCCGGCACGCACGACCAGATCGGCGCCGGTATTAAGCCGCGCGAGAAAGATCGGAATCAGTCGAACTGAAGCCTGACAGGCGCCGGGCCGCAATGGCGGTCCGGTGCCGACTGGCCCTACGCACATGAGCACACATCCACATTTCGACCTGCCCGCACTGGGCTACGGCTACGATGCGCTCGCGCCCGCATATTCCGCGGAGCTACTCGAGCTGCACTACGCGAGCCATCACCTCGCGTACGTCGACGGCCTCAATCGCACGCTCGATGCGATGGCGGAGATGCGCGGCAAGGGCGATTTCGCGCAGACCAACCAACTCGAAAATGACCTGGCGTTTCATTACTCAGGTCACCTGCTCCATTCCATTTTCTGGCGCAACCTCGAGCCGAACTCGGGGGCGCCGCCATCAGGCCAGCTCGAAGCCCATATCAAGGCTGCCTTCGGCAGCATTGATGCGTTTCGGCGGCAGTTCGGGGCCGCGGGCGCCGCACTGCAGGGTTCGGGCTGGGTCGCGCTGACCTGGGAAATGAGCCGTGGCACGCTTCTCATCGAGCAGATCCACGACCACCAGAACAACAGCGCCATCGGCAGCATGCCGCTCCTCGTCATGGACATGTGGGAGCATGCGTACTACCTCCAGTACAGGAACAAGAAAGAGAAATGGATCGTCGCCTTCTGGGAATTGCTCAACTGGGCCGATGTCGCGCGGCGGCTTGAAAACGCCGAATGTGCGGACCTCGCGCTCGAACCGAAGCTGCAACCCATCTTTCCCAAGCGCAAGAAGTTCGGCGCCCACCCGTAAACCCTAAAGGGGACGTTCCCCTTTAAAGGGGAACGTCCCCTTTAGGGAATTTGGTACGCTGCCCGCTCTGGAGGGCGGGTATGCGGATTTTCATCACTGTTCTGATGGCCAGCCTGGTATTGATCGCCTGCGGCGGCGATGCTGATCAGCAATCCAGACGCGGCAAGAACGGCACATCCGCGGCCGTCGCCGGGATGCAGGCAGGCGCGCCCGCCGTCAAGACCAAGCGGCTCGACATTGCCTCCTGCTTTGCGGAGGACATCGCGGACGAAGAGGCGAATTCCAGCCGCTGCCCCTCCTTCGCACTGCTCGCCCTGGACTACATGAACACGGAGTGTTCCGCGGTCGGCGGCAAGTTGAAGCCGCTTGCGGAATCCATCGCCTGGTCGCTCGACGTCGATGGCGACGCCAGCGCCGAGATGCTCGTGGACCTCAGCGAGAACATCGATTGCGATGGCGCGCCCGGCGTCTTCTCCTGCGGCAGCCTCGGTTGCCCGTACATCCTCTACAAGAGACGCGAAGACACCTGGATCGAATTGGGCGCTATCAATGCCGACGACGCGCCGGGCATCGAAGTGCTCCCGACTGCGGAGGGCACCTACGCGACGCTGCGCGGTGGCTGCGGCGGCCAGCAGCCCTGCAGCGAATACACGCATTACGAATGGAACGGCAGCGCGTACGAGCGCACCTGGATCGACTTCAAGGGGCATGCCGTCGATTTCGCGCCGGGCGGACTCATGAGGCTCACGCAGGAATCAGCGGTGATCGATGCGCCGGGCAAGAAGGGCCAGGTGCTCGACGAGTATCCGGTTGGAACGACCGTAGTCGTGATCGGCAAGGCACGCGACGCTCCCTACGCGTTCGTGTCGCCCTGCAACGCCTGCCGAAGAGGCTTCGTCGAGACGGCGCTGCTGACGAAGTAACAGGTCACCCCCTCCTCACCGGCGCCGGGAATCCGCGGCCGGACCCGCGTTCAGAACTCCTTGCGTACGCCGATGTATCCCATTGTGCGATCGTAGACATAGCGCACATCGCGTGAATTATCGAAAGACTCCCACGTGACCTCGGCCACCAGCGAGAATCCGCGGATGTCCAGGAACGGGAACGCCCTGGCGTAGTGGATCCGCACATCGAACCCTGCTTTCTCGGGAATTTCATCGTTGATCGTCGGGTCACCGACCACCTGTTGATCGAAGATGCGAGAGCTGTACTCGCCTTCCAGTGAGAGCCTGCTGTCGTCCGCAAACCGCAGCGACCATTCGAGCCCGGCATACCATTCGGTGCGATCGGCGTAACCGACGCCGTTGTCCTCGCGGATTTCGTAACCGCCCGACAGTTCGATTGCATTGCGCCGCGAGAACCGGTGCCGTGAGCTCACATCCACGGCGTAATAGCGATACTCGAGATCAGTACCCGCGATGGGAGCGCCGGCCGCGTCGCTGGCCCGGCGATCGCGATACGCGCGCTCCTCCAGCTTTAGATCGATCCGCAGTCGATTATCACGGCCGCCGATCTCGTATCCGGGCCCGATGCTGTATTCGGTGTAGTCGAGCCGGTCCAGCCCGAACTGCTCGTAATCCTCTAGATAGTTCCGCTCCGCAACGGTCGCTTCGAGCGACAGGCGCCCAAACACCGTGCCGGGCAGGCGCCACTGCGCCTGGAAATCGCCCGCGCTGCTGTCGTAGCGATTACCGATCTCGTTGCCGGCATCATCGGTGGCGACGAGCCCGGTCAGCTGGCTGACGTAAGTCTTTTCGCGCGCTTGATAGCGCAGTGACCACTCCCATCCATGCTCGTCGTACTTCTCCGCCGAGTCGGCACGCGCACGCACGTAGAAGCGCCCTTGGTCGGCGTCGCTGAGACCCGATTCGAACAACTGTGCCGACACGCCGATGTCGGCCAGCTTGACCCAGCCCTTTTCCGCGACGCCGATGGCCTCGACCGTTGCCTCGAGCTCGGTGAAGTAGCCGCTCCGCTCGCCGACGACCGGGTTGACCTCGAACGGATTCGAGTCGTAGCCGAATCCGCCGCGCAGGTCGATATCAGACTCAGCGTATGCGCTCGCGCCGGCGAACAGGCCAAGCGTCGCAGCGACAGCCAATGCTTTCGGAGTCCGTGTTTTCATCTTCCTATACCTGTCCTGGAAATTCAGTGTGATGGGTCGGTCGCTCCGGCCACGCCGGGCTGTGGCCGCGCCCGCAAACTCGCCCGCGCCGAAGCCGTTGCGTCTCCCGCTTCGCGATAGCCCTGCGACAGACGCGCCCACAGCAGCGGATCGTCGCCGGCGAGGGCCGCGGCACGATTCAGCTCCCGCATCGCATCGGAAGGGCGTCCTGCCCGCAACTCGGTTTCCGCCAGCAGCAGGCGCACTTCCGGATTGCCGGGCGTCTCGGCGATCGCATCCGACAGCAACACGCGGGCGCGGTCGGTTTCACCCCGGCGCAGCAGCAGCGTTGCGAGCCGGTCGCGAATGCCGGAATCCGCCGGCGCGACGCGCATCGCGACCTCCAGGTCCGCAACAGCCTCGGCATCGCGGCCGGCGCGTTCGTGCAGCCGGGCGCGATTGAGCAGCGCCGGCGTATAGCGCGGGTGCGCCTTCAGGATCTGTCCGTAGAGCAGCAGCGCTTCGCGTTCGTTGCCGTTACGCGCATGCAGCACCGCGAGATTGAGTCGTGTGTTGCGTGCATCGGGATTGCGGGCGAGGCTCGCACGATATGCGTTGATGGCACCGTCGAAGTCGTCACGCTCCGACAGCACACGCCCGAGTTGAAACCATGCCTCGGAGTTTTCCGGCCGAGCCTTCAGGTGTCTGCGCAACAGCGACTCGGCCTCCTTCATCTGCCCGAGCTGCAACGCGGTGCGTGCCGCCACCAGCAGCACTTCGGGCGAGGGCGCCGGCCGCGACAGCAGCAGCTCGAGCAATCCGCGCGCATCGGCATAGCGCTTCTGTTCGTGCAGCACCCGCGCGGCCTGCTCGATGGCATCGTCGTAAGCGCCCGGCAGCAGCGACTCGGCGCGCCGGATCTCCTGCAACATGCGCCCGCTGTCACGATCGAGTAGCGCCAGCATGGCCTGTGCATAGGCACGATCGGCATCCTGATCCGCATTGCCGGACAACCAGACCAGGGCGCCGCGCGCTTTCGACGCGTCGCTGCCGGTCAGCAGATGACCCGCCAGCGCCTTGCGGTAGTCGGCGCTCTCACCGTCGAGCTTGACCGCCTGCGCCAGGTGCGTTCCTGCGGTCGTGCGATTGCCGCGCTCCTGCTCCAGCAATCCCATCGCCAGCTGCGCGTCCGCCAGCCGCGGGCTGAGTGCCAGTGCCTTTTCGAATGCGGCATGCGCCTCATCCGGCGAATTCCGTTTCCACTCGGCATTGCCGAGATCCAGCCAGACGCGCGCTGCGTCCGGCCGCAGGCTGACCGATTCGCGCAAGTGCAGCGCCGCCTTGTCCCAGCGCCCGGTCGCGCCGTGGGCGAGCCCGAGCTGGTGCAGTGCTTTCGACTTGATGCGGCCACTAGAGATCGCGGCGGCCTGTGTCAGGTACCGCTCGGCACGCGGGTAGTCCTGCGCACGGCGCGCAAGCACACCGAGGTTGTAGGTGGCCTTCTGGTGATTGGGCGAGCGTGCCAACACGCTTTCGTACAGCTCGACCGCGAGCTCAGGATGCCCGAGGTCCGACTGCGTGCGGGCGCGGAGAAACAGCGATTCCACACGTTCCGGCGCCACCGCGAGGCAGCGTGCGAGCAGCTCATCCGCGAGCTCATAGGCGCGAAACCCACGCGCCTGGCGCGCAAGTTCATGCAGCA
>JANLWE010000093.1:0-25565 GCA_031364365.1 Gammaproteobacteria bacterium | reverse complement strand
AGTCCGCTCCGGATTGCTGCGGTTGTGCGGCACCATCATAATCGGAACGCATTGCGTCATCGTCGAATTCCACCTTTGAGGGAGCACCGTGCTCACGCGTGACAAGCGCCCGGTTGGACGCGCGAACACCTTGGCGCAACCCGTCGTCGACCTTGCGCGCTTGCGGTGCGACCGGCTCGGCAAGGTGCAGCGCGAGATGGCGGCGCGGCAGATCGGCGCTCTCGTCCTGACGGACCTCGTCAACATCCGCTATTGCACTGGCGTTGCTGTCATGCCGCTCTGGACGGCCGTCAACATCGCGCATTACATCGTCGTCCCGGTCGAGGGCGATCTGGTCATCTTCGAGTACGGCGGCGCCGAGTTCCGGCAGCGCGCCCACTGGCCGGATGTGCGGCCGTCGATGTTCTGGCAGGCGCGTGTGACCGATGCCGACTCGCCCGGAAAAGCGGCAGCCTGGGCGCGGCAGATCAAGGACGTGCTCGAGGAGAAGGGGCTTGCCAATACGCGGGTCGGCATCGACGTGCTCGACTACAACGGGTTCTCGGCCCTGCAGGCGCTCGGAATCCAGCTCACGGATTCAGATCGCGCGATGTCGGCGGCAAGGATCATCAAGCTGCCGGCGGAGATTGAGCTGATGCGCCAGTCCTGCGCCATCGCGGAATCCGCGCTGCATGACATGGAGCAGGCGATCAGGCCCGGCATCTCCGAAAACGAGCTGCTGGCCATCTTCTGGCACTGCGTGCTCGCGCTCGGCGGCGAACATTGCTTCACGCGCCTGATCGTTTCGGGCTACAAGACGAATCCTTGGTATCACGAGGCGGACGCCAAGTTGGTCGAGCCCGGCGACCTCGTGGCCATCGACACGGACATGATCGGCCCCGAGTGCTATGTGTGCGACATCTCCCGCACCTTCCTGTGCGGCGAGAAGGCGAGCGCTGCCCAGAAGGAAGCCTACAGAGTGGCCCACGACTTCGTGCAAGGCTGCATGGAGCTGATCAAGCCGGGACTGGCGTTTTCTGATTTCGTAGCGCGGTGTCCGCCGCTGCCGGCGGCGTATCGCGAGCAGGCGTACGGCGTGATCGTGCATGGCATCGGCATCGACGATGAGTCGCCGAACGTGCCACTGCCGGGCGATCCCTACACGGAGATGCCGGAGGGCGAGTTCAAGGAGAATATGGTGGTGGCTGTCGAGTGCTACGCGGGTAAAGTCGGCGCGAAGGATGGGGTCAAGCTCGAAGATGAAGTCTGGGTGTCCGCTGACGGGCCCGTGGTACTTTCCCTGTACCCGTACGACGCGAAACTGCTGGACTAGCCGATGAGACCTTCCGCCTGGATAGCCGCCGCCGCGATAGTGCTTGCCGTCGCCTCACCAGGAGCCATCGCCGAGGACGCGCGCTTTGGACCGGCCGATCCGGTCGTTAAGGACGCGAGTCAGCTGGACCCGAAGCGACCGATCGGGCGCGAGCTGCAGGCGAGCGTGCCCGACGGCTTCGCGATCTCTGCAGTCGGTGACCTCATCATTTCGCGTCCGCTGTCGCAATATACGGGACCCATGCCGGGTTTCAGCGCGGTCCTCGACATCCTTCGGGGCAGCGACGTAACCTTCGGCAATCTGGAGACGACGATCTTCGATCCGCGCTCGTTCGAGGGCGCGCCGTTTTCCTGGGAAGGCGACTGGACTAACGCCTCGGTGACGGCGGTCGCGCGCGACCTGAAAGCCATGGGTTTTTCCATCGTCGGCCGCGCGAACAACCACAGCCAGGACTGGGGTCTGGAAGGGATGCGGGAAACCGCAAAGTGGCTCGACGACGCCGGCATTGCCCACGCCGGCGCCGGCGACTCGCACCGGATGGCGCGCGCGCCGGCCTATTTCGAAAGCCCGAAGGGCCGCATCGCGCTGGTGTCGTTCGCATCGACGTTCCGGCCGACGAGCGAATCGATGCCGCCCGCGGCGACCGCGCCGGGCCGTCCGGGACTGAGCGCACTGCACGTGAAGACGACGGCGCAGGTGCCGCGGTCCGCTGTGGAGGCGTTGGCGAAAGTTCAGTGTTCGCTGGCAGGCACGCACTGCGATGACGTCCCGGCCGAAGGGAGTCTTTTCGGCACGGCGTACCGCGAGGCCGACCGCTTCTCGTACGAACACACGATGGCCCCCGACGACCTCCGGGAAATCTACGGCGCCATTCGCGCGGCGCAGTTGAATGCCGATTTCGTGATCGTGGCTATCCATTCCCACGAATGCTCGGTCGGCTGCGACGATGATAACGCGCCGCACGGGGCGGCGAACTTCCTGAAGCAACTCGCGCGGGAAGCCATCGACTCGGGCGCGGACATGTTCGTGGCCACGGGCAACCACAATCTCGGCCCGATCGAGATCTACGACTCGCCTGGACGCGGCAAGCGGCCAATTTTCTACGGGCTCGGAAACTTCTTCTGGAGCGACGTGCAGGAGCTGCTTCCCGCCGACCTGTTCGCCAGGAATCGGGAACTGCTGCGGGAAACGTGGCAGGACCCGAACAAGGCGACCGAGTATGACCTGACCGCAGCGCTCAACAAGTCGTTCTTCGCCCATGCGTTCACGTTCCAGAGCGTGGTTGCGGAGGTCCGCTTCCAGGACAACCAGCTCTCAGAAGTCGTGCTGCATCCGGTGGAGCTCGGCTACGGCGACCGATTGACCACCAGTGGCATTCCGAGGCTGGTCACGGATGAAGCGGCAGCGCGCGAGATCCTCGGGCAAATCGTGGTCCAGACGGCCCGGTTTGGCCTGCCGGCGCTCGAGCTTCGATATTCCGGTACCCGCGGCACCATCGTTCCGCGGCGCTGAACGCGGACGTCAGGCACGTTGTATGGCTGGGCTATCTGCTTCGTCTCTGCTCTTGGGTCTGCTGTTCGGCTGCATTGGGCTGGGGTTCTTCATCTATGGCAGGAAGCAACGCGCAGTGGTTCCACTGCTCTGCGGCTTGGTGTTAATGGTCGTTCCATATTTCATTCCGAACAATTGGGCGCTGTTCTTCATCGGGGCTGTCTTGGTCGCCATCCCGTATTTCATCAGGCATTGAGCCGTGCGCCCCTCGGCTGAGCTCAAACGTTTGGCACCGCGCGATGACGATTTCAACGTGGCGTCAACTCATTACGTAATGGTCGAGAAGCGCCACAGTTGCGTATAAAACTGACACGTTGGAGCACTGTGTCAGGATCGCAATAGCTGATTTGCCCGACGTCTAAGCCTTCATTCCAGGGCCAATGATTGACCTTGGTCCGTCTTCAGAGGATTCCGTGATGGAGCTTCTGCGCAAGTTGAGTCACAGAATGTCCCCTCGCTGCGGTTGAGATAAACCTGTGCCTCGCTTCGTTGCACTCCTGCGTGGCGTGAATGTCGGCAAGGGCAAGCGCGTGCCGATGGCCGCACTTCGACAACTGCTCGCCGCGTTCGCGAAGACCCTACACGTCTGGACAACGGTGGCAAAAATATCCGCCCTGTTGCACAAGGGTATCGCGGGGAAGCCGTCTCGATGATCAGTCGCGCGCTGTCGTATGCATGGGCGAGCCCGAACTCGGTGCTCGGATTGATCGCCGGGATGGCAATGCTTTGCCTCGGCGGTCGGGTGCGAAGGGCGCAGGGTTGTGCCGAGTTCTCGGGCGGCCTGCTCGGATCTTTCATTGCAACGCCTGCCATCGCCTGCCCGTACCGCGCGATGACGCTTGGTCACGTGATTCTCGGGGCCGACGAAGCTGTGTTGGCCGCAGCGCGCGAGCACGAACAGGTTCACGTCCGCCAGTACGAACGTTGGGGTCCGTTTTTCCTGCCGGCCTATGTTGCCTCGAGTGCCTGGCAGTTGCTGTGCGGCAGGCGCTGCTACCGCGATAACTACTTCGAGCGAGAAGCCTTCAGGGCAGGAAGTCGCGGAGCCTGAACCAGGTCATCGCCATCACCAGCGTCGGCCGGCGGAACAAGCGCCCGCCAGGGAAGTCGTGGTGACGGAGCTTTGCGAAGATATCGAGACGCTCCGCCTGGCCCGCAATGGATTCCGCGATGATCTTGCCGGCAATGCTGGTCAGGACCATCCCGTGGCCGGAGAAGCCTTGCAGGTAGTAAATGTTCGGGTCGAGGCGCCCGAAGTTCGGAGCACGGCTCATTGAAATGTCGATAATCCCGCCCCAGGCGTACTCGATCTCGGCGTCTGCAAGCTGCGGGAACACATTCAGCATGCGCTGGCGTGTCGCGCGCGCCGTGCCGAGCGGGTCGATGCCGGAGTAGCTGACACGCCCGCCGAAAAGCAGCCGGTGATCGGGCGAGCGCCGGTAGTAATCGATGATCCAGTTGATATCGGCGACGGCGATGTTATCGCGGAGCAGTGCCGCGGCGCGCGCTTCGCCCAGTGGCTTCGTCGCGACCATATAGGACGCGATGCCGATGGTCTTGCGCGCAAGCGTTCGGGACAGGTCGTTGTGCCCGATATTGGCGCAGAGGGCCACGTATTTCGTGCGGACGCTGCCGCCCTCGGTCCGAATCGTGACGGTCGGTCCGCGGTCGATCGCGACCACGCGGCTGTTTTCGTGCAGGCGCACGCCGGCTGCGATCGCCGCCTGGCCGAGCCCGATCGTGAAGCGCAGGGGATGCAGATGACCGGCACCGGAGTCATAAAGGCCCGCGACGTAGCGCTTGCTCGCGATCCTTTGCGCGACTTCACTCCGTTCGAGGAATTGCAGCTTGCGGTAGCCGTAGTCGTCTTCCTGCTCGCGCTGCCATTCTTTCAACTCGTCGCGTTGCCGCGGCTTGATGCCGACGTGCATGTGGCCCCAGGCGAGATCGCAATCGATGCGGTGGCGGTCGATGAGATCACGCGTCAGATCAATTCCTTCGACGCTGATGTCCCAGAGCCGCTTGGCGTCAGCCTTGCCGAGTTGCGTCGAGAGTTTCGCCATGCCGCTGGCGTAGCCGGGAAGCAGCTGGCCGCCCGAGCGGCCGGAAGCACCGAAGCCGACGCGCTCCGCTTCGAGCAGGACGACGCGGTATCCGCGCTCAGCCAGATGCAGGGCGGTCGAACAGCCCGCGATGCCGCCGCCGACCACGCAGACATCGGTCTCGACATCCCCCGCGAGCGCCGGCTGCGGGGCCTGCCGCCGCGCGGTTGCCTCGTACCAGCTGTTGGCGGGTCGGTGGCTCACACCGACTCCAGGTACCAGGTGAAATCGAGCGAGGTCAGCCGGGAGTTGAAAGTCTGCATTTCGCCACGCCGCGTCAACTCATAGAGCCTCACGAAACGCTCGCCGAAAAACTCGCGCAGGAACCCGCTCGCACGAAATCGAGCGAGTGCGGTCGGCCAGTCGTCCGGCAGTCGCGGCGTGGAGAGCTTTTGCGTGTAGGCGTTACCCTCGAAGGCAGCCGGTGCCTTCAGCTTTTTTTCCATGCCATGGAGCATTCCGGCCAGTACGAGGGCAGTGAGGAGATACGGATTCGCATCGGCGCCGGCGACGCGGTGCTCCAGGCGCCGGTCGGCCGCCCCGGAAACGGGAACGCGAACTGCGACGCCACGGTTGTTGTAACCCCAGGTCGCGTTCATGGGCACGTAAGCTTCGGGTCGTATGCGGCGGTAGCTGTTTGCGTTCGGCGCAAATACCGCCATGCCGTCCGCCATGGTGTCGAGCAGGCCCGCCGCGGCCTGTTTCAGGAGATCGTTTCCGAGCGCATCTTCGGACTCAAAGATGTTCTGGCCCGAAGCGTCCTGGACGCTTGCGTGGATGTGCATGCCGCTGCCGGCCTTGTCCGCGTACGGTTTTGCCATGAACGTGGCTTCGAGGCCGTTGCGGTGTGCAACGCCTTTGACGATGCGCTTGAAGCGGATCGCCTGGTCGCAGGCGAGGCGGGCATCCTTCACATGCCGCAGATTGACCTCCCACTGGTTCGGCCCGTACTCCGCGAGTGCCGCACCGGTGGGAACGTCCTGCTCCGCGCAAATGGCTGCGATCTCCGAGAGGATGTCGGAGACGGATTCGAGATCCGCCATCGAGTTGATCTGCGTGCGAGTTTCGCGCCGGCCCGTATAGCGCGAACGGGGCGGCTGGGCGTGGCCTTCGGCGGTGCGCTCGGGATCGACGAAATAGAACTCGAGCTCGAGCGCGACAACCGGCGTCCAGCCGCGTGCCGCGTAGCGCTCGAGCACGGCGTCGAGCAGGTGGCGCGGGTCGCCATAGAACGGCGCGCCATCGTGGTCGAGCATCTGCACCTGGAGCTGGGCCACGTTTGGGCCCATCCAGGATGCAGGAAAAAGGGTGTTCGCGAGCGGTACGCAGGCCCGGTCGGCGTCGCCTTCGTCAAAACCGAGACCAGTCGCCTCGACCGTGCCGCCGAGCACGTCGAGCGCAAACATGGAACCGGGCAGGAACATGCCGCGCTGGTAGACGCCCGCGAGATCCGTGCGATCGACCCGTTTGCCGCGGAGCACACCGCAGAGATCGGGCAACAAGAGGTCGACGAACCGCACCGCAGGATGCGCGGCGAGGAAAGCCTCGGCATTCGTAAAGTCGTCCCGGACGAGGGCCATTTCGCACCTGGCGTTTAATATCTGCTATCGCGCGCCGGAGGTGGCCGCAGGGCAGGATAACCAGCCGCCCGTGGGGCGGGCAAGGTTCCTGCAGTGCAACATAATCCGACTGGAAACCCCACTCTGGGCTGACAGAACGCAGGTTTCCCTTCGGATCCTGCGGGGCGCTTCACCCTCTGTTTGTGAGACAATGGACCCCGTTGAACAGGCCTCCATACCGGCGGCCGTTTAAAATAATTAACAGATGCCTATGCGGAAGCCTGTCATCGGAATTCCCGCCGATCGCCGCCTATTGGGCTCGCATTGGTTCCATTGCGTTGGCGAGAAATACATCAATGCCATCGTCCAGGCGGCCGAAGCGGTGCCGGTCCTGCTCCCGGCGCTCGGCGATCGCTACCTGCGCGAGTGGCTCGGCTCCTTCGACGGCATTCTCTTCACCGGGAGCCCGTCAAACGTCGAGCCGCACCGCTATCTCGGCTCGAAATCGGCGCCAGGGACGCTGCACGATCCTGAGCGCGACGCCACGACGCTCCCGATGATCACGGGCGCGGTGGAGGCGGGGCTGCCGATCCTGGGCATCTGCCGCGGCTTCCAGGAGATCAATGTCGCCCTCGGCGGCTCGCTGACGCAGAAGCTACAGGACCTGCCTGGCAATCTCGATCATCGCGAGGACAAGGACCAGCCGCTCGAAGCGCAATATGCGCCAGCGCATGAGGTTGAACTCGTCGAGGGCGGCCTGTTGCAAGGGATCGCCGGCAGCCGCCGCATGAAAGTCAATTCGCTGCACTCGCAGGGCATCGAGAAACTTGCGCCGAATCTCGTCCCCGAGGCAAAGGCCGAGGACGGCGTGATCGAGGCGTTTCGAATCGACGGGGCCAAGACTTTCGCCCTCGCGGTGCAATGGCACCCGGAATGGAAGGTCATGGAAAACCCGTTCTCACGCGCGCTGTTCGCGGCTTTCGGCCAGGCCGGACGCGACCACGCAAGCAGGCGGACCCGATGAGCGACATCCAGCAATTCCTGAAAGACCACTCCATCACCGAAGTCGAGGCAATCGTGCCCGACATGGCGGGCGTCGCCCGCGGCAAGGTGATGCCGGCGGACAAGTACGCCGAGGACGAAGGCATGCGCCTGCCGGAGTCGATCTTCCTGCAGACCGTGACGGGCGAATACCCGGATGACGACAGCTCGATCCACCCGTCTGAAATCGACATTGTCCTGACTGGCGACCCGAAGACGATCCGCGTCGTGCCCTGGGCGGCGGAGCCGACGGCCCAGGTCATTCACGATTGTTTCTACGACGATGGCCGCCCGGTGCCAATGGCGCCGCGCTATGTGCTGCGCCGCGTGCTCGATCTGTATGCGGCGCGCGGCTGGCGTCCGGTCGTGGCGCCTGAACTCGAATTCTTCCTGGTCGAGCCGAATACCGATTCGGATTATCCGTTGAAGCCCCCGGTCGGCCGCTCCGGCCGGCCGGAAACCGGCCGGCAGGCCTACAGCATTGCAGCGGTCAATGAATTCGATCCGCTGTTCGACGATATCTATGCCTTTTGCGAGGCCCAGGATCTCGACATCGACACGCTGATCCACGAAGCGGGCGCAGCGCAGATGGAGATCAACCTCAATCACGGCGACGCGCTCGATCTCGCCGACCAGGCCTTCCTGTTCAAGCGCACGGCGCGCGAGGCCGCGCACCGCCACAAGATGTACGCGACCTTCATGGCGAAGCCGCTCGCGGGCGAGCCGGGCAGCGCGATGCACATCCACCAGAGCATCGTCGATGCGAAGACCGGCATGAACATCTTCAGCGACGCGGAAGGGAAGCCAACCGCGCTTTTCGAGGCGCACATCGCGGGCCTGCAGAAATACCTGTCCGCCTCGATGTCCCTGTTCGCGCCGAACGTCAACAGTTACCGCCGCATCACGCGCTACAACTCGGCGCCGATCAACGTGCAGTGGGGCTTCGACAACCGCACGGCGGGGCTGCGCGTACCCACGTCCGAACCGCAGGCGCGCCGGGTCGAGAATCGCCTGGGCGGCGCGGACGCGAATTCCTATCTTGCGATCGCGGCGTCGCTTGCCTGCGGCTACCTCGGGATGATCGAGGAGCTGAAGCCGACCGCACCCATTACGGGATCGGCCTACGACCTGCCTTTCTCGCTGCCGATGACGCTCGCGGATGCGCTGGCGCTCCTTCGTGGCAGCAAGCCGCTGGTCGAATTGTTCGGGGAACGCTTCGTTGCGGCATACTGTGCCGTCAAGGAAAACGAGTACGAAACCTTCTCGCGGGTCATCAGCTCGTGGGAACGGGAACACCTGCTGCTGAACGTCTGATCGCCGGGGGACTTATGAGCGCGAAGCCACGTATCACGGGACGAGCGACGCGCGACTGGCAGGAACTCGACTCCCGCCACTACCTGCACCCCTTCACCGATTTCCGGTCGCTCGCCGCCGAGGGTTCGCGGGTTATCACCCGCGCCGACGGCGTGCATCTTTACGATTCGGACGGCCACCAGATTCTTGACGCAATGTCGGGCCTCTGGTGCGTCAACATCGGCTATGGCCGGAACGAACTCGCCGATGTCGCCGCGCGGCAGATGCGTGAGCTTCCGTACTACAACAGTTTCTTCAAGAGTGCCCACCCGCCGGCGATCGAGCTTGCGCAGGTCCTGAGCGAACTGACTCCACCGCAGTTCAATAGAGTTTTCTTTACCAACTCGGGCTCGGAAGCGAACGACACGATCCTGCGCATGGCACGGCGCTACTGGGACCTGATGGACCAGCCGAAGCGCAGCATCGTCATCAGCCGGCTCAATGCCTATCACGGCAGCACGATCGCTGCGGCCAGTCTCGGCGGCATGTCGGCCATGCATTCCCAGGGTGGATTGCCGATCCCGGGCATCGTGCACATCGAGCAGCCGTACTGGTACGAGAACGGTGTCGACCTGAGCCCCGAGGAATACGGCCTGCGCGCGGCGCGCCGCCTCGCGGAGAAGATCGAGGAACTCGGGCCTGAACACGTCGCGGCCTTCATCGGTGAGCCGATCCAGGGCGCGGGCGGTGTGATCATCCCGCCCTCGACCTACTGGCCCGAGATCCAGCGCATCTGCCGCGAGTACGGAATCCTCCTGATCTCGGACGAAGTCATCTGCGGTTTCGGCCGGACCGGAAGCTGGTTCGGCTGCGAGCACTTCGGCTTCGAACCGGACTTCATGACGATCGCGAAAGGCATCACCTCGGGCTACCAGCCGCTCGGAGGCGCGATGGTGTCGGATCGCGTGGCCGACGTGCTGATTGAGAAGGGCGGCGAGTTCGCCCACGGCTTCACCTGGTCGGGTCATCCGGTCGTGTGCGCGGTCGCGCTCGAGAACCTTGCGATCATGCGCCGCGAAAAGATCGTCGACCGTGTTCGGGACGAGATCGGGCCGTACCTGCAGCGCCGCTTCCGCGAGCTTGCCGATCATCCGCTGGTCGGCGAAGTGCGCGGGATCGGCATGATCGGTGCGCTCAAGCTCGTCGCGCACAAGGGCTCGCGCACTTTCTTCCGCAATCGCGGGGCGGTCGGGCAGATCTGCCGCGATCACTGTTTCAAGAACGGCCTGATCATGCGCGCGGTGCGCGACACCATGATCATGGCGCCGCCGCTCGTGATGGAGCGAAAACACGTTGACGAGCTGGTGGAAAAGGCGCGCAAGTGCCTGGACTTGACGGCCCGGGACATCGGGGTCAGTTCATGACGGAGGCGAACATGCGGAGCATCTCCGGTTTCTGGCAGTGTGCGATCGTCGCGGCGCTGCTCGTCGGCTGCGGCGGCAAGAAGGAGAGTGAGACGGCGGCAGCGGCCTCGGCACCAGAAGAGAAAGTCGTCAACGTCTTCAACTGGTCGGACTACGTCGGCGAGACCACCGTCGCGGACTTCGAGAGGAAAACCGGCATCAAGGTCACCTACGACGTCTTCGATTCCAACGAAGTCCTTGAGACCAAGCTGCTCTCGGGCCGCACGGGATACGACATCGTTGTGCCGACCGCGCCGTTCCTCGAACGCCAGATCAAGGCCGGTGTGTTCCTGAAGCTCGACAAATCGAAACTTCCGAACCTCGAGAACATGGATCCGGACATCATGCAGCGCGTCGCAGCACACGACCCGGGAAACCAATACTCCATCACCTACCTCTGGGGCACGATCGGTCTCGGCTACAACCCCGACATGGTCAAGAAAGCGCTGGGTACGGATACGATCGATAGCTGGAGCGCGCTCCTCGAGCCGCAAAACGCCGCAAAACTGGCGAAATGCGGCATCGCACTCCTCGACTCGCCGACCGACGTCTTCGGCTCGGTTGCGATCTACAAGGGTCTCAATCCGAACAGCGAGAAACCGGAAGACCTCGCAGTCGTCGAAGAGACGCTGTTGAAGATCCGCCCGTATGTGCGGTACTTTCACTCGTCGTCCTACATCAACGACCTCGCCGCGGGCGAGATTTGCCTCGCGCTCGGGTGGAGTGGCGACGTATTGCAGGCGCGCGACCGCGGCGCGGCCGCCGCGAATCCAGTCAAGGTCGCCTACACGATTCCCAGGGAGGGCGCGCTCAATTATTTCGACATGCTCGCGATCCCGGCCGATGCCCCGCATCCGGGGAATGCCCATGCATTCCTGAATCACCTCATGGAGCCCGAGGTCATCGCGAAGGTCACGAACAAGGTCCGGTTTGCGAACGGCAATGCCGCGTCCTTGCCGTTCGTCGACGAGTCGATCCGCAACGATCCGTCGATCTATCCAAGTGCCGAAGTCAGGGTCAGGCTCCATCCGGACCTGGCGGAGACCCAGGCCTTCAGCCGCGATCTCAATCGTTCCTGGACACGGATCCGCACCGGTCAGTGACGCGTGCACGCCGACGCAGCTAGCTGGCTGACACTCGCGGCTGTCCTGCTGCTCGCGGCCTGCGGTGGTCGTGGAGACGGCAGCAAGAGCGGGACGGTCGCGGCTGAGGAGAAAGTCCTCCACATCTACAACTGGACCGACTACATCGGCCAGACCACGATCGCGGACTTCGAGGCGAAGACGGGTATCAAGGTGACTTACGACACCTACGATTCCAACGAGATCCTTGAAACCAAGCTGCTGACCGGCCACACGGGCTACGACGTCGTATTCCCGACCTCGACGATCGTGGGGCGAATGGCGAAAGTCGGCGTGTTCCTGAAACTGGACAAGGCTCGGTTGCCCAATTTTTCTAACCTCGATCCGGAGGCCATGCGCCAGGTTGCCATCAATGACCCGGGCAACGAGCACGCGATCGCCTACATGTGGGGCACGACTGGGATCGGCTACAGCCCGGCCATGGTAAAAAAGGTACTGGGTACAGACACGATCGACAGCTGGAGCGCCGTGTTCGACCCGGCGACAGCGTCAAGACTGGCGAAATGTGGAATCACGATGCTCGACGCTGCTGAGGATGTTATTGAGACCGCGGAAATCTACCTGGGCGGTGATCCTGGCAACGAAGACTTGGGGGAACTGGCGGCCGCGGAGGAGTTGCTCACAAATGTTCGCCCCTACGTGCGCGCGTTCGACACCACTCAGCATCCCAGCGCCCTCGCAAGCGGTGAGATCTGCGTTTCGCTGAGCTGGAGCGGATTGATGCATCAAGCGCGGGCCCGTGGGGCATCTGCCGCGACGCCGGTGGAGATCGCCTATGTGATTCCCAGGGAAGGCGCGCCTCTCTATTTTGACACGGTCGCAATTCCGGCCGACGCCCCACATCCGGACAATGCGCATGCATTCCTGAATTTCCTGATGGAGCCCGAGGTGATTGCCGAGGTCACCAATGACATCGGATATGCCAACGCCAATTCAGCCTCGCTGCCCTTCGTGGACGCCGTACTCAGGGACGATCCGTCGGTCTATCCGTCCGAGGCGGCCCGGGAGAAATTGCATGTTTCAAGAGCGCGCTCGCAGGAATATAGCCGCGAACTGAACCGCGTCTGGACTCGGATCAAGACCGGTCAGTAGATCGGCTCACGCTCGATAGGGGAGAATCCAACAACATGGCCAACGCGCGACCGGAACAACGCAGCGAGCCCTGGAAGGATCCGGGCGTCAGTCCCTATGTGCGGATCGAGAAGATCACCAAGAAGTTCGGCGAGTTCGTCGCGGTCGACGACGTCTCGCTCAACATCTACCGCGGCGAGATCTTCTGCCTGCTCGGCGGCTCGGGCTGCGGCAAGACGACCCTGCTCCGGATAATGGCGGGGTTCGAGATTCCGACCGCGGGTTCGATCTGGATCGACGGCGTCGACGTCACCTCAATGCCGCCCTACGAGCGACCGGTCAACATGATGTTCCAGTCCTACGCGCTGTTTCCGCACATGTCGGTGCGAAAGAACGTCGCCTTCGGGCTGATGCAGGACAAGCTGCCGAAGAGCGAGGTCGATGATCGGGTCGCCGAGATCCTGAAGCTCGTCCGCATGGAGCAGTTTGTGGATCGCGCGCCGCATCAGCTGTCCGGCGGGCAGCGCCAGCGTGTCGCGCTCGCGCGCGCCCTGGTCAAGCGCCCGAAACTCCTGCTGCTCGACGAGCCGCTTGCCGCACTTGACCGCAAGCTCCGCGAGCACACGCAGTTCGAGCTGCTGAACATCCAGGAGACGCTCGGCGTCACATTCGTCGTCGTCACGCACGACCAGGAGGAGGCGATGACGCTTGCCTCGCGGATCGGCGTGATGAATCACGGGGAGATCGTCCAGGTCGGTACGCCGAGCGACATCTACGAGTACCCGAATTCCCGCTTCGTCGCCGATTTCATCGGTTCCGTGAACATGTTCGAGGGCCGGCTGATCGAAGACGAGCCGGATCATGTGCGGGTCGCCTCAGACGAGCTGGGCGGCACATTTCATGTCGGCCACGGCGTGAGCGCGGCGCCGAATGCGATCGTCTGGGTCGCCTTGCGGCCGGAAAAGATCCAAGTGTCACGCGAATGTCCCGACGGCAGCGGGGATAATCGCGTTCAGGGCGTCGTCTCCGAGATCGCGTATCGGGGCGACCAGTCCGTCTATCTCGTGCGGCTTGCCGGCGGCCGCCAAGTCCGCGTCACGCAGCCGAACTCGCTTCGCCAGGGCGCCGGCGAACGGATCCGGTGGGAAGACGCGGTCTGGCTGTCCTGGGATTCCTCGAGCCCGGTGGTGGTCACGCAGTGAAGCGCTCACGATCACACAAGGCGGACAGTTCGCCTTTCGTGCTGGCCGAATTGATGGCCTGGATCCGTGCGCTTGGTCCCTATCGCTGGGCGAGCACGGGGTTGCGCCGGCGCGGCTACAGCGGCCGGACGCTCGTCACCGGCATTCCCTACCTGTGGCTGCTCCTGTTCTTCCTGGTGCCATTCCTGATCGTGCTGAAGATCTCGGTCTCGCAGATGCAGATGGCGATGCCGCCCTACGAGCCGCTCGTCACCTGGGCCTCGGCGCAGGTCATGGAACTCAAGATCAACCTGGCGAACTACAGCTTCCTTTGGGAAGACGCGCTCTACCGCAACGCCTACCTGAACTCGATCCGGACCGCAGCGGTGTCCACGATTCTGTGCTTGCTGATCGGCTATCCGATGGCCTACGGCATCGCGCGCAGCAAGCCGTCCTGGCGGAATCTCCTGCTCCTGCTCGTGATGCTGCCATTCTGGACCTCGTTCCTGCTGCGGGTCTATGCCTGGATCGGGATCCTCAAGAACAATGGCGTGATCAACAACTTCCTGATGTGGCTCGGCATCATCGACGAGCCGATCGTGATGCTGCAGACGAACTTTGCCGTCTACATCGGCATTGTCTATTCCTACCTGCCTTTCATGGTGCTGCCGCTCTACACGGCGATCGAGAAGCTCGATCTCTCGCTGCTCGAAGCGGCGGCCGATCTGGGCTGCCGGCCGGTCAAGGCTTTCTTCCGGATCACGGTGCCGCTGACCAAGAACGGCATCGTCGCCGGCTGTATGCTCGTATTCATCCCGGCGGTCGGCGAGTTCGTGATTCCGGCGCTGCTCGGAGGTCCGGGTTCGCTGATGATCGGGCGCGTGCTGTGGGAGGAGTTCTTCAATAACCGCGACTGGCCGATCGCGAGCGCTGTCGCGATCGCGATGCTGCTGCTGCTCGTGATTCCGATCATGATCCTGCAGCGGTTCCAGGGTCAGCAGCTCGGAGCGCACCGATGAAGCGCCACCGCCCGATCTTCGTGCCGGCGATGATGACCGCGGGTTTCCTGTTTCTCTACATCCCGATCCTGTCGCTGATCATCTTTTCGTTCAACGAGTCGCGTCTGGTGACGGTGTGGGGCAGCTTTTCGACCAAATGGTATGCAGCGCTGTTCCGGAACGAGCAGATACTCAACGCCGCCTGGCTGTCGTTCAAGATCGCGGCGATGAATGCGACGGGTGCCACGATCCTCGGCACGCTCGCGGGGCTCGCACTCGCGCGCTTTGGGCGCTTCCGGGGCCGACCACTCCTGACCGGGATGGCGACCGCGCCGCTCGTGATGCCGGAAGTGATCACCGGCCTTTCGCTGTTGCTCCTGTTCGTGGCCATGGAACAGATCTTCGGCTGGCCTGAGGGACGCGGCATCACGACCATCACGATCGCGCACATCACCTTCTCGATGGCTTATGTCACGGTGGTCGTGCAATCGCGTCTTGCGACCCTCGATGAGTCGCTCGAGGAGGCGGCGATGGATCTTGGCGCGCGCCCGGCAAAGGTGTTCTTCCTGATCACGCTGCCGATCATCCTGCCGGCCATCCTGGCGGGCTGGCTGCTCGCGTTCACGCTCTCGTGGGACGATTTCGTCATTACGAGCTTCGTCGCGGGGCCGGGTTCGAGCACGCTCCCGCTCGTAATCTTCTCGAAGGTCCGTTTGGGCGTCAGCCCCGACATCAACGCGCTCGCGACGATCCTGGTGCTTATCGTCGCCGTTGGCGTTGCCACGGCGGGCATCTACATGCAGCGGCAGCAAAAGCGCCGCGACCTCGACGTGCAGCGCGCCGTCGCAGCCAACGAGTGATGCCCGAGAGCAAGCTGCCCCGCGTCGGCACGACGATCTTCACGGTGATGTCGCGGCTCGCCGCCGAGACAGGTGCGATCAATCTCGGCCAGGGATTTCCGGACTTCGAACCGCCCGAGCGGCTGCGAGAGCTCGTCGCCCGGCACTTGGCCGCGGGCCATAACCAGTACGCGCCGATGGCCGGAGTGCCGGCGCTCTGCGAGGCGATCGCGGAGAGTGCCCGGCGAAGACATGGATGGCTGGTCGATCCCGCTTCCGAGGTCACGATCACGGCGGGCGCCACCGAGGCGATCTTCGCCGCCATCCACGCAGTCGTGCATGCGGGCGAGGAAGTGATCCTGCTCGACCCGAGCTACGACTCCTATGGCCCCGCGGCGGAACTCGCGGGGGCGCGCGTGAAGCGCGTGCCGCTCTCGCTCGCCGACTTCGGCATCAATTACGGGCGGCTTGCGGAGGCGATCACGCCACGCACGCAGCTCCTCATCGTCAACACGCCGCTCAATCCGGCCGGCAGCGTGCTGACGCCCGCGGACTGGGAGCGGATCGCGGATCTCATCGAGCCGCATGGCGCGTGCGTGCTGTCGGACGAAGTCTACGAATCGCTCGTCTACGACGGCCGCCGTCATGCCGGCGTCCTGTCCAATCCACGCCTGCGCAAGCGCGCCTTCGCTGTCTTTTCCTTCGGCAAGAGGTACAACGCGACCGGCTGGAAAGTCGGCTACTGCATCGCGCCGCCCGCGCTCACGGCGGAGTTCCGCAAGGTGCACCAGTTCCTGACCTTTGCGGTCTCGACACCGATGCAGCATGCATTTGCGGATTTCATGCGCGAGGCGCCGGAGTATCCCGACGAATTGGCGCCTTTCTACCAGGCTCGGCGCGATCGCTTCGCTTCGCTTATGTCAGCTTCCCGCTTTCGCCTGCGGCCGGTTGCGGGCACCTACTTCCAGCTTGCTGATTATTCCGAGGTTTCGGATCTGCCGGACCTCCAGTTTTGCGAGGAGCTCGCACGCAAGCACGGCATTGCCGCGATTCCCTTGTCTCCGTTCTGCGACGAGCCACCGGCGGCACGGCTGGTCCGTTTCTGTTTTGCTAAGCACGACCGGACACTCGAGGACGCAGCGCGGAAACTTGCTGCCATCTGAGGCGGTCCCAATGGGAATGGAGTCGACTTGAACCCACGCGCGTTTGGGCCTGCTGGCCTTGCGATCACCTTGCTCGCCTGCGGAGGCGGAAGTAGCGGGTCGCCTCCAATTATCGTGCCGCCCCCATGCAGCTCCGGAATTTCGACACCGCGCTCGTTTGCCAACCTGAACTTTGCCTCGCCGGTGGCCATGAAGCAGGCGCCCAACGATCCGTCGCGCTGGTTCGTGGTGGAGCAAGGTGGGCTCATCCGCGTGTTCGACAATGATCCCGACGTCGCGTCCATGCAGAATTTCGTCGACCTGCGAACCCGCGTGCAATTCAGCGGCGAAACCGGTCTGCTGGGCCTCGCTTTCCATCCCGACTTCGCCACGAACGGCCGTGTCTATCTCAATTTCAGCGAGCAGGTGGGCGGAGTCACCCGCTCCGTGACCGCGGAATTCACGAGTCCTGACGGCGGACTGACCCTCGACCCGAACTCCGAGCGCGTGCTCATGACAGTCGCCAAGCCCGCCACCAATCACAACGGCGGCAACGTCGAATTCGGCCCGGACGGATTCCTGTACGTCGGACTCGGCGACGGTGGCGGCAGCGGCGACCTGGACCAGAACGCGCAGAACACGAGGATACTGCTCGGCAAGATGTTGCGGGTCGACGTCGATGCGCAGCCGGGTGGTGCTCCGTACGCGATTCCCGCCGGCGCGACCGGAAACCCCTTTGCCGGCAACCCGCTTTGCAATGTTAATGGGACCGGCATTCAGCAATGCCCCGAAATCTACGTACTCGGACTGCGCAATCCCTGGCGCTGGAGCTTCGACCGGCAGAACGGCGCTTTGTGGGCCGGCGACGTCGGCCAGAGCAGCTTCGAGGAAATCGACATCATTGAGCTTGGCGGCAATTATGGGTGGGACAGGCGCGAAGGCGCGCATTGCTTCGAGCCCATGACGGGTTGCGCGACCGCCGGGCTCATCGACCCGGTCGCAGAGTATGGCCGCGACCTGGGGTTTTCGATCACCGGCGGACACGTCTATCGTGGCCTTCAGTCGACGCTGATCGCAGGCCGTTATGTCTTCGCGGATTTCGGCGGCATGATCGCTTCGCTCGCGCCGGACGGCCTCGGCGGCTTTAACGTCGAGCAGCTGGTGGAACAGGGCTGCACGCCGCCGCAAGCGCCGGGCAGCCTGCAGATCGCTTCATTTGCCGAGGACCTGGACGGCGAGTTGTACGTACTCGATTACGGGCGCGGCCAGATCCGGCAGCTCGTCTTCACGGATTGAGAGGCTGCGGCCGTTTGAACGCTAGGCCGCGTCCTGCGCGGCCGCCCTTGCCGGGGTTGCCGAGCTTCGCATCACCCGCCGATAGATTCCACGCCCGGAGTTATGGCGTGTCATCACGAGTTGCCACAGATGAAGCTGCTCGACCTCGAACGCCGCTTTCGACGACATCAGGTAGTAATTCCACATGCGGCGGAAGCGCTCGTCGAAGGGGCGCGCTGTCTTCAACGAGCGGATGCGGTCCCAGTTGGCGTTGAATCGGTCGTACCAGGCCTGCAGTGTCGGCACGTAATAGTGACCGTAGTTTTCCCAGTCCTCGATGACGAAGCGGCCTTCGGCGGCGTGTGCCAGTTGAGTCATTGCGGGCACCATCGAGTTCCGGAAGATGTACTTCTCGATCCAGGGGTCGACGACCGTCGAGCGCTCGTTGTTGCCAATCGTATGCAGCAGGAAAAGACCATCCGGCTTCAGCATCTGGTGGACTATCTCGAGCAAGCCAGCGTAATTCTTGTATCCCACGTGCTCGATCATGCCGACGATCGAAATCCTGTCGAACGGCGCGAGGCCGGAAGCCGGCAGGTCGCGATAGTCCAGCCGCTTGATCGTGACCGGCAGTCCGCGCGTGTATTCGGTCGCGTAGCGGATCTGCTCGTCGGAAAGACTGATGCCAGTGATTTCGCAGCCGCGCGTACTCGCCGCGTACTTCGCGAATCCGCCCCAGCCGCAACCGATGTCGAGCAGCCGCTGGCCGGGTTTCAACTCGAGTTTGTCGCAGAGCATCTCGAGCTTGATGACCTCAGCCTGCTCGAGGTCGTCGGTGCCGTCGAAAAAGCAGCAGGTGTACTGGTTCCAGGGTCCGAGGAAGTGCGCGTACATCCGGTGGTCGATGTCGTAATGCTCTTCAGCGACTGCGCGGGAGCGACTCGGGGTTTGCAGGTTCATCAGGCGGGACTGGACCGATCGCCAGGCTCGCGAGGCTCGAATCAGCGGTTTATTCTGGGTGTTGACCGACAACACGCGCCGAAACAACTCGTCGAGCGCATCGCAATCCCAGTCCCCGTCGATATAGGCCTCGCCGATTCCGAGCGAGCCGCGCAGAGCGCGGCGATAGAGCCGTTCGCGATTGACGCGGATGTCCCAGGGACGGTCGGAACCGAGCTGCACACCCGTGCCCTCGAGCAGATTCTCGAACAACGGCTTGAAGAGTCGGTTCATTGTTGCTGCGGCCGGCGGCATTTTACGCCGAGAGAGGCGTAGGATGTCACGGCCCGCGCGCGAGCGGCAGGACGGTCGATTCCTTGATTACCGTGACGACAATCGAAGAGTTCACCGACTGGACGTTTGCGATCTTCGAGAGATGATCCAGGAAAAACGCCTCGTACTCCTTCATGTCGTGCGTGACGATCCGCAGGTGAAAGTCCCATTCGCCGGTCAACGTGCAGCAATCGAGCACTTCCGGCCGGTCGCGGATCGCGCGCTCGAATTGCGCAAGCGCGTCGCGGCCCTGGCTCGAAAGCCTCACGTGCACATAGATCACGACGTCGAGACCGAGTGCTTCGCGGTTGAGCAGGGCGACCCTTTTCAGGATGACGCCGTCCTGTTCGAGCTGCTGGATGCGCCGCCAGCAGGTCGTGTTCGACATGCCGAGTTTCGCAGCGACGTCGGCGGCCGACTGGGCTCCGTCGCGCTGAAGTTCGTCCAGAATCCGGCGGTCAATCGCGTCGATCGTCATTGGAAGTATCAGTTCACGAAAGATTAATAATAGGAATTATTATTCCATCATTTTGCATGACAGTACAAGAAATTGCCACATATTGGCCTTCCAGGCGTAGTATGCGCGGCTGGAATCCATGCCCCGCCGCCCCATGAGGGACCCGATGGTCGCCCAGTCCCGACTGCATGTGCCGAAGACGCCAGCGCGGCCAGGCGATGCCCCCGATTTCAGCTACCTCAAGCTTTCGCCCGCAGGCAAGATCGCCCGTCCCGATGCGGCTGCGCCGGCACTGGAAATTGCTTATCTCTCGGCAGGCCTGGTGCGCGTACTCGACGACGAACATGGCGCCGTCGGTCCCTGGAATCCTCACCTCGATGCGCAGGAGCTGCAGGTCGCGCTGCGTCACATGTTGCTGACGCGCGTGTACGACGAACGCATGCAGCGCATTCAGCGCTCGGGAAAGATCTCCTTCTACATGCGGTCGCTCGGCGAGGAGGCGGTGTCGGTCGCGATGGCGATGGCACTCCGGCCTTCGGACATGCTGTTTCCGTCGTACCGCAACCAGGGCATTTTTATCGTGCGCGGCCGGCCGCTGCTCGACCTCATGTGCCAGCTCCTCTCAAACACCCGCGACATGTGCAAGGGCCGGCAGCTCCCGGTCATGTACCACTGGCGCGATGGCAACATCTTCTCCATCTCGGGCAACCTCGCGACGCAGTTCCCGCAGGCGGTCGGCTGGGCGATGGCGGCCGCGATCAAAGGTCAGGATTCGATCGCGGTGAGCTGGTTGGGCGAGGGCTCGAGCGCCGAGGCGGATTTCCACCATGCGCTCCTGTTCGCGTCGGCCTACAAGGCGCCGGTGATCCTCTGTGTCGTCAACAACCAGTGGGCGATCTCGACGTTCCAGGGTCATGCGGGCGGGGAGCGGCAGACATTCGCGGCGCGCGGACCGGGTTACGGTATCGCGGGCGTGCGGGTTGATGGAAACGATTTCCTTGCGGTGCACGCGGTAACGCAATGGGCCGCCGAGCGCGCACGCACAGGCGCCGGACCGACCCTGATCGAGCACGTGACCTATCGTGCCGCCGCACATTCGACCAGCGACGATCCGGCACGCTACCGGCCCAAGGACGACTACCAGGGCTTTCCGCTCGGTGATCCGGTCGAACGCCTGAAGAATCACTTGATCGGTCTCGGCGAGTGGTCCGAGGACCGGCACCAGGCGCTCACCACGGAACTCGAGCAACACGTGGCGGCCTCGTGGAAGGAGGCGGTCAAGTTTGGCACGCTTGCCGAGCCGCCGCGGCTTGATTCCGAGCTCATGTTTCAGGACGTGTTCAAAGAGATGCCCGAGCATCTCCGCCGCCAGGAAGCTGAATTGCGCGATGAATCAAGGGTGAAATAGCCCCATGGCGCAGATGAACATGATCCAGGCGCTGAATTCGGCGATGGACATCAAGCTCGGGCAGGATCCCTCGGTCGTCGTCCTCGGAGAGGATGTCGGCTATTTCGGCGGCGTTTTCCGCGTCACTGAAGGGCTCCAGCGCAAGTACGGCGAGAGTCGCGTGCTCGACACGCCGATCGCTGAGGGCGGCATTATCGCCGCGGCGATTGGTATGGCCGTCAATGGTCTTCGGCCCGTTGCCGAAATCCAGTTCGCGGACTACATCTACCCAGCCTACGACCAGATTGTGAGCGAGCTGGCGCGCATCCGCTATCGCAGCGCCGGCGATTTCTACGCGCCGGTAACCGTGCGCACGCCCTGCGGCGGCGGCATCCGCGGCGGGCAAACCCATTCGCAGAGTCCCGAGGCGCTCTTTGCGCACGTCGCCGGTCTCAAGGTCGTGATGCCGTCGAATCCCTATGACGCCAAGGGCCTCCTGATTTCCGCGATCGAGGACGACGATCCGGTGATTTTTTTCGAGCCGAAACGCATCTACAACGGCCCCTTCGATGGCGATCCGCACAAGCCGGCCGTGCCCTGGAGCACTCACTCGAAAGGGGCGGTACCGGATGGCCACTACACGGTGCCGATCGGCAAGGCGGAAATCGTGCGCGCCGGCAGTGACCTCACGATCGTCACCTATGGCACCATGGTGCATGTCAGCGAGGCTGCAGCCCGCGGCCTCGGGCTCGACGCGGAGATCATCGACGTGCGAACGATGGTGCCGCTGGACACCGATACAATCTGCAACTCGGTTGCGCGGACCGGCCGCTGCGTCGTGGTCCATGAGGCGACGCGTTTCTCGGGCTTTGGCGCCGAACTGTCGGCGACGATCCAGGAGCGTTGCTTCTGGAACCTTGAGGCTCCGATCCTGCGCGTCGCGGGCTGGGACACGCCGTATCCGCATGCTTTCGAGTGGGAATATTTCCCGGGCCAGGCGCGCGTCGCGAAAGCCCTGAAGGCTGTCATGGAGGCTGCATGAGCCGCTACGTCTTCAAGATGCCGGATCTCGGTGAGGGCACGGTGACGGCCGAGGTCATCGAGTGGAAGGTGAAGGTCGGCGACACGGTCCAGGAGGATCAGATCATTGCCGAAGTCATGACCGATAAGGCGGCGGTGGAGATTCCCGCGCCAGTCAGCGGCCGCGTCCTCTCGCTTACCGGCCAGCCGGGCGAGATGGTGGCGGTTGGCGCCGAACTCATCGTCTTCGAAACCTCGGATTCGGCTGCGGCGTCGTCCGCGCCCGCTGCGGCGCCGGGTCCCGTTTCCGCACTGGCCGTCGCAAAGCCACAGGCCGCATCGGTCGCAACCGCGATCGCTGCGGCGCCGTCGCGCGTGATGGCGTCGCCTGCGACGCGGCGCAAGGCCCATGTTGCGGGAGTCGATCTCGCATCGATCAACGGCACGGGTCCGGGCGGCCGGATCTCCGCACAGGACATCGAATCGGTCATCGCGGGGCAGGGCGGCGCGGCCGCGAAACCGGTGACCCACGTGGCGCGCCAGGGCGTCGAGGAGATCAAGATCATTGGCGTGCGCCGCGTCATCGCCGAGCGCACGAGCGCCGCCAAGCGCAACATCCCGCATTTCGCCTACGTCGAGGAAGTCGACGTCACCGAACTCGAGTCGCTCCGGCAATACCTCAATTCGCGCCTCCCGAAAGGCGCACCGTCACTGACCTACCTGCCGTTCCTGGTCGCGGCTCTCGTGCGCGTGCTGGAGAGCTTTCCGCAGTGCAACGCGGTCCACGACGCCGAACGCAATCTCATCCTGCGCCACGCCGCCGTGCATGTCGGCGTCGCGACGCAGACGCCGGATGGCCTCAAGGTGCCTGTCGTGCGCCACGCCGAGGCACGCTCGCTCCACGATCTTGCCGCAGAAATCCGCCGTGTCTCGGAAGCCGCGCGCAGCAACAAGGCGACGCGCGAGGAACTCATGGGCTCCACGATCACGGTCACGAGCCTCGGGCGGCTGGGCGGCATCGCCTCGACGCCGGTCATCAACGCGCCGGAAGTCGCGATCGTCGGCGTGAACAAGGCCGTGGATCGTCCCGTCGTCGTCAATGGCGCAATCACGATCCGCCGCATCATGAATCTCTCTTCCTCTTTCGATCACCGATTCGTGGATGGCTTCGACGCCGCTGCGATGATCCAGGCGCTCAAGGAACGACTCGAGCATCCTGCAACCATCTTCATACAGGATTGACATCATGAACGCACAGGCCATGCCGCAGACGACAGTTGCCGACTCCACGGCGCGCCCCGCCTTCGGAAGCGTGCTCGCGAGCACGATGGCGGTCGCGACCTGGCGCGACGGCAAGTGGTCGCAGCATGATCTGCGCAAGTACGGGCCGATCGAGCTGTCGCCTGCGATCCACGGGCTGCACTACGGCAGCACCTGCTTCGAGGGCTTCAAGGCGTATCGCTGGGCGGACGGCAGCGTGAATATCTTCCGCATGGACAAGCACATCGCGCGCATGCGCCAGAGCGCGATTTCGCTGGTGCTGCCGCAGCCGGATGCGGCGCAGCTTGCGACGATGATCACGGCGGTTATCGACCGTGTACGTAACGAGGTGCCCGAGGCGCCCGGCGCGCTCTATCTGCGTCCGACCCTGTTCGGCACCGGTGAGGGCATCGGCGGGGCGACCGCGCCGGCCTCCGAAGCAATGCTGGTCGTGCTCGCGAGCCCGGTGTGGGACTACTTCTCGGTCGGCGCGAAGCCGCTTCGCATCTACGTCGAGGAGAAGTTGACGCGCACGGCCTCGCTCATGGGCACGGTCAAGGCCGGCGGCAACTACGCGGCGGCGCTCGGACCCACGATGGCGGCCCGCCGGCAGTACCGGACGGACCAGGTCGTGTTCTGCCCGGGCGGCGAAGTCCAGGAGACGGGTGCCGCAAACTTCCTGCTGATCCGCGACGGAAAGATCCTGACGCGGAGCCTCGACACGACTTTCCTGCACGGCGTCACACGTGATTCGTTGCTGACGATCGCCCCCCAGCTTGGCTACCAGATCGAGGAGCGCGTCTTTACGGTTGACGAGATGCTCGGCTGGGTGAAGACGGGCGAAGCGGCGCTCTGCGGCACGGCTGCGGTGCTCTCTGGCGTCGGCACGCTCATCCGCGCCGGCGGGCAGGAGTACACGGTCGCCGGTGGCGAGGTGGGGCCGAACACTAAGCGGTTGCGTTCGGCGCTCATTTCGATGCAGCGCGGCGAGATTCCGACGCCCGCGGGCTGGATCACGCGGGTCTGATGAAGGGCCGCACGCGCGTCAATCATCCGCCGGAAGTCACGCTGCCGGCGGACAACCGCGCGCTGGTCGCGCCGATCTACCAGACCGTCAAGTTCGCATTCGATAGCCTCGAGGAGACACTCCGCGCAAGCCGTGGCGAGCGCGAGGGCTACATCTACACGCGGACCTCGAACCCGACCACGCGCCAGCTTGAGAAACTGCTCGCTGAGCTGCAGCAGCGCGACGACTGCATCGCGCTTGGATCCGGCGTCGCCGCAATTTCCGCCTGCCTGCTCGCGCTCCTGCGAGCCGGCGATCACATGCTCTGTTTCGTCGAGACCTATGGGCCGAGCCGTCACCTGATCCAGGGCCTGCTCAAGCGATTTGGCGTCGAGCACACGATGCTTTCCATCGAAGACGATGACGGCATCGATCGCGTACTTGCAGGCCGCCCCACAAAACTCGTCTATTTCGAGTCGCCGACCAACCCGGTCACCCGCATCGCGGACATTGCGCACATCACGCGCGCCGCGCATGCGCACGGCGCGCTGACTGTGCTCGACAACACCTTCGCGGGCTTCCACAACCACGGCCAGTACGGCATCGACATCTTTGTTCACAGCCTCACGAAATACGCCTCGGGCCATGGCGACGTCATGGGCGGCGCGATCATCGCCCGGACCGAGTTGATCAAGACGATGCGGCGCGAAACGATCCTGCTGGGGACGCTCCTCGATCCACATGCGGCGTTCCTCATCATGCGCGGGATGAAGACCTACTACCTGCGCTACGAGACGCAGACGGCGAGCGCGGCGCGGATTGCCGATTTCCTCGAGGACCATCCTGCGGTCGAGCGCGTCCATTATCCTGGACTCAGCTCGCATCCGCGGCACGCGCTCGCGCGCGAGCAGATGCGGGATTTCGGCTCAATCGTGTCGATTGATCTCGCAGGCTGCGCCGAGGCCGTGCGGGAGTTCGCGGACGCGCTCGAGTTCTTCGCAATCACGCCGAGCCTGGGCTCGGTCGAGTCGCTGCTCATGCCGCCGCAAATGCTGCGCGGGCGCGGGCTCACCGCGGAGCAGGCAGCGATCAGCGGGATTGGCGACGGCACGGTCCGGCTTTCGATCGGGATCGAGGACACCGACGACCTGATCGGGGATCTCGACGCCGCGCTGGGGAGGACCTAAAGGGGAC
>JANLWE010000060.1:0-7170 GCA_031364365.1 Gammaproteobacteria bacterium | reverse complement strand
TCCCCTTTGTCCCCTTTGTCTCCTCAGGCGCGCCACTGGCGGGCGCGAACGTTTTGCAGGAGCCAGGGCTGCTCGGGCGTAAGCTTTTCGTTGAATAGTTCGCCGCGGCCCTGCAATGGGGTCCAGTCGGTGTAAGCACCGACAAGCGAGCCGAGATAGGGGCGCGCGATTTCGAGGACCTGGCGGAAATCGAGATCGTCGGCTTCGCGCAGCCCCTCGTGCGGGTTGCGAATGGCCCAGACCGTCGCGCCGAGCGCGCCGGCGGCGACCTGCAGACAGGTCGCATTTGTGTAGGGTACGTGGCGCCGCGCTTCGGCGATCGAGAGCTGGGAACCGAACCAGTACGCGTTCTTCGAGTGACCCGCGATCAGTACGCCGAGCTCGTCCATGCCCGTCACGATCTCCGCGCGAATGATGCGCCGGGTTGGTTGCGGCATCCAGCCGCGGCCTTCGAGCTCGAGCGCCGACAGCATCGCGTCGTCGCAGGGGTGATAGACGAACATCACCGTCGGGCGGTACTCGATTTTCGACGAGTGCCTGAGCGTCAGGTAGTCCGCGATCGAGAACACCTCGTCGTGGGTCATTAGCAGGCCCTGGAATCCGCCCGATGAGGGCAGCCAGCTGCGCGCAAACGTCGCGCCGCCCGGCCGGTGCAGATAGACGGAGCCGCAGCGCGGCCGGTGCCAGTGCGAGCCGTGCGGCTTGCCCGGCTCCGAGGTGCCGAGCGAAAGCTCCGAGGGTTGCATCAGCTCGTCGATGAACCCGTCAATTGACCAGGTGTTGACGAATTCGTTGGGCCGCTTCGGCCGGTCGGTCGCCTGAGTGTCGCGCTCGGAGATCTGGATGAGGGTGACGCCAAGATCGCGCGCAAGCGTCGCCCAGCCGGGCTGATCCGCGGGCGCCTCGATGTTCTTGTTGAGCCCGCTCGCAATGTCGAGCAGGCCCTGCTTCACGAAGTGCGAAACGAGGCCGGGATTCGCGCCGTGGTCGACGACCGCGGTCGGCGAGCCCGGCTTCAGCCTGCGTCCGAGTTTCAACATGTCCTCGCGCGTTCGGTAGTTCGTGCGTTCGCGCATCGTGAGCATCGGGTTGTCGAACACGCCGGGCCAGGGTTCGATCGACGTGTCGACGTAGAGAACACCGTGACTTGCGCACCATTCGACGAGATCGAGGCTCGAGACGTCGACCGAGAGGTTGAGCAGCAGGTCGCCCGATTTCAGCCGGCGCCGCAGCTCCCGCTGATAGGTCGCGGGCTTGAGATGACAATGGACGAACTGCGCCTGGTTCGCCGTAGCGAGCGCGCGGCCCTGATCGCTCGCCTCGAGCACGGTGAGGCCGTCCTCGGGCAGGGAGAGATGCCGGCGCAGCAGCGGCAGCATGGCCTGGCCGATGCTGCCGCAGCCGACCATCAGCACGCGGCCGGAGAATTCGGTGGATTCGATTCGGTTATCCGTCACAGCGGAACCCTAGCAAAGTGCTGCCTTGCGCGCACGTTTGCAGCTGCCGCACGCACGGCCCCGCGCGGCGGTGCATAATCGGCGCCACGATGACGAAACGCATCCTCCTGCTGCTGCTTGCGGCCGTCTCGATCGCGACGGCGCTCGCAGCCGACCTGCCGCGCGGCAAGGCGTCGGCCGATGTCGAGCTCTACCTCATCTCGCCGAAGGACGGCGAGACGGTCGCGAGTCCCGTGGCCGTCCGCTTCGGCCTGCGCGGGATGGGTATCGCGCCTGCAGGCATGGCTATGGAGAACACCGGCCACCATCACTTGCTGATCGACGCCGATTTGCCCGCATTCGATCGCCCGATTCCGGCCGACGCGAACCACGTTCATTTCGGCAAAGGGCAGACCGAAGCCGTCGTCCCGCTCGCGTCGGGCAAGCATCGCTTGCAGCTACTTTTGGCGGATCATCTCCACATTCCGCATGACCCGCCGGTGATGTCGAAGCCGATCACTGTCGTCGTCAAATAGCCGCGGCATCAGTCTTCGACATGCGTCTGCATCGCAAGCTGACCGAGCTCCTGCTGCCACTTGCCTGGTCGTGCTCCGGATGGTCCGACGGCAGCTGCCGCGCTTCGCCACGCGATCGGGACTGGCCTTAAGCGTTGCCGATCGAATTTCTCATCTTCGGCGTCACACTCGCGGGCGTCGCCGTACTCCACAGGCAGGCGCTGCAGATCGCGGCGGCCGGTCTCGCTGTGGTCATCGCTTTTGAGTGGTTCTTCACGCAGTTTCCCGCCGGCCCGGGCGTCGCCGGCCTCATCGCGCATTTCGCCCACGAATGGGTGATTCTGGTAAACCTGCTGCTCTTGCTCGTGGGATTCGCGATGCTGGCGGCCCATTTCGAGCAAAGCGGCCTGCCGAAGGCCCTGCCTCGCTTTCTGCCGGACGACTGGACCGGCGCGCTTGCATTGCTCGCGATCGTGTTCGTGCTGTCCAGTTTCCTCGACAACATCGCCGCGGCCCTGATCGGCGGGGCAATGGCGCACACGCTATTCCGCGGCAAGGTGCGCGTGGGTTATCTCGCTGCGATCGTCGCGGCGTCGAATGCGGGCGGTGCGGGCAGCGTCATCGGTGACACGACGACCACGATGATGTGGATCAGCGGTGTGCCGCCCATCCAGGTCCTGCACGCCTATATCGCCGCAGGCGTCGCCCTGCTGGTCTTCGGCTTCTCGGCGGCGCGGGCGCAGCAGCGGTTCGCGCCGATTATCAAAGATACGGAACCGTCACTCGCGATCGACTGGCCGAGAGTGTTTATCGTCATCTTCATGCTCGCGAACGCCGTCGCGGCCAATGTCGCCTTGAATTCAGGGCTGCCGGAACTCGCGGGCCGATTTCCGGTTATCGGTGCCGCGGTCGCGGCTGCGCTCCTGATTTCCCTCCCCTGGCGTCAGCCCGACTGGAGTGTCGTGCCAGGCGCCATCAAGGGTTCAGTTTTCCTGCTGTGCCTCGTGACCTCGGCCTCGCTGATGCCGGTGGAGTCGCTGCCCGATCCGTCCTGGCAGACGGCGCTAGCGCTCGGTTTCGTGTCTGCCTTCTTCGACAACATCCCGCTTACAGCGCTCGCGTTGAAGCAGGGCGGCTATGACTGGGGCGTGCTCGCCTATGCGGTCGGCTTCGGCGGCTCAATGCTGTGGTTCGGGTCTTCCGCCGGGGTTGCGATCTGCAACATGTTCCCCGAGGCGCGATCCACTGGCCGGTGGCTGCGCGAGGGATGGCTCATCGCTGTGGCGTATGTCGTGGGATTTGCGGCTTTGCTGCTGACGCTCGGCTGGCACGCGGGCGGGTAAGGCGGTCCCAGGCCGCGCGCGTGTCGGTCTCCGCGCGATGCAGGTGCCGCCAGGGTTTCTCGATGCGGTGATGCTCGAGCCGGCGCATCAGCCGTTCGATACCGGCCGCGTCAAGGCCGTAGCCGGCAATCCACCGCTCGCAGTTCGAGAGCGGGTAGCGCCGCTCGATCGCGCGCAGCATGTCGAGGATGTCGAACTCTGCCGGAGGCGTGCCGACGATGCTCCGCGAGAACCGGCAACCATGCGCGAGATCGATCAGGTACAGGTCAGGCGGATTCCGCATAGGCACCGAAACCAGCAAATTCGTCGGATAGCAGGCGCCGTGCGAAACGCCGGCTTCGTGCATACGCCGCGCAATCTGGAACAGCGGCGTCAGATCCCAGGCAGTCGTCGCGGCCGTGGCGCGCAACTGTTCTGCGAGTGGCGCCGTTCCGGGAATCTCGCGCGTTGCGAGCAGTTCGTGTCGTCCATGGCCGTGACTGGTCCCATGAGACCACCAGAGCGGTTCCGGGCATGGAACACCGTTTCGATACAGATGCGCCAGCAAATCGTGCTCGCGCTCGACGCGAAAGGGTGTGAACCATCGGCGAACGGAATCCAGGAGCGGCCGCCGGCGGTACATTTTTACGACTGCCCGTCCGCCTTCCGGCAGCGGTTCAGTCCAGATCAAGGTCCCCGGCTCGGCCTTGATCAGTTTCTGATCCGGCCGGGCTTCGGCGCCCATCATGCGCGCTTGCCGTCCTTCACGATCAGGGCGTAGCGGTGGCCGGAGGAAATCGTGAACAAGGCGGGTGCGGCGACCAGCCGCCCGCCGAGTTCGCGCGCGAGCTCGGTGACGCGCGCAGTCGTCATCGTCAGTTTGGGCGGCTTCCTGCGGAACGGATGACGCATGCGGTGCGTCAGGTTCTTGAGCGAATGCGTATCGAAGTAGGTCACGATCACGAAGTGCCGCGAGACACGCATCAATTCCTGGAACAGGCGGTCGCGCTCGGCGGGTGTCGGCAGGTGATGGGCGAGCCGGATGCAGACCGTGCCATCCACGCTGTCGTCGCGCAACGGAATGTGAAAGGCCGACGCGGTCATCCAGGCGCGTGGTGTCGCAAGGGTAGACGTCGCGCGGCCGTACTGGATCTGGCCGATCGCGATGTCCGCCTCGATCACGAAATCCGTGGAGCCTGCGAAGGCGGGCGTCATCCGGCCGCCGCCGCAGGGGAGCTCCAGGATCACGCGCGAATGACCGACTGCGCGCATGTGGCGGGCAATCAACGCGTATTCGCGGCGAGTCGTCAGTCTCTTCAGGACGCGTTGCTGGTAATGCAGGTTGTAGGCCGCCGCCTTCTCGACGATCTGGTATTCGCCCTGGTAGGCGGTGCTCTGCTCGACTTGTTGCGGCGCGCCCCAGGTCTCCGAGGTGCCCTGTACGGCGAGCATCGGCACGCCGTCCTCCATGCCGAAGCGGGCGCCGCAGCCATTGCAGCGAACGCTGTTGGGTTCGAGCGCCAGTGCTGCGCGGCAGATCGGGCAGGAGAGGAGTTCCGCAATCGCGGCGAGCCCGTTGGCACCCTGGGCGTTCGCCCGGGTCTGCGGCGAGTCCGTATGAATCATGGGGTCACATCCGTCGGCCGCGGGGCGGGCCTGTCGCTTCCCACAATTATGCGCCCATCGGCAGGCACGGCGTGCATGCGGGTCGTCGCGAGCACCGCATCCAGTGCCTGTGCCGGCGTGAGGCCCGCGATCGATCCGTGGACGACGACGCCGGCGGCGTCGACAGCGGTCGCAGGCGTCGCATAGGCGATTTCACGCCCGAGTTCGCGCCCGGCCCACGACAGGAACCGGGAAAGCGGCAGGCCTTCGATCTCGATGCCAGGTGCGGTAGCCGCGGCCCAGTCCCAGTCCTCGCCATAGACCGGCATGGGCCGGCGCTCGACCGTGCCGTCACCCGCGATCATGAGTTGCTCACCGCTGCCGCTCTGCTCGAAGCCGCCGGTCCTGGCATGCCATTCGACGCGGCCCTCGCGCACGCGCAGTCGCACGCCGTCTCCCAGCAGTCGAATCTCGTACTGCGTCCCGACGTGACGTACGGAACCCGAAGGCGTGGACACGTCAAGGCGCGAGGCGGCAGACGCCGCGGGTTCAGCATCGACATAGAGTGCGCCACGCACGAGCGTCAGTTCCTCCGCACCCGTGATATTGAGTCGCGTGTCGTGATCCAGGCGTGCCGACACGCCGCCCGGCAACGCGAGTGCCCCGCGTCCCGACGAGCCCGTCTTCAGCACCTGTCCTACGGCCAGCGTCTGGCCCGGGGCGACGTCGCGCCACGCGGAGAACCAGCCGGAATCGACGCGAACCTCGCCCGCGGCGAGCGTTATCGTCGCGAAAGGATCTGCCGAACCGCCGAGGCGTGGTGCAGCGATCCAGACGCCGATTGCGGCTGCCAGAACGCCGGCGGCGAGCGCGAAGAATGCCTGTCGCCGCCGGTCACGGCGCTTGTCGGCGACCATCGCGAGCCATTCGGCCCGGAGCTGCCCGCGAACCTTGCGCTCGATCTCGAGCGGCGGCCGCTCACGCGGTCCCGCGGATTTCAGCACCCGTTCGATGTCTTCGTCATTCATGGCAGAACTTCACGCTTCCAGGCTTGAGGCGATGTCGGCGGCTTCCGCGCCGAAAACCTTTTCCAGTGCTTCGCGAAACGCAATGCGCGCCCGTGCCAGCAGCGACTGGGCCGCGGTCGTGCCGATGCCGAGCCGCTCGCCGATGACTTCGACCGACTCGCCTTCGACGTACTTCCACTCGAGCGCATCGCCGTAAGCAGACGGCAGGCGATCGAGGACGACCCGCACCAGGCGGCCGGTTTCCGCTCGCCCGTAGTTCTTGACGAGGTCATACTCCTCCGGTGCCTCGATCGACTCGATGGCCTGCCGCAGATCCGGCTGATCGTCGATGAGCACGACATGCCTCGTGCGCCTGCGCGCGCGAATGTGATCGACGACCTCGTGGCGGCAGATCTGGCAGATCCATGTGAAGAGCGCGGAGTCACCGCGGAAGTCCGGAAGTTTCCGCATCGCCTTGGTCAGCGCGGACAACACGACTTCCTGGGCCGCTTCGGCGTCGCCATTCAGTCGCGGCAGCGCAAAGCGGTACACACGCGCGAAATATGCGTTGAAGAAAGTGTCGAATGCCCGCTGGTCGCCGGCGAGCAAGCACTGGATTAATTGTTTGTCGTCTGCCAATGCCTGGTCCACCCGGCGGGACACCATCTGAAGGTTGGATGAGCGCGTTCGGGGTCGTCAATTGCGCCCGGTCCGGAGCATCGGATTCTAGCAGCCATCGATCCAGGGCCAGCAGCAGGAACCAGACGATCGCGGCGCTCGCCAGGTCATGCGACAGGAAATGCGCCCCTCGGGCCTGCTGACCAATGGAGAAGACTGCCCCGAGGAACACTGCTCCGGCCAGCAATACGCGCGCGAGCCGCGGACGCCGGTCGAGGAACACGAAGTAGAACGCCATCAGCGCGAGCCCGCTTGACGAATGCGACCCCGGATAGCAATGGGCGCGCGGCAATTCATCCGGCCGATCGGCGAGCAGGCCTATGTATGGGCGATCGCCGCCGAAATGCGCGAGGTCCCGCGGGCAATCGACATTCGTGATCTGTTTCAGGCCCGAGACCACGGACGTGCAAAGGATGAGCGAAAGGGCCACATAGGCGGCGCGGCGTCGAAGTGGTTTCAGACGGGCGAATCGCGATCCAAACGCCGCGATCAGCAATACCGCGAGCCCTACCAGGCGTACCAGCCAGCCACCGCCGGTGTGTATGAGGTCGACTGCCCACCACGTTTTCGCGCCGATCCAGGCCTGAGTGGAGCGCTCATAGAAAAA
>JANLWE010000042.1:0-1686 GCA_031364365.1 Gammaproteobacteria bacterium | reverse complement strand
GGCCCGCTTTCGAGGCGATGATGCGCGGCACCGGAAGGTCCGGCGCATGACGCTCCAGGTGGCGCAGTGCCGCGACCTGGAATTCCACGGCGCCCTCGCTTTCACCGGCTGGGGAAACCTTCAGCACGTAGCTCGCGCCGTCCGCGGTTGTCAGACGGTGGTTCTGGTCGCGCTCGCCTTCGAGCGCCGTGAACTCGCCTTCCAGGCCCCAATGCGCGCGGGCAAAATCCCTGAGCTGCCCGAGCGGAAGCCGGGGTGGATTGAAGTTGAGGTCCACGGCGCTGAGCGGCCGCTGCAAGGCGACATTCATTCGTCACGGCTCCATCGCGGAAATCGAATTATAGGTGTTTCCACTCAGGGCCTGCGCCCTCGCGTATAAGCCTGGCGAAGCTCTCCCTTCTCGCAGACCACGACCATGGATCGCCAGTCCTCGATCATGTGATCGGCCTGCGCCGCGCCGATGATTTCGACGACACGCTGCCTGCCCTCGCCCCGCATCCGCTCGTACTCACGGCGCGATTCACGGCGGTACCAGTCGGATGCGTCTTCCATCGTGACGTCCTCGAAGCCGCCGTCGACGAGATGGCGACCGAGTTCCGCCAGCATGATCAAGTTGTAGGTCAATCCCTCCATCTTGATGAAATAGCGCATGTCGTCGCTCAGCGGCGCGTCGTTCTTCAGCCAGTCATAGCAGGTCAGGACGCCGCCCGGTTTCAGAACCCGGAAGCACTCGGCGATGATCCTTGCCTTGTCTTCCGTCTGCGTCAGGGCGCCCGAGGTGAAAACGGCGTCGAAGTTTTGATCGGGAAAATCGAGGGGGCCGAGGGTGACAGGCCGGAACTCGACCTGATGAGAGAGTCCGAGTTCGGCCGCACGGCGCGCGGCACGCGCGATGAGCTGCGGCTCCAGGTCGATGCCGGTCACGTGCGCGCCGTACTTGCGCGCCAGCACGAACGCCGGCCCGCCGATGCCGCAGCCGATGTCCAGCACCCGCTTGCCGGCAAGGTCGATCCCTTCGACCATCCTGTCGACGTTGCCTTCGCCGCCGGGCGCCATGAAATCCCGGCCCCAGATCCACTCGAGGAACGCGACCATCGAATCGTGGTATTCGCTGACGTGAGATTCCGACGTCATCGGTCAAGGGTGCAGGAGTGGCAATGCATTTGCATAGTCCGGCGCGGGAAGGCGCTTATGTCATGAGCGATTACAGGGCCTTAACCACGGTCTCTCAAGAAATTTAGAGATTTTCACTAAACCTTAATATCAGCATGGCTTACTGCGCGCAGGTCAGGCTGCTGCAGGAAGTCACATGCTTACCGCGGTAGACGATCACTACCACTACCGGACGATCTGGCTCTCCGACATTCATCTCGGGACGCCCGGATGCCAGGCCTTCTATCTCCTCGATTTCCTGCGCACGCACACGGCCGACACGCTCTACCTGGTCGGCGACATCTTGGATGGCTGGCAGTTGAAAAAGGGTTGGTACTGGCCGCAGGCCCATAACGACGTCGTGCAGAAAATCCTGCGCGCCGCGCGCAAGGGCACGAAGGTCATCTACATCCCGGGCAATCACGACGAACATCTGCGCCAGTTCGTGGGGCTGCGCCTGGGCGGGATCGAGGTGGTCGAAGACGCCATTCATGTGACGGCGGACGGCAAGCGATTATGGGTCGTGCACGGAGA
>JANLWE010000137.1:0-5204 GCA_031364365.1 Gammaproteobacteria bacterium | reverse complement strand
AGCTCGCGCTCCCGCGGCCTGCTGTTCTACCGTCTTCTGACCCAAGCCGTAATCGCCCGGCCCGTGACCTATCGGCGCATCGTCCAGCATCGCGCACAAACACAATCTGTGGGGTCAGGTTGAGCTAAGTGGATAGGCCTTTTTTATATACAGTATCTTATCAGAAACCTAAGTTAAAGCAAGCAGTTAACGCTGTTTTTCAGGCTTGGGTTTTCGTCACCGCGCGGAACTTCTGGAGTCCCGGCTCCTCGCTCGTGTAGCGCGGCAAGGCATCGCCGACTTCGATCCAATCCGCGTGCTGGTCGTAGAAGACATGACACTGCGGCTCGCGGTCGATCGGCCCCTGGATCGCCGGCCGCGCGACGTGGATCTCGCCGGGGCAGATCGTCGATGCGAAGAAAAGCGTCGTGCCACAATCGGTGCAGAAACCGCGCCGGCTCTGCTGCGAAGACTGATACCACTTCGGCTCCGCCGAGCCGAGCAGGTATTTGAACCGCGTATCCGCAGCGCCGACCCAACTCACGAAGGCGGCGCCATGGGCGTCACGGCAGTAATGGCAGTGGCAGTGCGCGAAGAAAAGCGTGGGCGGCGTGATCGCGAACCGCACAGCGCCGCAGAGACAACGCCCTTCGAAATCGCTCATCCGGCGATTCTCGCGAAAAACGCGATCCACATGCCAAACAGCAGGAGCGTGCTCGCCACATAGGCGAGGAATCGGTGCACGACGCGGTTATAGGTCAGGTGGATCAGGGTGTGCAACGCCCGGAGACCCACATACGTCCAGGCGGCAGCGATCAATCCCGGCGTCGATCCGCCATTCAGCGCGATCGCGACGCAAAGCAGATAGAAGAGCACTGGCACTTCGAACAGGTTCCGGAAATTATCGGCGGCCTGGGTTTTCTCGAGTTTGCCTGCCGCGGCGCGAGCGGTCGAAAGCGCCTGCGGGTCGATGTGCTTCGCGCGCATTTCTCCGAGGCGATCCGCATAGAGCTTGAACCAGACCAGCGCCGTTACGCCGACCATGGCCGCGCAGGGCAGCCAGATCGGATCGGCCAGGCGCACGGTGCCTTGCATGCGGCGTAACATAGCATTCGATGAACGCGGAATACGAATCCGGCCGCCTGCCTGACTTCGGCGACGTTCAGGCCGCCGCAAAAAGGCTTGCGGGTGTCGCCCGACTCACGCCGCTGCTCGCCGGCACGCCGCTCGATGAGCTGACGGGCGGCCGAGTGCTGCTGAAACTGGAATCGCTTCAGCGCACCGGCTCCTTCAAGATTCGCGGGGCCTATAACCGCCTTGTGCAGCTCGACGAGGCGGAACGCCGGAAAGGCGTTGTCGCATTTTCCTCCGGCAATCATGCCCAGGGCGTCGCCGCCGCGGCGAAAATGCTCGGCATCCGGGCGACCATCGTCATGCCGTCCGATGCGCCCCGCGCCAAACTCGAGAACACGCGCGCGCTCGGCGCGGAAGTCGTCCATTACGACCGCGTGCGGGAAAGCCGGGAACAAATCGCCGCAAAGCTCGCTGCGGACCAGGGCGCGACGCTGGTGCCGGCATTTGACGATCCCCACGTCATCGCCGGCCAGGGAACGACAGGGCTCGAGTTGATGCAGCAGGCCAGCGAGCTCGGCTTGATGCCTGACCAGGTCCTGATTCCCTGCAGCGGCGGCGGGCTCGTCAGCGGATCGGCCCTTGCGATTCGCGCGTTGTCCCCGACGGCGGCGGTCTACGGCGTTGAGCCCGAGGCGTTCGACGACACGCGCCGCTCGCTCGCCGCCGGACGTCTGCTCAAGAATCCGCCGGAAGCCCGGTCGATCTGCGACGCCTTGCAATCGTCGCCGCCTGGAAAGCTGACTTTCGCGCTCAATCGCGAGCTGCTGGCCGGCATCCTCACGGTCAGCGACGCCGAAGTCGAAACCGCGATGGCCTATGCCTTCCGGTATCTGCGCCTCGTCATCGAGCCGGGTGGCGCCGTTGCGCTCGCCGCCGCGCTCGCCGGCAAGCTGGCGCTCGGCGACCGCACAACGGCAATCATCGTAAGCGGCGGAAACGTGGATGCCGAGCAGTTCGTCGCGGCGCTATCGCGGTAGAGTTTCGTCCAGGAATTCGACCTTCCCGGTTTCGAGGGAATACCAGGCTCCGATCACGACCAGGCCATCCGATGCGATCAGTCCCTCGATGATCGCTGAGCCGTGCCGGAGCTGATTGACAGATGCGAGGACATTGGCCGTCATCGCCGCGTGTTCCACCGCCAGCGCACCTTCCGCCTCTTTCATCTTGACCAGCTCTTCGACGCCCGGACGGATGCGATCCACGATCGCCCTCAGGTTAGGCGACTGGTTCGTGGTCGGCCGGTGCAGTTCCTCGATCGTCGCGGCGATCGCACCGCAGGAGGAATGGCCCATCACGACGACCAGCCGCGTGCCGAAGCGATCTGCCGCGAATTCGACGCTGCCGACCAGCGAGGGGGCGACGATGTTTCCGGCAACACGTATTACGAACAGGTCGCCCGGGCCCTGGTTGAAGACGATCTCAACCGGCACGCGCGAATCCGAACAGCCGAGTACGATCGCGATGGGTTCCTGCACTCCCGTCAACTTCGCGCGCCGCGCGGCAGTGAGAAGAGTTCCGGTGCCGCGCGCATGCGCCGCGAAGCGCGCGTTGCCTTCACGCAGTTTCCGCAATGCGTCGGCCGCGCTGACGCCGCGGCTCATGACCCGATCTCCGACTGCAGCTGCGCGATGAATGCCCGGATGAAAGCCGTGCGCCGCTCGGCTTCCCGCCGGCCCGCAGCGGTCTGCATCGTCCCGGCAAGCTTCAGGAGCTTCGAATAGAAATGATCGACCGAGGCGCCGCTGTCGTCCGGCGCGCGTGCGGAACAAAACGGGTCATCCGCCTGATAGAGCGGCCGGCCGAGCGCGCTGCCTACCGCGATGCAGCGCGCGACGCCGACTGCGCCCAAGGCATCGAGCCGGTCTGCATCCTGCACCACCTTCGCTTCAATCGTCCGCGGCAGAATTTCCGCCGAATAGCTGTGCGCCTCGATCGCGTGGCGGATGTCGGCCAGCCATCGTTCGGGGTAGCCGGCGTCCTTGAGAAAACCGGCCGCATTTTCCGCCGCAAGCCCGGATGCGCGCGCACGGTCCGGGGAATCCTTGGCGACGTGCACGCAATCGTGCAGCCAGGCGGCCGGCAGTACGACTTCTGCACGTGCGCCCTCTTCGGCCGCGAGGCGAAGCGCCGTCGCAACGACACGCTCCAGATGGGCGAGTCCATGGCCGGGATCGGCGCCCGGCTGGTCCGCGGCGAACTGGCGAAACCGCGGTTCCCAGTCGCCGCGAAGCGTATCTGCCGCGTCTGCGGCACTCGCACTCAATGCCGCGTTCCCTTGCGTCCGCGGGCAGGGGTACGGCGTCGGGCCGGTCGCCTGGTACGCGCGGCGAGTGCGACGTTCATTGCCTCGCGCGCCCAGATCGCGAGTTCCTCGGAATCTTCCAGCGCCTCTGCCGGAACCTGCCAATAGGCCATCGACTTGTCCGGCTTGTCCGGAAACGGGCAGAAGGGCCGTGAGCCCGCTTTTTCATAGCGCGACCGGTTTGAGTCATCGGTCTTGAAGTACAGCGTGTCGTCGTCGATCAGTGCGAAGAACAGGCCGTCGAGGTAAAGGCCGATGCCGCCGAACATGGCTCGCGACGTGACCCGGCCCGAAGGACGCAGTTGCTCGAGTGCGAATTCCCTGAAATCGTCGGTGACAGCCATCGTCGGAGTGTAATGCAGGACGCGTCAGCGAAACGCGGCGAGCACTCGCGCCACGTTTGCACCAATCTCGGCGATCGCATAGCCGCCTTCCTGAACCAGCACTGTCGGCAGCCGGGCTGTCGCCAGGCAGGTGCCCAGCTGCGCATAATCCGGTCCCGTCAGCTTGAATCCGCTGATCGGATCCGCTTCAAACGTGTCGACACCGAGCGAGACGACCAGCGCGTTCGGCGCGTAGCGACCGATCGCATCCAGCGCCATATCGAGCGCGGCCCGATACTCGTGCCAGCGCGTGCCGAGCGGCAGCGGCAGATTCAGCGTATGGCCCTCGCCGCGGCCCGCGCCACGCTCGTCCGCATAGCCCAGGAAGTACGGGTACTCCGAATCCGGCGTGGCATGCAAGGACGCGAAGAACACATCGTCGCGTTCCCAGAATATTTCCTGCGTGCCGTTGCCATGGTGGTAATCGACATCAAGGACGGCGACCCGCCCGCAGCCATTGTCCCGCAGATATTGTGCCGCGAGCGCCGCATTGTTCAGGTAACAGTAACCGCCAAAGAAGCTGCGTCCCGCATGGTGGCCTGGTGGACGACACAACGCGTAAACGGCGGAATCGCCTTCGGCCACCAGGGCTGCTGCGGTGATGGCGCATCGAGCGGCAGCAAATGCAGCCTCCCAGGTGCCGGCGACAATCGGAGAGCTGGCATCGAAGGTGTAGTAGCCCAGCGCGCCATGGATGCCAGACGGCAGGCGATCGCGCCGCAGCCCGCGCGCGGGAAAGCCGCTCGGCAGCATGGATCCGTCCCGTCCGCCGGCGGTCCAGCGCGAATGCGCACTTCGCAGGAATTCCACGAAGTCGGCGTCATGCACGTGAAGGAGCCGGGACTCCGGCATGTCGCGCGGCGGCACGACCTCGAAGCCGCCCCGCTGCAGCGTGTCCAGGATGCACTGCACGCGCATTGGCGATTCGAAACTCGGCACCAGCGCGCCACGATGCAGTTCGACTCCGCCGTCGTGGCGAGCTTGCAGCGGAGAATAGATGACTCGCATGGCCGGCGGCTGCCTAGGCGTTCCTGCCGAGTTGAGTGTGAATCCGGTCGCGCAACTCACGATGACGGTCGACGTCGAACGCGGGCGCGGCATTCCAGTCGTACGCCCATGGTTGCGCAGTCGCGAACTCAGCCGGCTCGTCGAGATAGCGCGGTATCACATGCGCGTGCAGCGCGGGATCCTGGTTGCCGAAAATCGCGTAGTTGATCCGCACCGCATGGGTGACCGAGAGCACCGCGTCGCCGAGCGCCGCCATATCCGCAAGAAATGTCGCGCGATCGGATCCCTGCAATGAATTCAGCGTCGGCACGACGGGATCCGGCAACAGGAGGCAGTAGCCGGGCAGCACCTGCTTCTCGCCGAGAACCGCCCAGCCCGAACTGAGCCGCGCGACGAAG
>JANLWE010000022.1:0-4749 GCA_031364365.1 Gammaproteobacteria bacterium | reverse complement strand
ACGATCTTGCCCTTGAGATCAATACCCATGCGGTCCAGGACCTGGAAATCTTCGGGGCTGCCACCGTTGGCGTAGACCACCTCGGCGCGGACCTTTCCCGAAGGCGCGTAGCCATGGAAGGCCACCTGTGCTGGGTCGTCGTAAAGTCGTGAGTCCTTGTCTGCGGGATGGGGGTCCTCGCGCAGGTCGAAGGTCTGATCGACGGGCGTGCGGATCGCGAGCGCCGCAAACTTTGGAAAAGTGAGCAGCGCGGGAAACTCGTGAAAGTTCACTTCGTCGAGGCCGTACTCGCGGAAGCGGTCGCGCACGTATTCCGCGAGCGCGTGGTTGCGCTCAGTGCCCGCCATGTGCGGCTCTTCGGTGAGGAGCAGCAGATGTTTGCCGTAGGAGGCGGAGTTCGGCACGGCGGTCAGGATCCGCTCTACATCCGGTGCCGCGGTCGGCTCTGCGGTCACGGCCTGCGGAACCATGCAGAGCCACCAGAAGATGGAGATGACATTGCGATGCGTGCGGGTCATGGATCGTCCGTGATAACTTCGTGATTGCGCGGTGCTCGATGATATCGAAATGCCGCATGGAGGACCGCTGGTGCGCATTTCCACCTGCCTGGTGGCGATCGTCTGCATGACCGCCACTGGCGCCGCGGTTTGTGAGGCTGTCCCCGCACGCAAGTCCATCGCCGCCACCCGCGCCGAACAGCCACCGGTTCTCGACGGCCGTCTCGACGACGCCGTGTGGCAGCAGGCAGCCGTTGTCGAAGACCTGCATGTTGTCGTCTCAAACGAATTTGGCGAACCCTCCCAGCGTTCCCGAATCTACGTCGCCTTCGATGACGAGGCGCTGTATTTCGCCGCACGCTTCTGGGACTCGGAGCCCGACAAGGTCGTCGCCAAGGTGCTCCGCAAGACCGACGTTTCTTTCGGCGAAGATGGATTCTCGATCATCCTCGATCCTTTCGATCAGGGTCGCTCCGGTTACATGTTCGACGTCAACCCGAACGGCATGCGAAGCGAAGGGCTCTTCACCGACGCCGACCGCCAGAACTGGGAGTGGGAAGGCATCTGGGATGCCGCCGCGCAACTCGACGGCGAAGGCTGGACCGCAGAGGTCGCGATTCCACTCAAGTCGCTCTCATTCGACCCCGCGCGCGATGCCTGGGGACTCAACTTCACGCGCTGGCTCGGCCGCAACAACGAGCAGTTCGGCTGGGTCTCCTACAACCGTAAGCAAAATCTGTCGCGCTCGGGCCTGTTGCAGGGCTTGAGCGGGCTTCAGCAGGGAAGGGGACTCGACATCACGCCCGGTCTGCGGACCGGGTCCTCGCGTGATTACGTGACAGATGAAAAGAACACGTTTCTGGAACCGTCGCTCGATGTGGTCTGGAAGATGATGCCATCCATGACTGCGGCACTGACCCTCAATCCCGACTTCGCGGGTACGACGGCGGACGCGCGGCAGATCAACCTGACGCGCTTCGATCTCTTCTTTCCGGAGCAGCGGGCTTTCTTCCTCCAGGATTCCGACATTTTTGAGTTCGGCCAGATCCAGGATGAGGACGGGCGGCCGTTCTTTTCACGTCGCATCGGACTCGATGACGGTGGGGAAACGTTGACGCTGGACGGTGGCCTGAAGATCGCCGGGCGCGCCGGTCCCTGGAGCGTCGGCGCGCTGGCAGTTCGCCAGGATTCCACGACTGGGCCGGACACAGTTGATCTGTTTGTCGGTCGCATCGCGACCAACGTGCTGGCGGAATCCACGATCGGCGCGATCGTGACGAGCGGCAATCCCGACGAGTCCCGCGACAACTCGCTCGCTGGTCTCGACTTCCACTATCTCAATACGCGCCTCGGCGAGGCCCGCACGTTCGAAGCGAGCGCCTGGTACCAGCAGACCAGCACCGAGGGTCTGGAGGGCGATGAGGCTGCTTATGGATTGAGCGTCGCCATGCCGAACAGCCGCGGTTGGCGCGGCGAGGCCGCATACAAGGTGCTCGAGGAGAACTACTTCCCCGCCCTTGGCTTTGCGAGCCGGACCGACATCGTCGATATCGGGGCGGAGCTTGGATACACCTGGCGACCGTCGGGTAGCTGGGTCCGCTCGATTAACAGCGGCATTGACGGTCAGTTCGTCAATGCGATCAACGGCCGCGATCAATCGCAGGAAATCGGGCTCAGGGTCATCGGGGTCGAAAACCAGACCGCGGATCGCCTTGAACTGGAACACAGCTTCATGGAGGAGCGGTTGGCGGAATCCTTCGAGATTTCCGATGGAATCGTGATTCCGGCCGGCACGTATTCTTTCGACCGTGCCTGCGCGAGCCTGGTCACCGGCGAGCATCGCGTGATCGCCAGCAATTCAACGGTCTGCGGTGGCGAGTTCTACGACGGCGACATTTTCGTCGTCGGGACGAATATTACCTGGCGACCCAGTGCGCATCTGAAGGTCACGCTCGGCGGGGAGTACAACGATGTTGACTTGCCGCAGGGCAACTTTATCACGCGACTTCTGACGCTGAACGCGGACATTGCATTCAACGTCGCCTGGTCCTGGGAGAATTTCCTGCAATACGACAATGTCTCCGAGACGATCGGTATCAACAGCATCCTGCGCTGGATCCCGCGGGCGGGTCGCGAGACCGTGCTCGCGATCAATTCACAGCTGGAGGATTTCGACCGCGACCGGAAATTCCGGTCGTATACATCTGACCTGACGCTGAAACTCAGTCACACCTTCCGGTTCTGACGATCACGCCATATTGCCGCCGTCCATCGGGATCGCCGCGCCGTTGATCTGAGCCGCATCGTCGGATGCGAGAAATGCGACCAGCGCAGCGACTTCCTCAGGGCTCGTGACACGACCGGTCCGGCTGCCCGTGTTCGCTTCGTGCAGCGCGCTCTTCGCATCGAGTCCGTGAGTCGCGCCTGAGCGGTAAAGCATCGGCGTTTCGACATCGCCGGGACACACGGCATTGATGCGGATGCCCTCGGCGGCATGATCGATCGCCATCGCCCGGGTCATCAGCACGAGGCCTCCCTTGCTTGCGCAGTAGGCGACCGCATTGCGCCCGCCGACCAGACCCCAGTCGGACGCGATATTGACGATCACGCCTTTGCTGAGCCGAAGCTGCGGCAGGGCCGCGCGGCTCAGGAAGAACGGCGTGCTCAGGTTGATGTCGAGTGTCTGCTGCCAGACCCGGTCAGTCGTCCCTTCGGCATTGGCGATCTGATAGATGCCGGCATTATTCACGAGCACGTCGAGACGCCCGAAGGTTCTCACGCAATCGGCGATCAGTTTGTCGCAGGCCTCCGACGATTTGAGGTCGCCAACCCAGGTCTGCACCGAGGGAAGTTCGGACGCGACCTTCGCCGTGCGGGCCGCATCCCGACCGGCCGCCATCACGGTATAGCCGTCGTTTGCAAGGCGGCGCGCGACTGCCGCACCGATTCCAGAACTCGCTCCCGTGACCAATGCGACTTTCTTCTTCACGCGGGACGTCCTTCTACTTGCCGTAGTGGCGGTCGAGATAGGCCACGATTGCCGCGGATTCTTCCGGCGTCAGCGGCGCGCCAAAGACCGTGATCATCTTTTTCACGGTCTTCTCCCAGGCGGCCTTGTCCTGGAACGGAGAGTTCATGACGATGTAATCGAGACTGTGGCACATCGAGCAGGAGGCCTGTGCCTGGTCGCGGCCCAATCCTTCGGTAAGCACGATTCCGGTCTCGTCTTCAGCGATTGCCCGGACCGGAAGGGCGAGCACAACTCCGAGAAGCAATAAATGATTACGCCACACGGTATTCCACCTGCTGCACCACGTTATGGTGGTAACCGGCCGGATTTGGAATAAGCGCGTCAAGCTGTGTCGAACCGTCCCGTGCGCGGGCGCGCGCCATGAGCCTGATTTCGCCCGGCTGCGCCGGCGTCAGCGGAAAACGCCATTGCCGCCAGGAGTACTGACCATGGTCATGGCCGAGTGCCGCCTCGCGCCAGGTCGCACCGCCGTCCTGCGAGACTTCGACGCCACGAATGCCCGAGCCGCCATCCCAGGCGATTCCGAGGACCTCGGTACGCCGGCCCGCCGGGAGTGTCGCGCCCGGCTGCGGATCGACGATCAGTGAATTGATGCGAATCGCAGTGATCGGCGAGTTCTGCTCGCCGTCCTGCGATTCGAAGCGGCTCGCACCAAACAGGCCCTTCGGGACGCGATAGGCCGTCTTCATCCAGAAACCGTCGAACGGCTTGTCCAGCACGTTCAATTCCATAAGCGACTTGACCCAATAGGTGGCGGTCCAGCCCGGCACGACGAGGCGCGCCGGGAAACCGTGCCAGCGCGACAGCGGCTCGCCGTTCATCTCGAAGGCGATCAGTGTGTCGGTGTCGAGCGCCTTCCACAGTGGCAGGCTCTTCACGAAATCGGGGCCGCGAAGTATCGGCGCATCGGCGCCGTCAGCCCGGACCTCGAGCGCGGTTTCGGCAAGGCCGGCGGCCTCGAGTACGTCCTTCAGCCGCACGCCGCGCCAAATGACGTTCCCCATCGCGCCATAGCCCCATTGCACGCCCGGCACATGTGGCGTGAAGAGCCCGCGACGGTTGCCCGAGCATTGGTTGACAGCGGCGACTTCATGCACCTTGAATTTCCGCAATTCTTTCAGCGTGAACTCGCGCGGCGACTGGATCGCGGAACCCGCGATGCGCAGCCGCCAATCGGCAAGCGTCACGTCCGGCACGCCCATGTGCCAGCGCACGTAAAAC
>JANLWE010000003.1:0-6742 GCA_031364365.1 Gammaproteobacteria bacterium | reverse complement strand
TCCACCCATCCGCCGGCCGCCACTGCGAGAAGCAACAGGGCGACGCCGATGGCCGTCGCTTCCAGCACCTTGCCCGGCCGGAACAAGCGGAGATACACACCAATGAACAAAGCGATCGGAATGGTCGCGAAGACGGTGAACGTAGACCAGGCACTGTGCGTCATGGCCTTGACCACGACGAGCGCGAGCACCGCCATCAGGATGATCATGATGCAGAGCGTGCCGATCATCGCCGCCGTGGCGCCGAAGCGTCCGAGCTCGTCGCGGGCCAGATGCGCGAGGCTGCGGCCGTCGCGCCGCGTCGAACAGAAGAGCACCAGCATGTCCTGCACGCAACCCGCGAGCACGGCGCCGACCAGCAGCCACAGCGTTCCGGGCAGGTAACCGAACTGGGCCGCAAGTGTCGGCCCCACGAGCGGCCCCGCACCGGCAATGGCTGCGAAATGATGGCCGAACACGATCGAACGGTGCGTCGGCATGAAATCGCGCCCGTTCTCCAATCGTTCCGCTGGTGTGGCCCGCGTACCATCGAGCTTGAGCACACGAGTAGCGATCCAGCCGCTGTAGAAGCGGTAGCCGATCAGATAGACGCTGACGGCGGCGACCACGAACCAGAGCGCGTTGATGGTCTCGCCGCGATGCAGGGCGATGCCGCCGAGGGCCGTTGCACCGGCGATGGCGACCGCGGTCCAGGTCATGATTTCGGCCAGTTTCTTCGTCGCCATCGAATACGGTCTCCGTGATCCGGGCGCGCCACGATAAACGGACGCGCGTAGCCCGGACAAGCGCCCGATCAGAACTGGGGTCGGCGATCCGGATCCTGCAACGCCCGGGCCAGAAAGCGCCGTATCGCCGGCTCGGCGTCATCGGCGGTCATGAGCTTCTGCTGTTCCATCAGCCGGGCCATGTCACGGATCGTGCGCTCGCCGTCGATCATCGCGAGCAGGAACGCGTAGACACGCATGGACAGCGCCTGCGCGCGAAACTGCGGGAGCAGCGGCACCGGATGATCCGCACGCGCGAGCCAGTCCGGCACCGGGCATCCGGCAGGCAGGGGTGCAAGCTCGCGCTCTTTGCGCGCGCTGAAGGTGATGACAGTCTCCTGCCGCGCATGCCGGCTGGCCGGCGATGCGAGGTAAGGCTGCACCGTTTCGCGTGCTACCGCACGGGAGAAGCCGCCCGCGGGCAGGCGCTCGAGCAATTCCTCGAGACTCAGGGCTTCGGCGGGCGCGGCGTCCGCGAATGCGAGCGAGCCGTGGTTCACCCAGAGCCCGTCCGGCGCGAGGAGTGCATTGATCCGCGCGATTATGCGCCCGACCGGCTCTCCAGCCACGTCGATGAACCAGGGTGTCAGGACCAGATCGAAACTGCCCGGACGAAATGGCGGCGCACTCGCATCGGCGAGCACGAACTCGAATCCTGGCGCCACTGCGGCGGGCGCGGCGAGTCGCCCCAGGACGGCATGATCGGCAATCGTCCGCGGCGCGATCGGGAATTCGTAGAGCTCGAGCGCATCGCCAGCGAGGACTCGCGAGGCCGCCAGCAGAAACAGCGGATTGAAATCGAGTGCAACCGTAAGGCCCGGTCGCAAGACCTGGTGCAGGTCATACGCGAGTCTGCAGGCCCCGGCACCGAGGACCAGGACGCGCGCGGGTGTCGTACCTGTGGGCAGACTTGCGAGGACCGCGTCGAGACTCGCGCGATTCTCGGCATCGCCCCAGCACCAGTCGCGATGCAGATTCGGGTAGTACGACGAGAGGCCCTGGTTGAGCGGCAGCTCCGTGCCGAGCGCGACGTGAACCGCATGCGCTTCGTTGCGCCGGTCGAAGCCGAGTGGCTGCATGAGCGCGCGCAGGCGCGCCGACTGGTCATCGAGGGCCGCGGCGACGCGCTCGAGCCGCTGGTGAGCCAAATTGTCGTCCCCGGAATCGGATAGGGCCGCGCGTTGTCGCGCCGCTTCAGTCGCATAGTGCGTCAGCAGGTGATGCAGTCGCCCGCGCCATTCCGCCAGCGCGAGCCACGGCTCGGGCATCAGCCAGGGAATGCCTCCGATCGACGGAAAATCGATCCGGCAGGCCAGGCAGCCCGCGCCGGCCAGCCGGCTACCACAGGACGGGCAGGCGAGCAATTCTGCCAGCGGTGCATGCACGCTCACTTGCGCATCATGCCGTATCACTGCGGCGGTGGTTACTGTGATCGCCGCCGATTATCATTTGCGCATGTCAGGATCGAACCCATCGGAAGTTTTTCGCATCGTCGAACGTGCCGGCGTCGGCAACCGCCTCTGGTTGCGAGGCGAGGAGAGCGGCGATCAAATCGCGCACATTGCCGCCTCGGCATACGAGGGACCGACATTGCCGGACACGGTGACGCATCCGACCCTGCAACGCCGCGCAGGCGCCGGTCCGCATGCCTGGCAGCTCGGCTGCGATCAGGGCCGTTTCGATTTTGAATCCGCTGTCGTGGAGCGGATTCAAAATCGAAACGCAGCCGGCCCTGTACCTGCCACTGCACCGTCCCTTTGCATTGAGCGCGGCCGATCGGATGGCCGTCCGGATTCTGCTGGCGCTGCTGCGCTTGCCGGGTGGCGCGAGACTGCTCCGTCGCTGGCACGCGAGACGAAGCGCATGAGCACCGAAAACCTGATCGTGCAGGTCTCTGCCGGCGTGATGCTGCTCGCGCTTTTTGCCGCGGGTTGCGTCGCCCTGCACCGGCGCTGGCGCCGTTACCGGGCCCGTCGACAGCTCATCAAGTCCTTCGAGACGGCGTCCGTGGGCCTGCTGCGGGACATCCTGATACCCGACGGCAGCGACGGCCAGTTGCATATCGACTTCCTGTTGCTGACCGGGCGCGGATTGCTCGTCGTCGATTACCGCGACGTCGAAGGCGTCGTGTTCGGGGGCGAGCACATGCGGGAATGGGCGGTCATGAACGGCAGTGAACGCTCGACTTTCCTGAATCCGCTCGAGACGCTTTACGACCGGGTCGCGGCGGTCCGTTTGCTGGCCGGCGAAATACCGGTCGAAGGCCGCATTGTTTTCACCGGTCGCGCGAAGTTTCCAAAAGGGCGTCCGCCGCGAGTCATGCGACTCGACCTGCTCGAACAGGAATACCCGCCGGCGGCGCCGGGGACGGCCCACCCGGCGGAACGCTACCGCACGGCCTGGGAGCAGCTGAAGGCCCAGGTGGAGCCAAGTCCGCTCGCGCGACGCTAGTCGGCCTTTTGCGAGCGGTGATCCGCGATTACCTTGGCGACGCAAAGCGTCAGGTTCTTGGCGCAATCCAGATGCAGGAACTCGTTCGGACCGTGCGCGTTTGCATGCGGGCCGAGCACGCCGGTGACCAGGAACTGGGTCTGCGGGAAGCGTTCGCCGAGCATGCCGATGAACGGAATGCTGCCGCCGGTTCCGAGATACATGGCATCCCGACCGAAACTGGCGCGCGAAGCGTCGCGCATCGAGGTCTCGAGCCAGGACGCGACCGGCGGCGCATCCCAGCCGGCCAATGAGGATTCGACCTCGAAGCGCACACGCACGCCATAGGGCGGATCGGCTTCGAATCGCGACTTCACGGCCGCAGCGGCCCCTGCAGCGTCGGCCGTAGGCGGCAGCCGGAACGAGAGCTTGAACTCGACGCGCGGCAGCAGAACGTTGCCGGCATTTTCCATCGTGGGCAGTCCGGCCGCGCCCGTGACTGCAAGGGTGGGGCGCCAGGTGTTGTTGATCACCAGCTCGACCGGCGAATCGGAGAGGGCGCGCGCGCCCGGAACGAAGGGGAGTTTGCCTGCGATCTGCGTGCCGAGCACGTCGGCAGCGGCACGCGCCTGGTCGATTCGAGCCGCGGGAACTGGCACGATCAGTTCCTCGACCAGAAGATCGCCCGTCACGTCGCTCTCGACCCGCGCGAGAAGCGTGCGTGCGATTCGAAAGACCGAAGGCGCGATTCCGGTGCCCGCGCCGGAATGGATGCCTTCCGTCAGACCTTCGATGATCAGGTTGCCGACCAGGTTGCCGCGCAGCGAAGTCGTGCACCAGAGCTGTTCGTAATTACCGCATTCCGCATCGAGGCAGACGACGAGACTCGGGGTGCCGATGCGGTCCGCAAGCCGATCGACGTAGTGGGGCAGGTCGTAACTGCCGCTCTCCTCGCAGGCCTCAATCAGTACGACGCAGCGCGCATGCGGGATCTTTTGATCCTGGAGAAGTCTTATCGCGGTCAGCGACGAAAAAACTGCGTAACCATCATCGGCGCCGCCGCGGCCATAGAGTTTGCCGTCGCGCAGCACGGGCTCCCAGGGCGAAAGACCTTGCGCCCAGCCAGTGAATTCCGGCTGCTTGTCCAGGTGGCCGTAGAGCAGGACAGTCTTTTTCCCGGTTCCTGGAATTTCGCAGAAAAGCACCGGCGTTCGGCCCGGCTCGCGGACGATTTCGACCGTGAGACCCGCAATGGGTTGCTCGCGACACCAGGCGGCCATCAGTTCCGCGGCGCGGTCCATGTGGCCGTGCGCCTGCCATTCGGAATCGAACAGCGGCGATTTGTTCGGGATGCGGATGTAGTCGGACAGCCGCGGCACGATCGAGTCCTTGAAGATCGTATCGGTCGATTGCCGTGCGCGTGTGAAGTCCATAAAGGTTCCCTATATCAACCGATTAGCGTCGTTGCTTAATGTTAAACCAAAGAAGCGGCAGGCATTTGCCGTCGTCTCGCTCGCCAGTGTCGCCGGTGTCAGGCCTCGATGACGCGCCGTCTCCTCCAGGATTAGCGGCAGATAAGCGGGCTCATTGCGCCGGTGCGCGGGTTTCGGATGAATCGTACGCGGCAACAGATAGGGCGCGTCGCTCTCAAGCATCAGGCGCTCGCCGGGAATACGGGGTACGGCTTCCCGCAAGGCCTGGCCGCGCCGCTCGTCGCAGATCCAACCTGTCACGCCGATGGAGAGACCGAGTTCAAGACAGTCCTCGAGTTCCTGCGGCCCGCCGGTAAAACAATGCAGCACGGCGCGCGAGGCGGCGGCGGGGTGGGCCCGCAGCAGCGCGAGAAAATCCGCCTGCGCGTCGCGCTGGTGCAGAAAGACGGGCCGCTTCCCCTGTTCGGCCAGCCCGAGCTGAAGTTCGAATGCGCGGCGCTGCTCGGCGGGCGGCGAAAAATTACGGAAGTAGTCGAGCCCGCATTCACCGGCCGCGACGACCATCGGATCGGACAGGAGGTCGACCAGCCGACCGGTGTCGCCGGCCTGCAAGCCGGTGGCATGGTGCGGGTGGACGCCCGCCGTCGCGCGGAGCACGTCCGGAAACTGCCGGCACAGTGCAACCGCCCTGTCAGTGTCGTCGAGTGTGCTTCCGGTCACGATCATCGCGGCAACGCCCACCGCGCGAGCGCGTTCCATCACTTGCGCGCGGTCTGTATCGAAACTGTCGTGCGCGAGGTTGGCGCCGATGTCGATCAGGACGGGCGTCGTCAGCGTGGCGCCCGTCATGCCTAGGCGGCGCGAAGCGCCGTGGTCACGGGTTGACGCGCGGCCCGCAGGGCGGGAAGGAAACCGCCGATCATCCCGATCGCGACTGCGATGACGAGCCCGTTCCAGACCAGCGCGGGCGTAACCGCGAAGCGGAACACGACCTGCGTGAAATTCGCACCGAGCGTCGAAACCGCCATGTTGTTGAAGAGAAAGTAGGCGAGCAGCGCGCCGATCACACCACCCGCGAGCGCGAGCAGCAGCGATTCGATCATCACGGAGATCACCACCGGCACGCCGCCGAAGCCGATCGCGCGCAAAGTGGCGATCTCGCGGGCGCGCGTTCCGACCGCGGCGTACATGGTGTTGAGCGCGGCGAACATGGCGCCGAGTGCCATGATGAGCGTGACGACTCCGGCGAGCGCGCCGATCGTCTTGCGGAACTGCTCGGTCTGGGCGCTGTAGTACTGCTCTTCGGATTCCACATCCACGTTGAGTCGCGGATCGGCGGTGAAGTGGTCCTTGAGCGAGGGGATGGCCGCCGCATCATCCAGCTGGAGCCGAACGGCGCTGAATCCCTGCCGGTTGAACGTCGATTGCGCGACCTCGACATCCGCCCAGAGCTCGCTCTCGTTGGCATCGCCGGAGTCGAATACGCCGACGACGGTCCAGTCGGAGCCCCGCATGCGGATCGTCTCGCCGATCCTGGCGCCCACAAACTGTTGCGCGACGCCCCGGCCCACGATGAGTTCGCGCAGTCCCGGCTGGAACCGGCGGCCTTCGACGATCTTGAGCTGCGGCCGCAGCGCAAAGGCCGCGGGCTCGACGCCGCGCACGGTGATGTTCGAGCCGGTCGTTTCGCCGGCCTTCATGAGTTCTGCAATGACGACCATTTCGGCCGAGGCGAGCGGGCGGCCGTCCTCGCCTGCGCGGACACCCGGCGCTTCCTTGATGAGGGTCGCCTGCTCGCGCGAGAGGCCGGAATTAAGCTCGGCCTGGGAACCACCCCGCAATACGAGTGCGACATCTGCGCGCCCGGTCGACTTGAGCGTCGACTGGAAGCCGGCTGCCATGGCGAGCAGCGCGGTGAAAACCGCGACGACGCCGGCAAGGCCCACGATGATCACAAACGACGGACCGAGACGTTCGGGAATGCTGCGAAGTCCCAGCCAGGTGATCGAGAGTGTCTGCTTCAGCATTCCGGCGATTCCCTCAACGACCCGCGAGTGCATCGATGATCGTGAGCCGCCCGGCACGGAGCGCCGGCAGCAGACCGACGGCAAGGCT